>JBPPMZ010000080.1:0-13669 GCA_051306295.1 Candidatus Limnocylindrales bacterium
GACGACGGCGAGGTCGACCGTGACCGGCAGCTCGACGCCGATCGTCTCGCCCTGGTAGCTGGTCCGGTCGAGGGTCATCCCGTCCTTGAGGTAGTTCGCCGTGTCGCCCAGGGCTTCGGTCGACAGCACGAACTGGTCGTACGAATCAGTGTCCATGAAGTGGTGGTCGTCGCCATCGCGGTAGAGGAACTGGACCGGTCGCTTCTCCATCGATGCTCGCGGCCATTTCGTGCCGGCCTGGAACGAGCGCTCCACGGTCTGGCCTCGCTTGATGTTGCGGAGCGTGATCCTGACCTGGGCCGAGCCGCGACCCATCTTGATGTGGTGGTAGTCGAGGATCTGCCAGAGCTCGCCGTCGAGCTCGATGGCGACGCCCTTCTTGAGTTCGCCGGTGCTGATCATGTCGGGGTGGGCTCCTGGGGTCGCTCTGCGGCACAGGGGCCGGCGCGCAACGCGGGTCGTTGGGATGAGGGTCGCCATTCTAGCCGACCGCAACGGCCGGTCCGCCAGGCCCCCCCGGTCGGGCGGACGGCCCGGCCCGCCCAGCGCGGGCGTTCGACCAGATCCGGCGCGGGATCCCGGCCTGCCGGCCCGACGCTTGCCGCCAGATGTCAACGCACAGAACCTTAGGCGGACTGCGCGCAGCCCCGGGCATCGATCCTGCCCGTTGACGGGGCTAGCTATGCAGCGGTCCGCACGACCGCGCATACGTCGACGATGCGCGCCCGCTTGCCGCGCCGGCTCTAGACGGTATCGCCGCTTAGTGACGCTCAGCGACGTCATCTGGCGGAGAACGCCCGGGCGGAGAACGCCACTGGGGAGGATCCCAGTGGGGAGAATGCCCGGGACCGTCGACCGCTACCATCGCGACGATGAGCGACGAGCCTGCGTTCGATCCCGTGCTTGCCGCCGCCCGACCGGCGTTCGATGAGGCGGCCGTGCTGGGCATCGCCGCCGGCACGTTCGGGCAGCCGGCCACGGCCGCTCGCGACCTCGGCAGCGAACGGGATCAGACGTTCATCCTGCTCGATGCGACCGCGGCGCCGATCGCGGTCATGAAGCTCTCGAATGCCGCCGAGGATCCCGCCACGCTCGACATGGAGGCGCTGGCGGTCCTGCACGCGACCCACGCGGACCCATCCCTCCCGCTGGCGATCCCCCGCCGCGTGCCCGGCGTCGATGGCGACGAGCTGGACCCCGCCACCCGCCGCGCGACCATCGAGCGGGACGAGCATCGCCATCACGCCCGCCTGTACGACGTCCTGCCCGGCCACCAGCGCTCCGACCCACGCGACCTTTCCGACACCGCCCTTGGGGCGTGGGGCGAGACGGTCGCTCGACTCGGGCGCGCCCTGCGTGGCTTCGCACACCCCGCGGCGCAGCGCACGATGCTCTGGGACGTCCAGCACGCCTCGCGAACGCGCTCGATGCTGCCGACCATCCGCGACGATGAACAGCGCGCGCTCGTCGAGCGGGTGCTCGACCGGTTCGACGCCGTCGTGGCGCCGTCCTGGCCGACGCTCCGCGCGCAGGTCGTCCACACCGACCTGACGACCGACAACGCGCTGGTCGACGACGACGGCCGGATCACCGGCATCGTCGACTTCGGCGACATGTGCCACACCGCGCTCGTGGTGGACATCGCCAGCCTGCTCGATTCGCTGCTCAACGGTCGGACGGGCGATGAGCTGTTCCGTTCAGCGCGCCTCGTTCTCGACGGATACCAGCGGATCACGCCGCTCGAACCGCTGGAACTCCGACTGCTCGGCGAACTCCTGGCGGCGCGGGCCGCCGTGACGATCGCGATCTCGTCGTGGCGTTCGGGCCGCGGCCTGGAGGATCCCGCGTTCGCCGAGCGGTACAACGACGACGTGGCGCGGACCATCAAGACGCTGCTGGACGTCGGGTGGGATGAGGTCGCCCGCCGGTTCGGGGCGGACGTCCCGCCGACGACCGACGAGCGCGAGCGGCTCATCGAGCGACGCGATGCGGTCATGGGACCGGCGCTGGAACCACTGACCTACGACGAGCCGATCCTGATGGCCAGCGCCCAGGGCGTGTGGATGACCGACGCCGACAGCAGACGCTATCTGGATGCGTACAACAACGTCCCATCGATCGGCCATGCGCATCCGCGGGTCACCGAAGCCATCGCCCGCCAGGCGCGCCGCCTGAACACGAACCTGCGCTACCTGCACGCCGATGCGATCACGCTCGCCGAGCGGCTCGTCGCGACGTGCCCGCCGGGACTCGATACGGTCTTCTTCGTCAACTCAGGCTCGGAGGCGAACGACCTCGCCTGGCGGCTGGCGACGACGTTCACCAGGCGTGGCGGCGGCCTGTGCACGGACTTCGCGTATCACGGTATCTCCGAGGCGATCGCGCCACTCTCGCCGGAATCGTGGCCGGTCGGCCGCAAACCGGCGCATGTCGAGACCTGGGCGGTCCCCGATGCGCGGCGCGGCGACCACCTGGATGGGGCGGCCTTCGAGGCGGCGCTGGCTCGGCTGGCGGCAAGCGGGCACGAACCGGCGGCAGTCATCCTGGACGGGGTGCTGACCAGCGATGGCTACCCGACCGTGGAGCTGGCCCTCGCCCAGGCGTGGCAGGCAGCCGCTCACCGCGCCGGCGCGCTGTGGATCGCCGACGAGGTCCAGGGCGGGCACGGTCGGACCGGCGAGTCCCTGTGGTCGTTCGCCCGGCTGGGCATCGTCCCGGACATCGTCACGCTCGGCAAGCCGATGGGCAACGGTCACCCGGTCGGCGCGGTCATCACGCGGCGGGAGATCGCCCAGGCCTTCGCCGACGAGACCGTATTCTTCAGCACGTTCGGTGGCAACCCTGTCTCCGCGGCCGCCTCGCTGGCGGTGCTGGACGTGCTCGAGGACGAGCGGGTCCTGGAGCGCGCCCAGGTCGCCGGCGCGGCGCTGCGCGAGGCGATCACGGCGGCCAGCGCAGGCCATCTGGCGATCGTGGGGATCCGTGGCGTGGGACTGGCCATCGGGGTCGAGTGCTCGGACCGGGCGACCGCTCGGGCCATCAAGGAGGGCCTGCGGGCGCGGGGCGTGCTCATCGGCACGAGCGGTCGCGATGGCAGTGTCCTCAAGGTGCGGCCACCGCTGGCGTTCACGAGCGCGGAGGTTCCGATCTTCAGCGAGGCGCTGAAGGCGACCCTGTCCGCGCTCGGCGGCGGCTAGTTCCGGTACGACCAGCTGGACTCGGACGTCGAGCGGTCGGCATAGGTAACGACTGTGTCCCCGTCCCCCACCGATGCCGTGCAGGGCGGCTTGGTGCAGGTCACAACGATGGACAAGACAGCGGGCCGGTCTTCGCCGACTGGTACCGCACCCAGTGCGGTCTCACGGCAGCGCTCGAGCGGTACGCCGACGCACGTCGGCTGCACCGGCAGGACGGGCGGACCCTGTTCGCCTGGGACGGCCTGCTCCCACGCGTTCCCGAATGTGGTGGTCGTCCCGTCCGAGTACTGGACGTCGATCTGCGTCTGACCGCTGGCGGGCAGGCAGACCTGGACGGTGCAGCGGATCTGCAGCCGGACGATCACGGTCCCCGGAGGCGCGTTGAGCCCTGCGTCGCGGACTGCGCCCTGGCAGACGTCCGGCGGCACGCCGACGCAATCGACCAGCGGCTGCGCCGGTGGGTTTGCGATCGGTGTCGGACCGGGCAGCGCACAGGCGCCGCCGACAAGGGCGAACCAGGCGACCGCGAGCCATCGAACGAGCGTCACGAGGCGTGCTACGCAGCGCCCGTTTTCGCTCGACGGTCATCTGCCGACGACGATGACGTCTCGCGGGAACCGCGTGAGTCGCTCGACGCGGCGAGCGTCGGCGTCCAAGGCGATCAGGTCCTCGATCCGGACGCCCATCTCGCCCTCCAGGTACACGCCAGGCTCGACTGAGAAGACCGTGGGGCTGGGCAGGGCCGTGTCGGCGGCGCGCTGGCCCAGTGATGGGGCCTCGTGCGTGGCGAGACCGATGCCATGACCCGTGCCATGCCCGAAGTGCTCGCCGTGACCCGCGTCCGTGATCACGGCCCGAGCCACCGCATCCAGGGCCCGGCCCGACGGCGACTCCCCTCCCCTGGTCACGGCCGCTTCCAGGGCACCGATCGCGGCGGCCTGCGCACGGGCCACCAGCTCGTAGATCGCGAGATCACGGTCGCGCGGCTCGCCCACGAACAGCGTCCGGGTCATGTCACTCCGGTAGCCATCGACCTGCGCGCCGAAGTCGAAGAGCAGGACTTCGCCGTCGAGGATCGGCCGCTTGCCCGGCGCGCCGTGCGGCAGCGCCGCTTCCGGACCGCTCAGGCACGCGACGTCGAACGCCAGCGCCTCCGCGCCACCGGTTCGGATCAGCCACTCGAGGCGGAGGGCCAGCTCCACCTCGGTGCGTCCGAGCCCGATCTCCGGCAGGAGCGTGGCGAGTGCCCGGTCAGCGACAGCACAGGCAGCGGCCACGCGCTCGAACTCGGCGGGCTCCTTGATCGCCCGATCGGCCTCGACCCAGCCGTCCACGGGCACGAGCTCGACATCCGGGGCTGCGGCGGCGAGCCTCGCCCACGTGGCCTGCGCGACGAACCCGGCTTCGACGGCGACCCGTCGCGCGCCGACAGAGGCGCACAGCGCCAGCCAGCGAGCCGGCAGGTCGCCATACGCCCCCTCGATCCGGGCGCCCGGCGCCTCGCGGTGCGCCTGGATCGTGTACCGCGGGTCAGCCAGGACCACGACCTCCTCGGCACCGACCAGGAACTGGCCGGACGTGCCCGCGACCTTCTCCTCGCCGTCGCCCAGCGTGAAGCCGGTCAGGTAGCGCATGTGCTCGGGCCGGACCCCGAAGTAGGCGTCCACACCGGCGTCGGCAAGACGGTCGCGCAGGCGGGCGATGCGGGCCGGTCGCGCCGCACGATCGACGTCTTGCCACGCCCGTCGCTGGTCGACGGTGGGTGGTGCGGCGAAATCGTCCGGCGCCGGCAGCGACGGCGTCATCGATCGTCGATCAATCGATGTAGCCGTACTGCTTGCGATTGGCGTCGTGCTCCTTCTTCGTCCTGGCGAAGACATGGGCACCCCCACCCTCCGGGATGGCCAGGAAGTAGATGTACGTCTCGGTCGTGTCCGGGGTCAGGGCGGCGTCCAGCGAAGCGACCGTCGGGGTCGCGATCGGCCCCGGCGGCAGGCCGGGCAGGAGGTAGGAGTTGTATCCGGCCAGCGACTCGGGCAGGACGACGTCGCGGAGCGGCGCCTCCGGCACGGTCCAGAAGACGTACTGCTGCCAGGTGTCGAACTCGGCGGCGTCCAGGTTGACGGTGTCGGCCGCGTAGATGACCGTCGGGTCCGCGTTCAGGATCTTGTTCTTGACGCCGGGCACCCCCAGCAGCCGGTTTTGATAGACGCCGGCGATGATCGGCCGCTCCTCGTCGAGGACGGCCTCCCGCTCGACGATGGACGCCAGCGTCAGCACCTCGTAGAACGTCAGGCCGCGCTCGGCCGGGACGGTCAGGCGCTCCTGTCCGACCGCCTCGATGAAGCCGTCGAGCATCAGCCTGATCAACTCGTCCGGTGTCGTGTCCGGGAGGACGCGGTAGGCGGCGGGCCACAGGAAACCCTCCAGCGAAGCACCCGCCGGCGCCCCATCCAACGCCGTGCGCAGCCAGGGGTAGTCGGCCAGCAGGGAGGCCGGCGGGTCGGTGGCGAGCTCGTAGAACTCGCGGGGGTCCATCGTCAACGCCGTCAGGGTCTGCAGCTTGGCGGTGATCTGCTCGAGACGAAGCCCGGTCCGCAGCGCGATCTCCACGAATGGATCCTCCGGAGGGGCCAGCAGGGCGGTCACGACCTCATCAGGCGTCAGATTGCGGCGCAGGATGAAGTCCCCCTTCTGGAGCGCGCCGGCCAGGGCACGCTCCGAGGCGATGAACACGAACGCGCGAGCGTCGGTGATCAGTCCCTCTTCCTCCAGGCGGGCGGCGATGGTCGAGGCCGTGTCGCCCTCGTTGACCACGAAGTCGACCTGTTCGGGGTCATCGGAAGCCGGATTCGTGAGGGCCGCCCCGAGGTCCTCCCTGACGATCTCGGCGACGAACGGGAAGTTGAGCGCGGCCGGATTATCAGCCGCCCAACCTAGGACCACGGAATTGACGAACGGCCGGAGCGCCGTCAGCGCCAGGGCCAGCACGATGCCCGCCAGGATGAGCGCAAAGACCAGGAACTTGACGATGCCCATCAGTCCGTTGCCGCCCCCGCCCCCGCCGCGATAGCCGCCGTTACGCCCGGACCCACGGCGCACGGGTTCGTACGACTCGGGCACGGACTCGGTGGCATACGCATCGGGCTGGTACGGCCGGGCATGCGGCGCCCGGGCATCGCGTGGGTCGCGGGGGCGTCCGCCGGAGCGGATCGTCATGAGGTCGTCTCCATCGTGGTGGGGGGCGTCGGATCGGGGACGAATCGGGCGTCGAGGACATCTTGCAGGATGATGGCCGCAGCCTCGCGGTCCACCCGCGCCCGATAGGCGTCGCGCTGGTGCTTGGTCGGCGGACCGCCGGATCGGCCGCGACGCATCGGGCCCAGGCGCTGCTCTGCGACGTGGCTGCTCAGGCGTTCGTCGCGGAAGGCGAAGGTGACCTGGCGATCCAGGGCCGCGGCGACCGCATCCGTCCACGCGCGGGTCAGACCGGCCTGGGTGCCTTCCTGGCCGGCCGCCTCCAGGGGCAGGCCGATGACGAGCTCCGTGATGTCATGCGTGTCGATGAGCAGGCGCAGGGCGGCCAGGTCGGCATCCAGCGTGCGACCGCGGCGAAGCGTCGTCAGCGGTCGGGCACTGAGCGCACCCTCCTCCGCCAGGGCGATGCCGATCCGCCGCTCCCCGAGGTCGATACCAAGGGACGCCGTCACGGGGCGCCCTCGGTGGCCGCCGGTCGCTCGATCGTGACCGGTGCGTCGATCGTGACCTCCACGCGTGAATCGATGGTCGGGATCGTGCCGACCCACTCCGGCCACACGACGAGATCGACCTCACCATACGACTCGAGGACATTGCGGGCCTCCGCCAGCGGGCGACCCAGGATCTCGGCCTCGATCGCCGATGGATCCAGCTCGCGGACCTGGCGCGCGGTGACGACGACCGGGAACGAGATGGTGCCGCCGCTCACGACCGCCGGGTCGACGGTGATGACGCTGGACTCGTCGACGAGGCGGTAGCCGTCATCCACGCTGGATGCCAGGCGCGCCTCGGCGATGAGCTGGACGGGCGCCGCATCCACGGCCGTCACGGAACCGCTCAGCGTGGCGGACAGGTCGAAGGTCTCGACCTCCTGGCCGACGAGGGCCTCCAGGTCCTGGCCGAACACCGGCTCTCCGCGCGTCGCGGTGTCGGGGAAGACCGTCGCCCCGTCGCCCGAGAGGTCCGGATCGTCCAGGCGGTCGGTGAACGCGGCCGAGAGCTGATCAGTCAGGGCGATGACCGCGGCGTCCACGTCGGCCTGCTTGACGCGGATGAACTCGGTCCGGGTGCCGCCCGCGGTCGGGTCGGGGTTGTTGACCTTGAGGAACAGGGGTTCCTCGCCACGGGGCACGGTCGTGATGGTGTTGGCCTCGACGTTGCCCTCTGGTCCGGCATCGACCGCCGTGACCTTGACCCTCGCGCTGGACGGCACGATCTGCAGGCCGACGAGCTTCGCGGCCGCGATCCGGATCGAACGATCGGTCGTGAACCGGATGCCACTCCCCGTGCTCACCACCGCGCCTTTCGCGATCGTGTTGGACGTGGTGGGATCCAGGTTGTCGAAGCGGACCTCGCCGGCGGCGGCGGCCTCCTCCACGCGCTTGCCCGTCGCCGGGAACGTGTTCGCGGCCTCGACGTCGATCGGGACGGTCTCCGCGGGCACGATGCCCGCCTCCGCGTCAGGTTCCGTGGCCGTCGTGCTGGCGATGACCTGGAACGGGACGGGGCCGATGGTCTCCTGGCGAGGCGTGATGGCCACCGTCGCGGAGGGCAGGAGCAGGAACGCAGACACCGCCCCGACGACCACAGCCAGGGCCAGTACTGCCCCACCGATGAGGACCGGCGTCGCGCCGATCCGCCCACGAGCCGGGCGCTCGACGCGTTCTGGCCGGGGCCGATCAGGCCCGGACGACCCGGGGCGCGGTGCGCGAGCGGTCGGGCCGGCCGATCCGGGGGCCTGCGGGCTCGCCGCGACAGGTGGGGTCCGGACCGGCACCGTCCGTGACGTGTCCGTCAGGGCGGGTTCCAGCGCCACCCCGGCGTCCGGCTCCGGCTCCGGTGCGGTGACCACGGTCGCGGAAGCGGCCAACCCGACCGGCTCCTGACCACTGCCTCGCGGCGCGGCCGGGGCCTCCTGCGACTCCTCGTACTCATGGACCGAGGCGAACGTCGGCAACCCGGCCGAGGCCGCCAGCGCGCGCGTGGCCGCATCCCCAGCGATGACCGACAGGCGCTTCTCGTGGGTCATCGCGTCTCGGGCGAGCAATCGGAAGTTGATCCGCGACGTCGCGACCCGCGAGCCGTACGGCAGGACCACCGCCACCCGTCGACCCTCAGCGCTGCGGATGCGCGCCGCGGCCGAGGTGATCTCGTCGTCGATGTCGAGGTAGATGACGCCGGTCGCCATGGTCAGACCTTCATGGCCCGAAGGACGCGCCGCAGCGCGACATCGAGCGCGTCCTCGGTCGTCTGGAGTTCGATCGCCTGGTAGGCGAGGCCGAGGGGCGTCACGTCCTGCTGGTCGACGAGCAGGTCGGTCGCGTCGGTGACCGTGTCGATGATCTCCGGGCCCATGACGATGACCTCGGGCGGGCGGGCGAACGGCATCGGCTTCCAGAAGGTCTCGGCCGCGAGGGCAGCCTTGATCTCGGGCAGGCGCGACCCGCCGCCGCACAGGTAGATGCGCCCCGGCAGCAGGTCGCCGCCGGACAGCTCCTCCATGACCAACTCGACGCCGGCCGCCCAGACCCGGACGTCGTCGCCGACGATGCCCGCGATCGCCTCACGCTGGTCCATCTCCAGGCCACGCGCGTAGTCGACCTTGAGGGACTCGGCCCGCGGGAACGGCAGATCCAGGCGGTCGGCGAGGGACTTCGTGAACGCCCGGCCCCCAAGGGCGAACATCCGCGTGCCCTCGATGCCACCCTGGCGGACCAGGGCCACGTCGGTCGTGCCGCCTCCGACATCCACGAAGAGCGCTCCGGATTGGCGGACCTGGTCCTGGCCCAGTACGCGGGCGACGGCATAAGGCTCGGCCACGATCTCCAGCAACTCCAGGTCCAGCTGGCTGGCGACCGACTGGAGAGCGCCCAGGTGGACGAGCGGCGCAAAGGCGTTGAAGATCCCGATCTTGATGTGCCGCCCCTGGAAGCCGACCGGGTTGGTCAGGGCGTAGCCGTCGATCGAGGCCCCAGTGATCGCGGCGTGGACGAGTCGCACATCGACCTGCGGCAGGCCGGTCTCCCAGGTGATCGCCCGCTCGGCCTCGCGCAGGGCCTCGCGCTGGACGTTGTCGATGAGCTTCTGGAGCTCGCCCTCGGTGATCGGCTGGTCCGGGCGCTTGCGCTCCTGGCTGTGGGTCGTGGTGAAGCCCTTGACCAGCTCGCCCGCGATGCCGATGACGACCTGCCGGGGCCGAAAGCCCGCCATCTCCTCCGCTTCCTGGAGGGCGACGGCGCAGTTGTCGACGACGGCGGCGATGTCCGCGACCGTGCCTGATTGCATGTGGCTCAGGCCCTGGCGTTTGCGCCCGACCCCGCGGACGGTCCCGTGGCCCTCCTCGTCGATCTCGAAGACGAGCGCCTTGGCGAATTCGGTCCCGACGTCCAGCGCGGTACAGGACGCGAGCACTTCCTCCGCGTCGCGTTGCCAGATCCGTCGCCAGAAGGCCATCAGGCCTCCGCGGTCAGCGCGGCGCGGATGGCGGCCATGGCATCCGCGAGGCCCTCGCGGCGGGTGCCCTTGCCCTGGGCCATCTCCGGGCGGCCGCCACCCTTGCCGTCGATGTGGGGCATGGCGGCGCGGACCAGGTCGCCGGCGGACACGCCCCTGGCGACGAGGTCGTCGGACACGGTCACGAACAGCTGCGGCTCATCGGCATCCAGGACCAGCGCCACCGCTCCGCCGCCGCCCAGCTGGCTCAGTTCCTTCGCGTAGCGCTTGAGCGCGTCCATCGACTCGAAGGCCCCGACGTACGCGATGAGGCGGACTCCGGGTGCGACCTCCTGCGCCTTCGCGACGAGCGCGGCTGGCTTGGGCAGCCCGCTGCCGGCGCCGGCCTTGAGGCGCTGCTTCGTGGCCTTGAGCTCGTCCTGGAGGGCCGCGATGCGATCCTCGATCGCGTCGAGGTTCTGGGCACCGACCGCCGTGGCCACCCGTTCCAGCCGATCCGCGCGCTCGCGCTGCAGGCGGTCGGCGGCGGCGCCGGTCACGGCCTCGATCCGGCGCATGCCCGAGCCGATGCTGCGCTCTCCGGTGATGACGAACCCACCGATCTGGCCGCTCGCGCGGCAGTGCGTGCCGCCGCACAGCTCGAAGCTGTAGTCGTTGACCCGGATCGTACGCACGGTCTCGCCGTACTTCTCGTCGAAGAACGCGTCCGCACCAGCGTCGATCGCCTCGGGCATGGGCATGAACGCGATGCTGACCCCTCGATCGTCACGGACGACGGCGCGGACCTCATCCTCGATCGCGCGCTTCTCGTCGTCGGTCAGCGCCCGGTCGAACGGGAAGTCGAAGCGCAGGTAGTCCGGCGTGACCAGCGACCCGGCCTGGCGCGCTCGCTCGCCCACCACATTGCGCAGCGCCCGGTGGAGGAGGTGCGTGCCCGTGTGGTTGCGCATCGTGTCCGCGCGTCGGACGGGATCCACGTCGGCCTGCACCGTCTCGCCGACCCGCACCCGGCCGTGGAGCGTGCCGCGGTGGACGACCAGGCCGCCGACCGGCCGCTGGGTGTCCTCGACGGTGAAGAGCTCACTACCGCCACCGGTCTCCCGGATCGTGCCCTGGTCACCGACCTGGCCGCCGCCCTCGGCATAGAACGGGGTCTGGTCCAGGACGAGCTCCGCGGCGCCGTTGCCGGTCAGCTCGTCGAACTCCATGCCGTCGCGGATGATGGCCACGATGCGACCCTCGGCGGTCGTCGTCTCGTAGCCCAGGAACGTCGTGTCGCCGACGCGCGCCTGGACGGCGCTGAGCAGCGAGGTCATCTCGGCGTGGCGGGCGAGGTCGGCCCTTTTGCCCGAGCGACTGCGCTCGCGCTGCTCCGCCAGCGCCGCATCGAACCCGGCGCGATCGACCCGGACACCGGATTCGGCCGCCATCTCGATGGTCAGGTCGATCGGAAAGCCGAACGTGTCGTGGAGCTCGAAGGCGACGTCGCCCGGGAGCTGCAGGGTGCTGGCATCGAGGTCGTCGGGGCGGCGACCGACCATCGGCGCGAGCGCGAACGCTTCCCTTCCGGCGCCGGCCGCGAGGCGCTCCATGACTACGCCCAGCCTGGCCGTGCCGCGGTCCAGGGTGCGGTTGAACTGCTCCTCCTCGCGCTCGATGACGGCGAGGATCGCGTCGCGCCGTTCGCGAAGGTACGGGTATGCCTCGCCCATCACATCGATGACCACCGAGGCGGTCGCGGCCATGAACGGCTCGCGGCGACCCAGCAACCGGCCGTGGCGCACGGCACGGCGCAGGATGCGGCGCAGGACGTAGCCCCTCCCTTCATTGCCCGGAAGGACGTCATCGGCGATGAGGAACGTGACGGCGCGCGAGTGATCGGCGATGACCTGGTAGCTGAAGCGCTCCGCCTCGAAGGCATCCGGATCGTGGCCCAGCAGCTCGCGCATCCGGGCGTGGATGGGCAGGAACAGGTCGGTGTCGTAGTTGGTCGGGACCTGCTGGAGGACGCTGGCCAGTCGCTCCAGGCCCATCCCGGTGTCCACGCCGGGCGCCGGCAGCGGGGTGAGGCTCCGATCGGGGTGGAGCTCGAACTCCATGAATACGAGGTTCCAGATCTCGAGCCAGCGCGGGCAATGCTCGCTGTGGTCCGGCACGCACTCGGGGCCTTCGGACAGGTGCGCGCCGCGGTCGTAGTGGATCTCGCTGCACGGTCCGCACGGCCCGATATCGGCCATCCGCCACCAGTTCTTCTCGTCGCCGGCCGGGAAGTCGCCCCAGCGGACGAGTCGATCGGCGGGCAGACCGATCTCATCGCGCCAGACCTCGAAGGCCATGTCGTCCGTCGTGTACGTCGTGGCCGCCAGGCGGTCGCCCGGGATGCCCATGTCCTTGGTCAGGAAATCCCACGCCCAGTGGATGGCCTCGCGCTTGAAGTAGTCGCCGAAGCTCCAGTTACCGAGCATCTCGAACAGGGTGTGGTGGCGTGGCGTGCGGCCCACCTCCTCGAAGTCGTTGTGCTTCCCGGCGACGCGCAGGCAACGCTGGTAGTCCACGGCGCGGGTGTAGCTGCGCTGCTCCGCGCCGGTCAACAGGTCCTTGAACTGGACCATCCCGCTGTTCGTGAACAGGAGCGTCTGGTCGCCGGCCGGGACCAGGCTGGCACTCGGCACCACGGCGTGGCCACGCTCGGCGAAGAACTCGACGAAGCGCCGGCGGATCTCGGCGGCAGGCAGCGACGTGATCCGGGGGTCGGGGGTGACGGGCGGCATCGGCATCGGCGGCAATGGTAGCCGAGCGTGCCGACCGAGCGAGGCGGGGACCCGGGCGACCGCTCGTGATTCCGACGCAGCGTTTCATGGGGAAAGATGGTCCAACGACCCGTTTTGCGACCTGGGCGCGACGGCGACACGCTCCGGGCGACCGTCGCCATCGCCGTCCAGATCGGGTAGAACGCCGAGCGCCTAGCGGCGGAACCGGGCCCAGATCCGTGAGCCGGCGATGACAGCGCCGATGAGGGCGCCGATGGTCAGGCCGCGCACGAACTTGGCGATGACGCGCTCGTCGTTCACGTCGGTCGCCCCGCGGTGGGCCCCAGCACGGCCATCACCGACACGATGGCGATGCCGACCCAGGCGAGGATCGATGCCCCGAGAAGGTGGTAGTCGCCCATCGTGAGCAGGTCGATCCCCAGGCGGCCCATCACGGCATCGCCGGCCCAGGCACCCAGGATGGCGGCCACGACGATGAGCGGCAGGCGTCCGCCAGCCGAGCCACGAATGAGCACCGAGACCGCGGCGTGGAACGCACCGACGAGCACCGACAGCACCAGCGACGGCTCCAGGCTCACGCCGAGACGAGGGCCCGCGCCGGATCGGCGACGTCGGCGACGGCCGTGGCCTCCCGGCGAGCCGGCCGCTCGATGCGACCGCCGCCCAGGACCTCCTCGCCGTCATACAGGACGGCGGCCTGCCCCGGCGCCGCGGCCCACACGGGCGCGTCGGTGGTGACCGAGTAGCGGCGCTCCCCGAGCGGCGCGACCGTGGCCGGGATCGGCTCCGCGCGATGGCGGATCCGGACCTGGGCCCGAAAGGGCGCATGCGGCGCGGTCGGGTCGATGAACGACCCGCGCTCCAGGGTGAACTCGCGCGTCTCGAGGTCCTCGCGCCGTCCGAGCTGGATCGTGTTCGTCAGTGGATCGATCCGTGAAACGTAGCGCGGCTCCCCGAACGCGACGTCCAGGCCCCGCCGCTGGCCCACGG
>JBPPMZ010000081.1:0-20912 GCA_051306295.1 Candidatus Limnocylindrales bacterium
CCGAGGCGGATCCGCTCGCCGGCAGGGAGGGCGGGGGCGGCTCATACCCAGGGAAGGTGCCGTTGCCCGAGCCGAACGCGCTGGCGGCCAGGGTCACCGCCTGGTCATGGGTGATATCGCCGGCCACGGCCACGACGGTGTTGGCTGGGCGGTAGCGGGTCTGCCAGAAGTCGCGGATGGTCGAGTCGGGCAGGGCCCGGATGCCGGCCTCGTCGCCGCAGATCTCGCGGCCCAGCGGCCCGTCCCCGAACAGCGCGACCTGGAACAGGGTCTGCACCTGCTCCGCCGGGTCGTCCTGGTAGGAGCGGATCTCCTCGATGATGACCGAACGCTCGCCCTCGATCTCGTGGGGGTCCAGGATCGGGCGCACGATGAGCTCGCCCAGGACGTCCATCGCGCGCGTCGCCTCGCGCGCAGGGACACGGACCCAGTAGACGGTGCTCTCGCGGTCCGTGGCCGCGTTGAACGAGCCGCCCACGCCCTCGATGGCCTCGCTGATGGCCCGGGTGGACGGGTACGCGGTCGTGCCTTTGAAGGTGATGTGCTCCATGAAGTGGGCGACCCCGGCCTCGTCGGGCGATTCCAGGCGCGAACCGGCCAGGACATACGCCGCGATGGAGACCGAACGCGCCCCGGGGAGCCGGGAGCTGATGACGCGCGGCCCTGCCGGCAGCGCGGTTCGTTCGAACATCGGCCCGATGGTACCGGAACGGCGCCCCGACCCGAGTCGGGCGGGGGCGCCGCGGTCTTTCGGGCCTGGTCAGATCTGGGCGTTGATCCAGTTCTGCAGGAAGTAGATGAGGAACGCGATGGCGACCGCCCACAGGAGCACGTGGATCTCACTGAGCTTGCCGCGGATGACCTTGATCACCACGTACGAGACGAAGGCCGCCCCGATACCGACGGTGATGCTGAACGTGAGCGGCATGAGGATGATCCCGAGCAGCGCCGGCAGGCCCTCCTCGATGTCATCGAATTCGATGCCCTTGATCAGGCTGACCATGAGGAACCCGACGAACACGAGGACCGGGCCGGTCGCGACGTAGGGCACGACCGCAGCCAGCGGCGAGAGCAGGATGGCGAACAGGAACAGGACGCCGGTGACGACCGACGCGAACCCCGTCCGACCGCCCTCGGCGACGCCAGCGGCGCTCTCGATGTAGCTCGTGTTCGAGCTGATGCCCGCCGCGCCGCCGAGTGCCGCACCGACGGAGTCAACGAGCAGGATGCGGCCGACGTTCTCCGGCTGCCCCTCCTCGTCGACCAGGCCCGCCTGTTCACTGATGGCCGTGGCGGTGCCCATCGTGTCGAAGAAGTCGGTCAGCATGAAGCTGAAGATGGTCAGGACAGCCGCCAGCGCGCCAAGCTGCGTGAACACGTTGGTCAGGTCGAACGCGCCGAGGGTCGAGAAATCGGGCGTCGCGGTGAACGTGGTCGGCAGCGCCTGCACGCCCGTCACGATGGCCACGATCGTCGTGATCACGATGCTGATGAGCAGGGCGCCCGGGATCTTGCGCGCCCACAGCGCGATCGTCACCAGGAGGCCGAACCAGAACACGAAGTGCGCCGGTTCGGTCGGGAAGACGAAGGTGACCGGGACCGGGTTCTCCGCCGAGGAGCCGCCCGTCTTGACGATGATCCCGGCATCGATGAAGCCGATGAACAGGATGAACAGGCCGATGCCCACGCCGATGGCCCGCTTGAGCGCCTGGGGCACGGCGCGCATGATCGATTCACGCAGGCCCACGAGGACCAGGAGCGTGACGACCAGGCCTTCGAGGACGATGACGCCCATGGCGCCGGCCGGGGTCAGGCCCTGGGTCAGGACGAGACCGAAGGCCACCGCGCCGTTGATGCCGAGGCCCGCGGCCATCGCGATCGGGGTGTTGGCCACCACGCCCATGACGATGGTCAGGACGCCCGCGATGAGCGCCGTCGCGGCCGCCGCAGCGGGGACGGGGATCCCGGCCGCAGCCAGGATGCTCGGGTTGACGACGATGATGTAGGCCATGACCAGGAAGGTCGTGATACCGGCCTTGACCTCGGTCGTGAGATTGGTGCCGCGTTCGGCGAACTTGAAGTAGCTCGCGATGCCGTCCACCGGGTCCACTACCCTCCGTGCCCTGCACGGCGCGCCGAACCATCTTGGGCGGGCTCGGACCGCGCCACTGGCTGCCTCGACCGGCACTCCCTTGCCGATCGCCCCGTCTCGGCCGGCGCCCTCCGCGCCAGCCTCCGGATCGTGCTACTCGTCCTCGTGGGCGTCGAGGCCGAGAAGCTCCATCTGGACGTAGTCGGACGTGTCGAACGCCAGCTGACGCGGGGCGAACGGCGAGTGATTCTCGCTGCCCGGCCCGATCGGGGCGAACTCCACGATGACCCGCTCATCGCTCTGGACCAGCGTGTAGACCAGGAGCTGGTCGGGGCGGGTCTCGAATTCGAGATGCTCGAACGAATCGATGTTCAAGGTGATCGCCAGGGGGGTGAAGTAGGTCGATGTGTCGGGAGCGTCCGTGACGATCCGTTCGACCCAACCGGTGCCGTGCGCGACGACCTCGCGACCGCGCAGGTAGCGGTACGTGACGGTCTGCTTGATGAGTGGGCGCAGGAGGTGGAGCATGTCCGTGCGGCTGGTGACCACGCCCTGGTTCACGAAGAACTTGGCAGCCGGCGAGGTGGGCACGGAACGGTCTCCTTGGGCACGGGGGCCGTGGCACGGGGTGCGCTGGCGATGGTAACGCACCGGGAGGGGCTGTGATAGCCCTGGCCGGATCAAGGTTGGTCGGCGTATGCCACTCCGCCGCATGGGCCGAGGGGTCGACGGAAGCCGATCCGCCGGCTCGAGTCGTTGGGTCAGGGCCAGGGATGGCCGGGTCGTGGCCCGGCCCGCATATCGATGGCGAGCGATATGCGGCGGAAAGGCATACGAAAGGCAAGGTCGCTTCCGCCCGGCTTGCTTCCGTCAACGTCGGTCCAACGCCGCGTATCATCGCGGCCATGCTGCTCGCCATCGATATCGGCAACACGAACGTCACGATCGGCCTCCTGCGCGCCGGGGCCCTGATCGCGACCCGCCGCGCCGCGACCGACGCGCGCCTCACCGGCGACCAGCTGGAGGTGCTGATCACCGTCCTCCTGCGACTCGACGGCGCCGGCCTGACGGACATCCGGGCCATCGTCTGCGCGTCGGTCGTGCCCGCCCTGACGACGCACGTCGAGACCCTCGCCTCGCGACACGACCTGCCCCTGGTCACCGCGACAGCCGGGACGGTGCCCATCGCCGTGCGCGTCGACCGCCCGGGCGAGGTCGGGGCCGATCGACTGGTGAATGCCCTCGCCGCCGCGCGCCTGTACGGCACCCCCGCGGTCGTCGTCGACTTCGGCACGGCGACGACCTTCGATGCGGTCGCCGCGGACGGCGCGTACGTCGGTGGGGCCATCGCCCCCGGCCTGGAGCTGGGCCTCGAGGCCCTGGCCGCGAAGACCGCCAAACTGCCGCGCGTCGAACTGCGGGCGCCAGACCGAGCCATCGGCCGGGACACGGTGACCGCGATCCAGTCGGGCACGATCTTCGGCTACCAGGCGCTGGCCAGCGGCCTGCTTGGTCGGATCCGGCGCGAGCTCGCCGACCTCGCGGGCATCGAGCCCGCCGCCGTGCGCGCCATCCTGACCGGCGGCCTGTCCGCCGCCCCATGGGCCGCCACCATCGAGGGCGTCGACGCCATCGACCCCGACCTCACGCTCAAGGGCCTGGGCATCCTGCATGCCGAGGTGACGGGCGGGGAGCGGCTCGAACTGGGCCTCCCGTGAGCCGGCACGATGTCGCGGCCGGCTCCGGCCGGCTGCACGGGCGCCTGATCGGCCTGGGCGTCACCGGCTCGATCGCGGCATACAAGGCCGTGGAGTTGCTCCGCCTCCTGCGCGCCGAGGACGCCGATGTCTCGGTGATGCTCACCCCGTCGGCGACGAAGTTCGTCGGGCCATTGACGTTCGCTGCGCTGTCGAACCATCCGGTCGAAACGGACCTCATGGAACTCCTCCCGGACGAGCGGATCGGGCACATCGTCATCGCGGACGCGGCCGATGCCATCGTGGTCGCCCCCGCGACCGCGCACTGGCTGGGTGCGATGGCCCATGGCCTGGCCGGCGACGTCGTGACCGCCACGGTCCTTGCCTCGTCGGCTCCGGTCGTCGTCGCCCCGGCTATGGATGGCGACATGTGGACGCACCCCGCGACCCAGGCCAACGTCGCCCGCCTGCGCGATGGCTTCGGGTACGCGATCGTGGATCCCGACGCCGGCTCCCTCGCCTCCGGCCAGTCCGGGACCGGTCGCCTCGCCGAGCTGCCGACCATCGTCGACGCGATCGTCGCGGCCGTTGCCGATCGCCCGGTCCGGGCCGCCGATCCCGCCGCACGCCCGCCGCGTACCGCGGTCGCCCGCGATGCCGACCTCACGGGCCGCCACGTCGTCGTCAGCGCGGGTGGGACCCGCGAGGCCATCGACCCGGTGCGCTTCATCGGCAATCGATCGACCGGCAAGATGGGCGTCGCGGTCGTCGCCGCGGCGCTGGACCGCGGTGCCAGCGTCACGCTCGTGGCCGCTAACCTGGAGGTGCCGGTCCCGCCCGGCGCCACCATCATCCGCGTGGAATCGACGGCGGACCTGCGCGACGCGCTCATCGGGCTCGTCGACGACGGGTTCGATGCCCTGGTGATGGCCGCCGCGGTCGCCGACTTCCGTCCGACCCGACACGCCGACCACAAGCTTGAGCGCGGCGCGTCCCTGACCGTGGAGCTGGAGCCGACGACCGATGTGCTCGCCGAGGTCGCCCGGACGGTCGGGACCCCCCCGCGACCCGTGCTCGTGGGCTTTGCGGCGGAGACCGGTTCGCTCGACCGGGCCGCGGACAAGCTCCAGCGCAAGGGCGTGGACCTCCTCGTGGCGAATGACGTGGCGGAACCCGGGTCGGGCTTCGGGACGGACACGAACCGGGTCGCGATCCTCGCCGCGGACGGATCACGTGACGACCTGCCGCTCCAGTCCAAGCGCGCCGTGGCCGATGCGATCCTGGACCGGGTGGCCGCGGCGCTGGACGCCCGCGACGCCGCGGGGCAGACTGGCACCTGACATGAGTGCCAGCACCGAGACCGTCCGTCGCCTGACCGTCGCCGACATCGGCAAGCTGTACGCGGATGGCCAGCGCATCCCGATGCTGACCGCCTACGACTACCCGACGGCCAAGCTCCTCGACGAAGCCGGCATCCCCTTCCTGCTCGTCGGCGATTCGCTCGGCCGGGCCATCCTGGGCTACGAGAACGAGATCCCGGTCTCGATGGCGGACATGCTCCACCACACGGCCGCCGTCACTCGCGGCGCGCGGCACGCCCTGGTCGTGGGCGATATGCCGTTCCTCTCCTACCCCTCGGTCGAGTTGGCCATCGCCAACGCGGGCCGCTTCCTGTCGGAGGCCGGCGCCCAGGCCGTCAAGCTCGAAGGCGGCGTCCGCAGCGCCCGGATGATCGAAGCCGTGGTCAAGGCCGGCATCCCGGTCGTCGGCCACATCGGCTGGACCCCGCAGGCGGCCAATGCGGCGGGCAAGGTCCGGGTCCTGGGCAAGGACAAGCCGGCCGCCCGTGCGCTCCTCGCCGACGCGATGGCCGTCCAGGAGGCCGGCGCCTTCGCCATCGTCCTGGAACTCGTGCCCGCCCAGCTCGCCGCGGCCATCACCGAGCGGCTGCGCATCCCGACCATCGGCATCGGCGCGGGCGCCGGCTGCAGCGGCCAGGTCCAGGTCCTGAGCGATCTGCTGGGCCTGGATGCGTGGCATCCCCGGCACGCGAAGCCCTATGCCGACCTGCGCGGCACCATCATGGCAGCCGCCGCAGCCTACGCCGCCGACGTGACAGACGGCAGCTTCCCAGGCGAGGCCCAGACGGTGCGCATGGACGACGCGGTCCTCGACGAGGCACTGGGGCGCGGCGAGCACGACCGGGCCAGCGGCTCGATCCCGGTCGGTGGCATCCCGCTCGATCGCGACCTCTGATCGATCACACCGTGGTCCTGCGCACGCGGGCGGACCTGCGCGCCGCGCTCGATGCGATGCCCCGGCCGATCGGCCTCGTCCCGACGATGGGCTGGCTGCACGACGGTCACCGGGCGCTCATCCGCCAGGCCCGAGCCGAGAACGCGACCGTGGTCGTGACCCTCTTCGTCAACCCGCGCCAGTTCAACATCGCCGCGGACTACACCAAGTACCCGCGCAACGAAACCCGCGACCTGGAGGTCATCTCCGCCGAAGGCGCCGACCTCGTCTGGGCACCGCCCATCGATGAGGTCTATCCGCCGGGCTTCGACACGGTCGTGTCGGTCGGCGCCGTGGCCGGGCCGCTGGAGGGCGCAGCGCGCCCCGGACATTTCGATGGCGTGGCCACGGTGGTCGCCATCCTGTTCAGTCTGGTCGGTGCGGACCGGGCGTACTTCGGGCAGAAGGACGCCCAGCAGGTCATGGTCATCCGCCAGATGGCGCGCGACCTCGCGATCGGGACCTCGGTCATCGCCTGCCCGACCATCCGGGAGCTCGACGGCCTGGCGATGTCCTCCCGGAACGTGCACCTCACCCCCGCTGAGCGCGCCGCCGCACCGGTCCTGCGCCGAGCCCTGGCGGCGGCCCGCGACGCGTGGCTGGGCGGGGAACGGTCCGGTGACGCCCTCCGTTCGGCGATGCACGCGATCCTCGCCAGTGAGCCGCTCGCGGCGGTGGAGTACGTGTCGGTCGCTGATGGTCGGACGCTGGCAGAACTGGATGTCATCCATGGCCCGGCGATCGCCTCGCTTGCCGTCCGCTTCGGGGCGACCCGCCTCATCGACAACGAGCTCCTCGACACTTCCGGGTAGGTTGCTCTCGCAGGCCAGGTTTCAGGCGATGGGCGCCTCGGTCGCGACCTCGGAGATCCGGTCGATGAACAGGTACTCCCAGACGAGCGCCTTGATCTCC
The DNA here is from genome assembly GCA_051306295.1 of Candidatus Limnocylindrales bacterium. GTDB lineage: Bacteria > Chloroflexota > Limnocylindria > Limnocylindrales > CSP1-4 > SPCO01. The sequence goes on from JBPPMZ010000081.1 coordinate 6,997, forward strand.
TCGATCTTGCCGGCGTCGGCGATGTGCGTCTTGACCAGCAGGTCGTGGACCTCCGACGCGACCTGGTAGGTGTCCTCGTCGACGATCGTGGCGAAGATGTCGGCGTAGCGGATGGCATCGATCACGGTCCGCTTCGGGCGATACCCGCCGGTCAGCACGAGCCCCAGGGCGTCGCCGCCGGCGTCCGATCCGATGCGCCGGGCGTGGACGATCGCCGCGATGACGTCCTCGCGATCGCCTGGCACGATGACCAGCGAGCGCGGGCCGATGCGCTGGAGCATGTGGCGCGGCTCCATCGCGCCGATCGATACACCACCGATGACCTGATCGAGATCCGGCCCGGGATGGATGGTCTCGCCCCGGACGCCCTCGGCGACCATCGCCAGGGTCGGGTTGGAGAGGATCGGCCGGTACGGCAGGACGCCGAGCAACGGGATGCCGTGGCGAGCCAGCCCGCGCTCCAGCGTCCGCGCCAGATCGGGCTTGGTGAGGAGGTCGACCTTGTTGACGATGGCCCCCGCGACATGCACGCCCTCACGTTCGAAGAGCGCCGCATTGAGCACGATCTCGTCGATGGGCCGACCGACGCCACCCTCCGACACGATGACCGCCGGCGCGCCCAGCATCCGGGCCACGACCGCGTTGGAGAGCCCGATGACCGCCCCGACGCCGGCGTGTCCCGTCCCCTCGATCAGGAGCATGTCGCGATCCGCAGCGAACGAGGCATGGGCCGCCAGGATGCGCGCCGGCAGGTCCTCCACGACGTTGCCGTCGATGTAGCGCTGGGTGAAGCCGCGCGGGATGTGGACCGGACTCATCCGGTCGAGCGCTTCGGGCAGGTCGAACAGCGTCTTCATGAGGACCGCGTCCTCGTCGGCGGCGATGCCGTCCTGGATGACCGTCCGCTGACCGACCGGCTTCACGAACCCGGTCGACAGTCCGCGCCGGCGGAAGCCGTCCATGACCCCGAGACTGACCGTCGTTTTGCCCCGGTTCTGGCCGGTCGCGGCGAGGTACAGGTGGCGCATCAGGCGTCCCGACGTCTCAGCCGTGGGCCCCGGTCTTGCGCTCGACGAGCGAGATCGCGTCACGAAGGCGGGCGACGGCCTCGGCGTCCACGGCCTCGGGCTCAAGGTATGGACCAAGGCGCTCCAAGATGTCCGTGACGAGGCCCAGGAAGACGCTCGCGTCGGCCAGGAAGAACTGCGGCTCGTTGTTGTAGCGGACCAGGGTCAGGCGACCCTGGAGGACGCGCCGCTCCTCGACGTGGGCGATCTGGGTCCCGAAGTTGTGACCCTGGATGCCGTCGGGGTTGTTCAGGAAGTTGAGCGCGTTATCGATGGCCAGGCCGAAGCGCGCCCGCCAGGCCACGAGTCGCTCGTGGACCTCGGACGGGATACGGACTTCCGCCACCTCGTCGAAGATCTCCGGCGCGACCGTCAGGAGGCCCACCAGCGTCGTGCCGGCCCGCACGCCGAGCATGACCTGCAGGCTGCGCTCCAGGGTGAAGACCTCGGAGTCGAAGCGCGGACTGGTGATGACGTCCGTCAGCAGGTCCTCGACGTTGTCGAGGATGCCGGGCTCGGCCACCGCGTTCGACAGGTTGAGGATCTCTTCCTTGAACAGGAACTTCTCTTCGTGGTCGTACATCGGCGCGATGGTAGCACCGGGTCATGACGAGACCCCGGCCTGTCGGCCAGGGTCTCGGTCGGCGCAGCGGGAGGTTCGGGTTACGGGTACAGACCGCGCAGCTCCATCGCGTCGGCGACGCGCTTGACGGCCAGCAGGTACGCCGCGGTGCGCATGTTGCACTGCTCGCGGCGGGCCACGGCCAACACTTCGCTGAAGGCGCGGACCATGATCTCGCGCAGCTTCTCGTTGACGACCGTCTCGCTCCAGTGGTCCCGGTTGAGGTCCTGGACCCACTCGAAGTAGCTGACGGTCACGCCACCGGCGTTGCACAGGATGTCCGGGATCATGAACTTGCCGGCCTTGAACAGGATGTCGTCGGCGTCCGGCGTGGTCGGGCCGTTGGCCGCCTCGGCGATGAGGCCGGCCTTGATGTTGCCCGCGTTGTGCGAGGTGATCTGGTTCTCGAGGGCCGCCGGGATGAGGATCTCGCAGTCGACTTCGAGGACCTCGGCGTTGGTGATGTCGGTCGCGCCGGGGAAGCCCTGGACCGTGCCATGCTCCTGCTTCCAGCTGATGACCTTCGAGATCTCCAGGCCCCCCGGGGCGTGGATGCCGCCGGTCGAATCGGACACGGCGACGACGGTCGCCCCCTCCGCCGAGATCAGTCGCGCGGCGATCGAACCGGCATTGCCGAAGCCCTGGATGGCGACGCGCGTCTTGTCCAGGACGAGGCCGCGGTGGCGCGCCGCTTCGATGATGCAGAACACGGTGCCGCGGGCGGTCGCCTCGTTGCGGCCCTCGGAGCCGCCCAGGCTGATGGGCTTGCCCGTCACGACACCCGGAACGGTGTGGCCGGCGTGCATGGAGTAGGTATCCATCATCCAGGCCATGATCTGGGCGTTGGTGTTGACGTCCGGCGCCGGGATGTCCTTCTCCGGCCCGACGAGGACCTCGATCTCGGTGAAGTAGCGGCGGGTCAGGCCCTCCAGCTCCTTCTGGCTGAGCTGCTTGGGATCGACGATGACGCCGCCCTTGCCGCCGCCGTACGGGATGCCGACGACCGCACACTTCCAGGACATCCACATCGCCAGGGCCTTGACCTCGTCGAGCGAGACGTCCTGGTGGTAGCGGATGCCGCCCTTGGCCGGCCCACGCCCCAGGTTGTGCTGGACGCGGTAGCCGGTGAAGACGCTCACCGACCCGTCGTCCATGTGGACCGGGAAGTGGACGGTGAACTCGCGGCGTGGCTCGCGCAGCACGAGGCGCATGCCGGGGTCCAGATTGAGGCGCTCGGCCGCCAGGTCGAACTGCCGTTGGGCGACTTCCCACGCGTTGATGTGGGCGGCGACCTTCTCGGTGGTCATGGAAGGAGGAACCTCCGTGTCGAGCGACCCTCCGGGATCGCCTCGTCGGTGTGGGTCGTCTCCCGGACGACCCCACGGGGCACCGCGACGGGGTGAGGAAGAGCCTGGGTCCGATGTCGGAAGGCTCCCCGGAGCGTCGAGGCGCGACTCATATGCGCCCCGAGTATAGGCCCGACCGCCCGTTCTTCGCCTCCCCGATGGTACCAGTGCGCAAGGTTGTCGCAACCTTGTCGCAATCCAAGGCGCGAGACGGCCTGGTGCGTCAGCTCGGGCGGTACAGGATCGTGGCGCCGACGCAGCCCGGGCCAAGGTGCGGTCCGACCGACGCGCCGACAAGCTCGATCGAGACCTTGGCCGGATCGAGGCCCGGCGATAGGCGCAGGACCTCCTGGCGGAACTCCTCGACGTCGGGGGCGATGGTGTGGAGGATGACCAGGCGCTCGATCGGATGCTCGGTGATGAGCTCCAGGAGCCGCTCGCGCGCCTTGCTGCGGGTGCGCACGCGGTCTACGGTCTCGACCACGCCGTGCTTGACCATGATGATCGGCTTGACCGACAGGAGCGTGCCGATGGCCGCCTGGGCGCCGCTGATGCGACCGCCCTTCTTCAGGTATTCGAGCGACTCCAGGGCGACGTAGATGGCGAAATCATCCAGGCGGCCCTCCAGCGCCTCCGCGATCTGCTCGGCGGAACGCCCCTCGGCCGCCATCTCGACCGCCATCCGGCAGAGGATGCCCTGGGCCATCGACACGGACTGCGAATCGACGATGTGGATGTCGCGATCGGGCAGCATGTCGCGGGCGATCTGGGCGCTCTTGAGCGTGCCCGACAGGGTGCCCGCTATGTGGATCGAGACGATCGACCCGGCACCGTCCGCGAAGGCGCGCTCGTAGGCGTCCTTGAAGTCGCCCGGCGACGACGCCGCGGTCTTGGGGAAGGGCGCGTCGGGGGCCGTCATCCGCGTCCAGAACTCGGCCATGGTGAGGTCCACCCCGGCCCTGAACTCCTGGGTGCCGAACGTCACCAGGAGCGGGACGACCGTGACGCCCGAGGCGGCGGCCTCCGCTGGGTCCATGTCCGACGCGGAATCGGTGAAGATCGCGACGCGGTCCAAGAGTGGCCTCCATCAACGCTCGCAGGTCGGGCGCTGCGTTGCGGGCATGATACGGGCTGAGTCCAGCCCGCAACGCCAGGTGCGGACGCCGGACCAGGAGTTGCCGCTACCCTTCCCGTCGATGGATCGATCGCTGTGGGCCGTGCTGGGCGGCACGTTCACCCTCCGCTTCAGCACGGGACTGACCGGCGCGATGCTGGCCGTGTACCTGGCCAAGCTCCCAGACCACGGCGGACCGGTCGTGGCAGCGACCACGCTCGCCGTCCTGCATGCCAGCTTCTACGTGGCCGAACTCGTGTTCTCGCCGCTGTTCGGGCTGCTCTCGGATCGGCTGGGCCACCACCGGGTCATGCTCATCGGGCCGGTCTTCGGGGCGGCCGCCGTCATCGTCACGGGACTGACCACGAATCTCGTGCTCCTGGGCGGGACCCGCATCCTCGAGGGTGCCTCCACGGCCGCCAGCATCCCGTCGATCCTTGGCTACATCGCGGCCGTCACGGCCACCGACACGGCGCTGCGGGGCAAGGCGGCGGCCCGCTTCGAGGGAGCCACGCTGGCCGGTATCGGCGCCGGGTTCGCGGCAGCTCCCCTGCTCTTCGAGGCGCTGGGGCCGACGGCCTTCTTCCTGAACGCGGCGTTCTATGGCATCTCGTTCCTCATCTACCGCTACGGCGTGGCCGATCATGATGCCGAAGAGCGGGCGGCCGCCGCGCTGGCCAAGACCCCGCGGGTCGATTGGCGCCGCTATGGCCAGCTCCTGCGCAGCTCCCACGTGTGGCTGCTGGCCCCGACCTGGATCGCGGTCAATGCGTCGATCGGCCTGTGGTTCAGCCAGTCGATCTTCCAGTTCACGAAAGAGGATCCGCGATTCCCGGATCAGGCCCTGATGCGCGGCTTCAGCGCCCTCCAGATCTCGGTCGCGGCGGTCGTCATCGGCCTCGTGTTCGGGGCGGGGCTGCTGTACTGGGGTAACCGGTTCAAGACCACCCGGCGAACGACGATCATCCTGTACGGGATCCTGGGCGGGGCCGCCCTGGCGGTCGCGGGCCTGGTCATCAATCACGCGACCGGGACCCCGTTGGTCGTGCCCGTGGTGGCCGCGGGCGTGGCGGGGTTCGGGCTGTTCGTCATGGCCGGGGCGACGCCCGCCGCCTTGGGACTCCTGGCCGACATCTCGGAGGCGTTCCCCAACGACCGGGGCGCGATCATGGGGCTCTACTCCGTGTTCCTGGCCGTCGGCCAGATCACCGGCGCGCTGATCGGTGGCGTCGCCGCGGACACCCGCGGCATCGATGGGATGCTCGTGGCCACCGGGCTGCTGCTCGCGGTCGCGCTCCTGCCGCTGGCCCAGCTGCGGCGCGACGAGGGCGGCCTGGGCTCGGGTGCCGGGGGCGCCGGCGCGCCGGCCGGGACGTCGTGAGGGGCGACCGGCAGCCGTGGACGCCCGTTCCGCTGGCCCGCGGCGCCCGCGGGGCCGTCGTCGCTCCCCACCATCTGGCGACCGCGGCCGGGTTGCGCATCCTGCAGGCCGGCGGCTCCGCGGTGGACGCGGCGATCGCCACCAACGCCGTGCTGGGTGTCGTGATGCCCAGCGGCTGCGGGATCGGCGGTGATGCGTTCTGGCTCATCTGGGACGCAACCGCCGGGACACAGACGGCCTTGAACGGTTCCGGGCGAGCCCCGGCCGGCGCTGACGCGGCGACGCTCCGGGCACGAGGCCTGACCACGATCCCCAAGCGCGGGCCGTCGTCCATCACGGTCCCAGGCGCGGTCCGCTCGTGGGGCGACGCCCACGCCCGCCACGGCCGACTGTCCCGCGACGCCATCCTGGCGCCGGCCATCGAACTCGCACGCGACGGGTTCCCTGCCTGGGACGGCTTCATCGATGCCGTGGAGGCCACGGCGCCGCAGGTCGCCGGCGAGATCGGCGCAGATGCCGGGTTCTTCGCCGTGTATCGGGCGCACGGGCGCCCCTGGCGTCCGGGCGAGCGGGTCCGCCTGCCGGCCCTCGCCGCGACGCTCGGGATCCTGGCGAACGACGGGTTCGATGCGTTCTACGACGGCGATCTCGGCGAACGACAGGGTCGTGGCCTCACGGCCGCGGGCTCGCCGATCACCGCCGCGGATCTGCGCGCCCACACCTCGACGTGGGAGACACCGATCGCCCTCGACTACCGGGGCGTGCGGGTCACGACCCACCCGCCCAACAGTTCGGGGATCGTGGCCCTGGAGCTGTTGGGGATCCTGGCCCAGTTCGAGGCACCGCAACGGGACGCGTTCCGGGCGGCCGGGGTGACCGATCCGCGCTGGATCCACCTGGGCCTCGAGGCGGCCAAGCTCGCCATGGCCGACCGCGATGCCTACCTGACCGACCCGACGTACCGCGACGTCCCGGTCGCGCACCTCCTGGACCCGGCCTATCACGCCGAGCTCGCCGCCCGCATCGACCCGGCCCGGGCCGCGCGACCGCCGGCGGCCACCAACCCCATCGGCGGGGGCACGATCTATCTCGCGGTCGTCGACGGCGAAGGGAACGCCGTCAGCCTCATCGAGTCGAACTACATGGGCTTCGGCTCGGGCGTCGTGGACTCGGACACGGGCATCCACTATCACGACCGGGGCAGCTACTTCAGCCTGGATCCGGCCCATCCCAACGTCCTGGAGCCCGGCAAGCGGACGCTCCATACGCTGCTCCCCGGAATGCTGTTCCGGGACGGGGCGGACGGCAGCCCACACCCCTGGATCGTCGCGGGATCGATGGGTGGCGACGCCCAACCGCAGATCCACGCCCAGTTCGTGAGCGCCGTGGTCGATGGTGGGCTGGACGTGCGGACCGCGGTCGCTGCGCCGCGCTGGTTCGTCGAACCTGCCGACCACTTCGCGCCACCGACCGACGTCCACCTCGAGCCGCGCCACGCACCGGGGATCGCCGAGCGCCTGACGGCGCTGGGCCATGACCTCGCGCCCACCGACGCGTTCGATAGCAACCTGGGTCACGAGCACGCCATCGAGCTGATCGGCGGTGGGCCGGCCCATCCGGACGGGTCGCTCGCGGCCAGCACGGATCCCCGCAGCGCCGGGCTGCCGGCGGTCTGGTGAACGCCGCCCATATGCGATACTCGCGCCCGCCGGTGGCAGGCAGCGCTCACACGACGCCGCCACCGGCTTCGTCACCGCCGCGGGCCGGGTGTGGAGGGATCGCTTGACGTCGAACATCAGCCAGAGCTACCCGTACTCGAGCGAAAGCGAGCCGGATCGAGCCGCGACGATCGCCCGACTCCTCGGTGAGCGCGAAGGCCTTGCCGCGACGATCGCGACCGACGCCACACCCCTCGACGACAACGCTCGCTGGTGGGTCTGGAAATGCCCGACCAAGGGCTGCCCGGGCCTCCTCCACGCGGCGGGCTACGCGGCCGAGAAGCACGCCGTGTACGTGGTCTGCGACGGGACCTGCGCCAAGACCTTCCTGCGCTAGACGGCGCTCGAGCGGCGTCCGAAGGCTCGTGATCGCCAGCGCAGGGCCTGATCCGGCGACCATCGAGGGTGCCCGCCGCCGCCTGTTGATCGAGGCTCTGGGCATCGCCGCCTCGGCTGGCGGGTTCGGGTTCGTCTACGGCCTGGCGGCCCGTGATGCCGGCTTCTCGCCGATCGAGGCCATGGCCATGAGCACCTTCGCGTTCGCCGGTGCCGCGCAGTTCGCGGCCGTCGGCTATGTGGCGAGCGGCCTCGCCTGGCCCGGCGTCATCCTGCTCACCTTCCTGCTCAATGCCCGGCACCTGCTCTATTCCGCCGCGCTGGCGCCGTGGCTGCGCGACGTGCCGTTCGTCCGCCGGGCGATCATGGCCCACCTCCTCACCGACGAGGCGTTCGCCCTGGCGATCGGGCACTTCCGCCGGCTGGGACGGACCGACGAGCGCGGCTACTGGATCGGGGCCATCGCCTCCACGTTCATCCCGTGGAACCTCGCCACGCTCGCCGGCGTGCTGCTGGGGGCCGGGATCCCGGATCCGACACGGTTCGGCATCGACGTCATCTTCCCGGCCGCGATGATCGGCCTGGCCGTGGGCCTCATCACCGGGCGACGCGAGCTGGTCGCGGCGATCGTCGGCGGTGGCGTCGGAGTCGTCGTATCGCTGCTCAGCAGTCCGGCCATCGGCATCGTGGCTGGTGGCCTGGTCGGCCCGCTAGTCGGCCTCCAGGTCCCGGCCGCGCTCGCGCACGAGACGGCGCCCCTGGGAACGGTGGCCTCCGCGGACCGGTTCGTCATGCCCGGCGCGCATGTCGAGGACGTGCCTGGCTCCGATGGCCCGCAGCAGGAGCCCGGGCCGTGACCACGGACCTCATCCTGCTCGCGCTGCTCATGTTCGCCGTGACCTACCCGACGCGGGCGCTGGGCCTGCTGACGCCAGGGCTCGAGCGGCTACCCCGGGTCGCCCTGGACTACCTGCAGCTGGTGGGTCCGGCCGTGCTGGCGGCCCTGGCGGTAGTCAACGCCGTCGTCGTCGTGCGCGCCGATCGGCCGATCCTCAACGTCGGGATCGAGGCGCTCGCGGTGGTGGCCTGCCTGGCCGTCACGGCCTGGCGCAAGAACCTGCTGCTCGGGCTGGTGGTCGCTGTCATCCTCGTGGCGGTCGCGCGCGCCGCCGGGATCGCGCCGCCGCCCGGCTGACATGGGTCAGACCGGGCCGCGGTGCCGGGACGCGAAGCGGCGAGGGCCCTGGGGGACCCTCGCCGATCGCTGGGTTTACGGTCCGGGCCCGAGGCCCGGGAAGGGTGACTAGGCGGTGGTGGTCGCCGGTCGCAGGACCGGGGCCTTGACGCTCTCGTCAGCGGCTCGCGTCGCCCACACCAGGCCGAGGCCGGTGAGGATGAACATGAACCCGAGTCCGGCGACGACCGCGGCGACTCCGAAGCCGATCTGCAGGGCAGAGGCGGTGACGCTGCCGACGCCGAGCTGGCCGATCAGCGCGAGGGCCGGGCCGGTCCAGATCTGGCCGCGAGCCGCACCCTCGATCGGGTTCGAGCGATCGAAGCCGGTCCAGTAGCGCCCGTCGTTGACGAACTCATACTCGCCGGCCTTGGTCACGACGGCGCCGTCGTCGCCGACGACGTCTTCCGGGATGACCACGGTCGTGGTGGCATTGAGGGTGTGATAGGAGACGGTGGCCATCTGGTACATGTACTCGCTCGAGGTGTTGACGAGCGGGTCATTGGGGTTGAGCTCGGACTTGTCGACCGTGAAGCCCCAGTCGTTGACCAGGAGGGACATGATCTTCTCGGCGCCCTCGGGCGTGCCGCGGTCGACGAGCTGACCGGCTTCGTTATAGCTCAGGGTGACGTTCTGCGCGGCGCTGAACGCCTGCAGGGCCTGCGCGCCCTGGTTCGTCTTGTAGAACGCGAATCCGCCGCCGGCGATGAATGCGAGTCCGAAGACTGCGAGGACGACGCCGAGGCCCTTCAATCGACCGTTCATGTTGCTTCCATCCTTTTACTGACTGTTGCCTTGGTGGCTTGGCTGACGTCAGCGTCGGTGATGGGGTGCTGTGGGCATAGGGGCCATCTCGACCCATCGGGCGGCCATCGGCCCCCTCCGTGGGGGGCCGAACGACACGGGTGAGTCCTAGTCGCGCCGGGCCTCAGCCTCGATCTCGACGAGCAGGCTAGGGTGCATGAGCCCGGCCACAGCGACGAGGGTGGCCGCGGGGCAGATGTCTCCGAAGACCTCTCCGTGCACGGCCGTGACCATCGGCACGTCCGCCAGGTCCGTCACGAACATCCGGGTCCGGACCACGTCAGCGAGCGCGAAACCACCTTCGTGCAGCGCCCGCTCGATGATGTCGAGCACGGCGCGCGCCTGGGCCGCGGCGTCCCCGGGATGGAGCGACGTCCCATCCGGGCCGGCATCGGTCGTGCCTGCCACCCAGCACGCGTCACCGACGACGATCGCTCGGCTATACCCGGCACTCGCTTCCCACGGGCCGCCGGACGAGATCCGCCGGCGCGCTGCCGTCACGTGCTGAAGCGCGGGTCGTCCGCCCGCCAGGCGAGGATCTCGGCGTCGCGCGCGATGGTCAGCATCAACCCGGCCAGGAGCGCCGTCCGCGGCACGATCGAATCGATGTCGAGGTACTCCGAGGGTGCGTGGTCGTTGCCCCCGATCGGACCGAGGCCATCGAGCGAGGGCACGCCCATACCCGAAGTCGTATTGGCGTCCGAGGCACCGCCCGTCGAGGTGTCGCGGACCTCGAAGCCCAGCTGTGCGGCCACGGTCTGGGCATGCTCGACGAGGCGACCGCTGCGCACGAGCTTCTCCATCGGCCGCCACGAGACCATGATGTGGGTGTCGACCGTGACGTCCGGCACCTCCGTCGCGGCGGCCACTTCCCGGACGGCGGCCTCGACGGCATCGAGCCCCTCGGCGTTCGTCGATCGGACGTCGACCTCCAGGTCGCAGCGTTCGGCCACGACGTTGGGGCGCGTCCCCCCGGTCACTTTCCCGACATTGACCGTGACCCCCGGCCAGCGCCCGTTGAGCCCGTGCAGATCGCGGATAAGGCGGGACGCCTCCAGGATCGCGCTTCGTCCCTTCTCGGGCTCGACACCGGCATGGGCCGCTCGTCCGTGAACGGTCAGGCGGGTGTCCAGGATGCCCTTGCGGGCCGACACGATGTCGCCGTTGGCGCGGGCACACTCCAGGACCAGGCATGCATCCACGTCCGCGGCGAGCTCCCGGATGTGGACCGCCGAACTCGGCGAGCCGATCTCCTCGTCCGGATTGGCGATGAACGTCACCCGCTCGAACGGCAGGCCGCCGACCTCGCCGATGATCGCCTTGAGCGCGTACAGCCCGGCGAGCAGGCCTGACTTCATGTCGGTCACGCCTGGGCCGTAGGCGGTGTCCCCGTCGATCCGGAACGGTCGCTGGGCGACGGTCCCGGGATCGAACACGGTGTCCATGTGCCCGATCAGCAGGAGCCGGACGCCGCCGACCTGGCCATGAAACGTGCCGACGACCGTGTTGCCGTAGCGGCCTTCGGGATCGGGCCGGATGTCGATGTCCGCCCCGAGCTCCGAAAGGAAGGTCGCGACCCATCGGGCGACCTCGTTCACGCCCTCGGGCGTGTACGACCCGCAGTCGATGTCCACGAGGTGCCGCAGGTCGTCGAGGTAGCTCGAGAGGTCGGCGGCAATGAGGTCGCGCAGGGCGATGGATTCGAGGCCCGCGCTGTCGGTCGTCGTCATCGACCGGAGTCTACGCGCCCGAGCTGGCGGTGTGCCGAGATCGTGCCCGCACGCGGCGCGGGAATCGCTATCCTGCCGGGACCGTGCGACTGGTCGAGATCCGCCTGCTCGAGGGACCCAACGTCTACCGGCTGGAGCCGGTGGTCAAGCTGGAGCTCGCCCTGGGCCGGCGGCGGACCTGGTACGGGCAACGCGATCCCGGCCGGCACGCTCTCGTCCACCTTGGGGCCGCGATCCCGGCACGCCTGTGGCCCGACGAGGTCGCGGCGCTGGCGGCCTGGATCCGGCGGCTTCGCGCGGACCATGGGGAGGGTGGGGCCGGCCTGGCGGTTCACCGCTCGTCGGATCCCGGGCACTGGATCGTGACGTTCCCGTGGGCAGGTGAGGAACGCGCGCGGCTGTTGACCGAGGCGGCCATCGCCCTGGCGGATCGGGACGTCTCGCCATCGCGCACCGCGCGCCTGACCGGCGGCCAGGAGCGGCTCGTCGCGCGCTGGACCGAGCGCATCGCCGAGGCCCGCACATCGCCGCCGACCTGGATCCGGGACGTCGATCGGACGATCCCGATCATCTCGATCAGCGGCACGAACGGGAAGTCGACCGTCACCCGGCTCATCACCCACATCCTGGTGACGGCCGGCCGGCACGTGGGCACCACGACGTCCGACGGCGTGCTCATCGATGAGCGGATGGTCGACCCCGGTGACTGGACGGGCCCCGGCGGCGCGCACACGGTCATGGCCCGCTCCGATATCGACGTCGCGGTCCTGGAGACGGCCCGGGGTGGCATCGTCCTGCGCGGCATGGGCTACGAGTCGAACGATGCGTCCGTGCTCACCAACGTCTCGTCCGACCACCTGGACCTGCAGGGCATCCACACCCTGCCCGAGCTCGCCGAGGTCAAGTCGACCGTCTGTCGGATCACGAAGCGCGACGGCTGGGTCGTGCTCAACGGCGACGATCCCCTCGTGGCGGCCGTCGGACGGCGGGTCCGCGCTCGGGTCGCGCTGTTCTCCGTGGCCACAGATGGGCGCCGAGCGGGCGTCGTGCGTCGCCATGTGGCGGCGGGTGGTCGGGCCTACGTGGTCCGTGGCGGCTGGGTGACCGAGTTGGAGGGCGAGCGCGAGACCCGCATCGCGGAGGTGATCCGGGTACCGATCACCATCGGCGGACTCGCCCGGCACAACGTGGCCAATGCCCTAGCGGCGGCGGGAGGGGCGCGCGGTCTTGGGGCGACCATCGAGCAGGTGCGTGACGGGTTGCTGGACTTCCGCCCGTCGACGGATCGCTCGCCTGGGCGACTCAACCTGTTCCGCCTGGGATCGCGCCTGATCATCGTGGACTTCGCCCACAACGAGGCCGGCATCGCGGCCGTGCTCGATGTCGCGGAGGGCATCTCCGCCGGTGCGGCGGGCCGTGCGGCGCCGATCACGACGATCATCGGGACGGCCGGTGACCGACCGGACGACACGTTGCGGGGCATCGGCCGGATCGCCGCGGAGCGTTCGCAACGGATCGCGATCAAGGAGACGCGCCGCTACCTGCGCGGGCGGACGGAGGCGGCGGTCATCGGTGAATTGCTGGTCGGCGTGGCGGAGGCCGGGGTCGCCACCGCGGACATCCCGATCTACGAGAGTGAGACCGCGGCCCTACGGGGCGAGCTGAACGGCCAGGGGCCGGACTCCCCGCGGGTGATCGTCCTGATGTGCCATGAGGAACGTGACGAGGTCTTCCGGCTGCTCGACGAGATGGGGGCCCGAGCGGTCGATGTCAGCACGGAGCTCACGACCCTCGTGCCCCGTCTCCAGGAGCGGCCGCGCCGCAGCTAGGGTCGAGCGGATTCGCCGCCCCGGCGACGCGGGTTCGCCGTCCCGGCGGGCGGACTCGCCGTGCGGCCCGGGCACGAGCGGCGCATGATGCCCGCGGTCGGATCGGACGGCCCGATCGACCGGATGGAGGGTTGCCCCGTGGAGATGATCATCGGTCTGGCGCTCATCGTCATCTCGGCTCTGCTCATGGTCTTCATCATGCGGACGGTCCAGGCGAACATGCCGAGGGGCTGACCCCGGCCGCCCGACCAAAGCCGCTTGGGCGGGAGCCTGACGGATCGGCGCCCCCCTGACGCGAAACCTCTGGATTCGAAGGTTTTCGCCGCGGGGGCGGGGCGTGCCTTCACGCTCGTCGAAACGCGAATCGACCCCGACGCAAACCTCTGGATTCGAAGGTTTTCGCCGCGGGGGCGGCCCGGTTTCGGCGACGATCCTGGCGCTAGGCGCGGCGGGGCCACCAGGCGCGCACGCCTATCCCTCGGGCGCCTCGAGTTCGCCCGGGTCGGCGAAGGCCGTGCCACCCCGCGACGATCCGGCGGCGGCCATCGCCTCGCGGTAGACCCCGACCGCGTCATCCACGCAGCAGACCACGAGGTCGCCGGGGATGGCCCGGCGCAGCGCGGTCCGGACGGCGGTCAACTCCTCGAGGACCTTGTCGGCACGCGTGGCTCGGGCCGTTCCCCTCGCGCGGGCGGTCTTCACGCCTTCGGCGACGTTGCCGGCCGTCTCCCCCGG
>JBPPMZ010000082.1:0-5708 GCA_051306295.1 Candidatus Limnocylindrales bacterium
CCGGGGCCAGGCGCGGGCCGCCCGCGGGCGGCGTCCGGTTGACCTCCGCCGCGGCCGCCGTGCTCGACGTGGCGTCGAGGGCCACGCGGCGAGGGCGCACGATCGGGGCGCCAGCCTCGTCGTCGACCCGATCGTCGTCACCTGCATCCACAGCGATCTCGTCGCGGCGGGCCTGGAGCCGCTCGGGCTCGTTCTGCGTGGCGAGCAGGGAGGTGATCTCGGCGGCGACCAGGAGCAGGAGGGCGGTGATGTAGAACCACACCATCAGGACGACGACGCCGCCAAGGGCGCCATACGTGTTCGCGTAGCTCGCGAAGTTGGCGACGTAGATCCCGAAGATCGCCGTCGCCACGACCCACCCGATCGCGAACACGACGCCGCCGACGGCGGTCCAGCGGAACGACACCGCCACGTTGGGTCCGAATCGGAACAGGGCCGCGACGGCGAGCGCCACGAGCACGAGGACGAGCGGGAACCGTAGCAGGGCGATCGTGTTCCACAGCCCCGGGCTGACGCCGAGCGCCTGGACCGCCTGCTGGGTGAGGATGCTTCCGCCAACGAGTGTCACGAACGACACAAGGATGCCCGCGCTCGCGACGAGGGTGAGCAGCAGGGCGAGACCGGTCTTGCGGAGGTAGTTCCGCGTCTCGTCGACGTCGTAGGCCTTGTTCATCGCCGTGATCAGCGACGAGATGCCGCCGGTCATCACCCACAACGCGCTCACGGCAGCGATGCTCAGCAGGCCGGGCCTGGCCTCGCCCAGGACGGCCTGGAGCTGCGGGGCAAGCTGGCTCGCCACGTCCGGGGGCAGGTTGTCGCCGATCGCCGAGATGATCTCGTTGGTCGGATCGCCGAGTCCCAGCCAGGGCGCGATGAACGACGCGAGGGCCGCGAGGAAGATCGCGAACGGGAACACCGCGAACAGGAACCGGTACGCGAGACCCGCCGCAAGGTCCATGACCCGGTCATCGAGGACCTGATGGACGAGGGCCTTGCCGAAGGCGGTGACGCTTGACAGCTGCACGCCGCGATTCAAGCACAGATCGCGGATCGGACACGCGGGCGGGAACGGCCCTCCAATCGCGGGGGCCTTGCATCGACCCGCTGCGGCCCGGGCAGAGGTGGCGATCGTTGCGCCGTTCGTCGGGAGGGTCGATCCTGAGCCAGTGGCGAGACAGGGCCGCAAGCAGCCGGAGGTGCTGCGATGGCGATGCACTTCCCGGCCCAGGGCAGTAGTGGCTGTTTGGCGAGGCTGCTGACCCGGATTCCGTGCTCGGTAATCGAGGCGATGAAGGAACCTCCCTTGAGGAGGGGTATTCGCACTGGGCCGAGGCCGGGCGGGAAGGCCGGCAGGCGCTGGCGGTGTCGATCTTCGCCCGTCTGGACGTCCTTGGCTTCGAGCAGCTTGAGTACGAGCTCACGCCCGACGCCATTGAGCTTGGCCTGGACGCCCTGCTGCCAACCGTGATGGAGCTTGGAAACCAGTTGCTGAGTTTGGTCGGGGCGAGAGGTCTAGCCCCGCCACCAACGACCTTCCGATCACGATGCGGCTCGCCGAGCCTCCCGAGCCCGTCGACCTGGTCCGCAGCGCGTGACGGCACGGTCGTCCCGGGGCCCCGCCGGACGCGCGACCGACCGTGAAGTCGGGGTGGTCGCGGCCGTCCTCGTCGCCGGCTCCGAGAAGGCAGCGGCCCACCGCCTCGGCCTGTCGCACTCGACCGTGAAGCACCACCTGTCGAACGCGCGGTCCAAGGTCGGGGCGGCGAACACGGCACAGCTCGTGTGGATCCTGTCCCCACGCCTGCCCGAGCCCGAGGGAGCGGCGCAAACGGGCGACTAGGACCCGGGCAGCCGCCCTCACGTCTGGCGCAAGACGGGGCGTTTCCGCCCTGTCAACCCGCGCCGACGTCCCCGAGGCGGAGGCGCCGACGAGCTCCACGCCAGCGCCCAGGTCACATGTCAGACTCGACGAGGGATTTGATGTTGGCGATGCTCCGGTCCATCATCGTCCTGACTTGGGCTGCCACCGAGTCGTCCACACCCGGGATCTCGCCACCGATGGTCAGCCTGGTCTCGTCGGGTCCGACCACCTCGAAGCGCGCCCAGCCATGGATGGTCATCGGTCCGTCGTGAGTCTCGACTCGCATCAGCTTCTCGGGCTCGTACTCAACCACCTCCATCGTCCCCTCGGTCGTGCGACCGAACCGGGTGACGCGCCGGTTGATGACCGTTCCGAGTGCGATGGGATCGTCGGACGTGGCCTGGAGCTCGATGGTCGGGTCCCATCGAGGGTGGTTCTGGACGTGGTGTACCGCGTAGAAGTCCCACACCCTCCCCACGGGTTGCTGAATCACGATCGAGCTTTCGACTCTCATTGCGTCCTCCGCTTTCGCTCCGGGGGGCTCAAGTATGTCGGGTAGGTCAAACGGCGGGCCGGGGCGCCGACGAGGATGCCGCTCGCGACCCGCAGTTCGAGGGTGCCCGCCCACCATGGTCACGGCGCTGATGCCACCGGGATGCGTCGCTCGACCAGCGTCGCCCCGAGTGCTCCCATGCCTTCCATGAGCTGCGCCGTGTGGCGCCACGAGAGCGCCTTCGAACTGAACCGCGACTGGGTCCAGAGACGGTGGGCCGGGAGTAGGGGCGGCACACAACGCGAGGCAACGGAGTGATCGCGAAGTGAAGCCGGCGTCCGGCATGGCCCAAACGGCCAACTAGAAACCGCGCCCCGCCGCCCGCACCCTTATGGCATGACGGCGCGCTGGTCCGATCCACACCGACTCCCGAGTCCCCCCGCCGGGTACGTCCGCGCCGTCAACACCGCGGGCGCCCGATGAGCGGGGTGGAGTTGGTCCTCGCCTTCCTCGCCGGCGTCGGGATGGGCATCGCCCTCGACCGCTGGCTCCTGCCATCGCTGGTCGATGCGTGGATCGATCGACTCCGCCGGCATGAACGATGAGCACCGCGACGACGCTGCACCGAAGCGCGTCCGGGCCGATGACTATTCCTCGGCCCGGATCGGGGCCGCAGCTGCGCTCACGATCGTCCTCGTGGTGCTGCTCGTGCTAGACGTCGTGGTGCCCGGCTACGACGTCTCGCCTGGGACCCTGCTGCCCCTCCTGGGCGCGATCCTCGCGCTCTTGGGACTCGAGGCCTCGGCCTTCTGGAAGGGCGTGAGGTGAGCACGGTCACAGCGCTCCTGACGAACAAAGCGTACGGCTACCCGACCCGTGGGGCTGGGCGGCGGGTCAAGGCCCCGATCCTCGCCTGCATTCACATCACAGGCAACCGCCGGACGGCGGCGAACCCCGACCGGCATCAGGCAGCGCGCGACGAGCGGAACTACGCCAATCGCCCCGGCTCGAATGGTCCCTCCACCCACTACTACGTCGCCCGTGATGGCTGGGCGATCGAGGCCGTCGACCCGGCCAGGTACGCGGCCTGGTCGAACGGCGACGTCGCGAGCCCGAACACCGCCAACGCCGGCATCGCGAAGGTGCTCGCCCTGCGGGCGAAGGGCTACAACGCGAACGAGGCGTACTGGCTCGAGATCGAGTGCGTCGGCTACGGCTCGACCTACCCAATCACGAAGGCGCAGAAGGAATACTGCGCCACCCGGATCGCCGCGATGGCCAAGGCCACGGGGCTGCCGGTGAACCGCACGACCGTCCACGCCCACAGTGACCTCAACAGCGTCAACCGGGCGTCCTGCCCGTGTGCGAAGGCGAGCCGCGAGGCGTTCCTCGGCGATGTCATCGCCCGGGCGAACGCGATCATGCGGCCTCCGATCACCACCGTCATCGTGAAGGCGGGCGACACGCTCAGCGACATCGCTGTCGCCCAGAAGCTCACCCTCAAGGCGCTGCTCGCCTTCCCGGAGAACGCCAAGTACCGCGCCAACCCCGGGCTCATCCACCCGGGCGACATCGTCCGCGTGAAGTGACGGGAGGAGCCATGACCAGCCAGCCCGGCACGATCTTCGGCCGCGAGCCCGCGATGGTGCTCGCCCTCGTCCAGGCCGTGATCGCCCTCGTCGTGGCGTTCGGTCTATCCCTCGCACCCGACCAGATCGGGGCGATCCTGGCGGTCACCGCAGTCATCCTCGGGCTCATCACCCGCAGCCGGGTGAGCCCGGTGTGAGGGACGGGTACCTGCGAGGCTCGATCCCGCGGACGCCTACCGCGCGCCAGGTCGACGTCTTGGCGGCCTTCGTCGCCGCCGGTGGTTCCGTGGCCGAGGCCGCGGCGCGGGTGGGCGTCCGGCCGAATACCGCGAAGCGCCACCTCGCGGACCTGCGGTCGCGGTCGGGCCTCAGCACGGAGCAGTTGATCTACTGGGGGCGAGCGGAAGGGTGGCTCGTCGTGCCGGGCTTGGAGCCAGGTGTGAGGTTCACGGCTCACCTCCTCGAGAATCAACCCGAGCACGAGGGTGACCAGTGATGCGGGTCCGCGTCCTGCACACAGCGGGAATCTCGGTCGTCAACCTCATCGATCGCCCGACGTCGCTGCGCCGGCGCCCGACCAACGGATGACGAGCTCTGTCGTGGTGCCCTGCACCAGGAGCGTGAAGAGCACGACACCGTAGGTGATCTCGCGCAGAAGGTCCCGCTGCGGAAAGTCTGGCGGGAGCGACAGAGCCATGGCCACCGCCACAGCTCCACGAAGGCCGGCCCAGAACATGACATGCAGCCACGCGACGGGCACGGCCGGGTGGAAGCGGTCACTGATGATCCGAGACGTCCCGCCGACCAGGCCGTACACGGAGATCGCCCGGCCGATGGCGATGGCCGCAATGGCCCAGCCAATGGCCGGCAACGCTTCAAGGAGCTGCGGCAGGCTGATCGCGAAGCCCACCAGCAGGAAGACGAGCGCGGTGAGCAGGAAGGCCAGGAACTCCCACACCGTATCGAGTGCCTCTCGAGTGCGCTCGCTCATCCCGATGCGTCGCCCATACGTGCCAAGCACCATGCCGCCCACCACGGTGGCGATGATCCCCGACTCGTGGAACAGATCGGCGATGAGATAGGCGCCGTAGGCGGTGGCGAGCGAGACCGTCAACTCGATGAGGTGGTCGTCGACGGTGGCGATGATGCGAGATGCCACGACTCCGAGCACGACGCCGATGACGGTGCTGACCACGATGGTCAGCACGAACGACAAGACCGCCTCGCCGGCGCTGACCTCGGACGTCACTGCACGCATGGCGATGGCGAACACGACGAGTGCCGTGCCATCGTTCAGCAGGCTCTCGCCCTCGACGAGGGCCGACAGCCGCCCCGGCGTTCGCAGGCGCCTGAACGTGGAGACCACCGCCGCGGGGTCTGTGGCGGCGACCATGGCGCCGACGACGAAGCCGAGCTCGAAGGGCAGCTGAACGCTCCACTGCAGCACCAGGGCAACGATGACGGCGGTGATGAGCACGCCAGGCGCCGCGAGCAGCACAATGCCGCCGAACGCACGGCGGAACGACCCAAGATCGGTCTGATAGGCCGCTTCGAAAATCAAGCCCGGCAGCAGGACCGCTAGAACCAATTCCTCGGTGATGCCGAAGCCCACCCGGGGCGCAACCATCGCGCCGCCGAGTCCGAAGACCACCAGGGCGACGGTGTATGGGACGGCGATACGCCTGGCCACGAGGGCCACCAGCGCAGCGACCGCCACGAGCGCAACGAACAGCTCAACAGCGTTGAGAGTGGCTTCGCCTACCAT
>JBPPMZ010000083.1:0-50722 GCA_051306295.1 Candidatus Limnocylindrales bacterium
AGCCGCGCGGCTCGAACTGCCAGGCGACCGCACCCGAACCGGCCAGCTGGCCACCGGCCTTCGAGAACATCGAACGGACCTCGGCGGCGGTCCGGTTGCGGTTGTCGGTCTGGGCCTCGACGAGGACGGCCACGCCGCCGGGGCCGTAGCCCTCGTACACGATCTCCTCGTACTCGTCGGCCTCACCGCCGCCGGTCGCCTTGTCGATCGTGCGCTTGATGTTGTCCGACGGCATGTTCACCGAGCGGGCCTTTTCGACCGCGAGCCGCAACCGATAGTTGGCGTCCACATCGCCACCGCCCTGGCGCGCCGCGACGCTGATCTCGCGGGCGACCTTGGTGAACAGGGCACCGCGCTTGGCATCGGTGATGCCCTTCGCGCGCTTGATGGTGGACCACTTGCTATGACCTGACATCGCGGGGCGGAGTATAGCCGACTATGATGGCCGGACCGCCCCACGAGCTCGTCCGCCACCCGGTCGCAACCCTGCACTGGAGGTCTGTCAGAGCCGATGACGATGAAGACCGTCGATCTGCCCCATCTACGCAGCGTCGTGCTGGCCGGCCACGCCGGCTCAGGCAAGACGACGCTCGCCGAGCAGCTCCTGTTCAAGGCCGGGGCCATCCCGCGACTGGGCAAGGTGGATGACGGCACCGCCCACCTGGACTTCGAGCCCGAGGAGCAGAAGCGCCGCGAGTCGCTGAGCCTGGCGGTCGGCACCTTCGAGTACGACGGGACGCGCATCTCGCTGGTCGATACGCCGGGCTATCCGGACTTCATCGCCGACGTCATCGAGGGCTTCGCCGCGGCCGACGGCGCGCTGTTCGTCATGGATGCCTCAGCGGGGGTGGATGCTGGACTGGAGCAGGCCGTCGCCCTGGGCCGCTCGACCGGCACCGCCGCCTGCTTCTTCCTGAACAAGTGCGACCGCGAGAACGCTAACCCGACCGCGGCCCTGGACGCGCTTCGCGCGACGTTCGGGCACAAGCTCGCGGCGATCCAGCTGGCCATCGGCGCCGGCGAGTCGTTCAACGGCTACATCGACCTCGTCCACCGCAAGGCGTACCGCTGGGATGGCTACGATGAGGTCGAGATCCCCATCCCGGACGACATGTCCGCGGACGTCGCGCGGCGCCGCGACGAGCTCCTGGAAGCCGCGTCCGAGGCCGACGACGACGTCATGACCAAGTACCTCGAGGGCGAGGAGATCTCCGACCACGAGCTGGAGATCTGCCTGCGCAAGGGCGTCAAGGACAGCATCCTCGCGCCGGTCCTGGTCGGCTCGGCCGCGAAGGGCATCGAACTGCGCGGCCTGCTCGACGCGATCGTGCGCTACCTGCCCTCCCCCGCCGACGAGGCCCCGGTCTCCGCGACCGACAAGAAGGGCGGCACCGTGGAGGTCCCCGCGGCAGAGGACGGTCCGCTGCTGGTCCGGGTGTTCAAGACCACCGCGGACCCGTTCGTGGGGCGGCTCACCTATCTGCGCGTCCTGTCCGGCACCCTCCGCTCCCAGGCGCACGTCTGGAACACGACCCGCGATGAGGACGAGCGCATCGGCCAGCTCCTCCTGCTGCACGGCAAGGAGCAGGAGCCGATCGGTGAGTTGAAGGCCGGCGAGATCGGCGCGGTCGCGAAACTGGCGGTCACGGAGACCGGCGACACCCTCTCGTCGAAGGAGACGTGGCTGCGATTGGCGCCGCTCGAGTTCCCGGCGCCATCGCTGGTCGTCGGTATCGAGCCCGTGTCCAAGGGCGACCTCGACAAGATGGGTCCGGCACTGGCCCGGATGCTGGAGGAGGAGCCGACCGTCCGCCTGGAGCGGACCACCCTCGGCGAGCAGGTCCTCGTCACGATGGGCGAGGCCCATAACGCGGTCATCATCGAGCGCCTGAAGCGTAAGTTCGGCGCCGCGCTGGCGACCCACACGCCCAGGGTGCCGTACAAGGAGACGATCCGGGGCAAGACCCAGGTCCACGGCCGCTACAAGAAGCAGACCGGCGGCCACGGGATGTTCGGTGACGTGTGGCTGGAACTCGAGCCCAACCCGGAAGGCGGCGTCGAATTCGCCGAGCGGGTCGTTGGCGGGGCCGTGCCCAAGGGCTTCTTCGCGGGCGTCGAGAAGGGCATCCGCGAGGCCGCCGCGGAGGGCGCCCTGGCGGGCTACCCCCTGTCCGACTTCAAGGCCACGCTCTACGACGGGTCGTTCCACCCGGTCGACTCGAACGAGATGGCGTTCAAGATCGCCGCCTCGATGGCCCTCAAGGACGGCGTCCACCACGCCAAGCCCGCCCTGATGGAACCGATCATGGTCGTGGAGATCCGCATCCCGGAGGGCTATCTCGGCGAGGTCAACCGCGACCTCAACGGCCGGCGGGGCCGCGTGCTGGGCATGGACTCGCAGGACGGCTACCAGGTCATCAGCGCCCAGGTGCCGCAGGCCGAGCTGTTCTCGTACGCCACGGAACTGCGCTCCCTGGCCCATGGCCGCGGGTCGTTCACGGCCACCTTCGACCACTACGAGGATGTACCCGGCCACATCGCCGAGAAGGTCATCGAGACGCACCGCAAGGCGGTCGAGGCCGCGGGCGGCCACGGCGGTCACTGACCGCCCCGGGTCAGCGTGGTCTGGCAAGCCGACGGCGCGGTTGCACCCCACGACGCTAAGGACCGAGGTAGGCGGCAAGGAACCCGTCCAACGGTCGGACGTTGCGCCCGGCGGCACCAGCGACCAGTCGCCGGTCGATAGCGTCACCGCGTGCAACGGGCCGGGCCGGGCGCGACCGGCGGGTGGCCGCGGGTTCGCGCTGGAGACTCAGGCCTGGAGCGCGTCCTTGATCGAGAGACGTCCGTCGTAGAGGGCCCGGCCGATGATCGCGCCGGAGCAACCGATCGCTCGGACCGCCGCGATGTCCTCGACACTGGAGATGCCGGCCGACGCGATGATGGAGCCCCGGCCGGTGGCGAGCAGTCGCTCGTAGAGCGCAAGGTCCGGGCCGCCATGCGTCCCATCGCGATCGATGGCGGTCACCTCGAAGACCTGGACCCCGACATCGGCGAGTGAAGAGAGCGCCACCTCGACGGGCGTTCCCGGCGCGCCGTCGCGCCAGCCGTGCCCGACGGCGAGGCCGTCGCGGACGTCCAGCGCCACCGCGATCCGATCCGGACCGTGCTCGGCAACGAGGGCTCGGGCGAATCTCGGATCGGCAAGGGCCGCGGTCCCCACCACGGCGCGCGCTGCGCCCGTCGCAAGCGCATCGGTTACGGCGGCGCTCGTGCGCAAACCACCGGCAACTTCGACCGCGAGCCGCGACCCCACAGCGGCGACGATCGCGCGGATGACATCGCCGTTCGCCGAGCCACCGTCACGAGCCCCGTCCAGGTCCACGACATGGAGCCACCGCGCACCGGCGTCGGCGAACGAGACGGCCACGGCCACCGGATCATCAGAGAACGCCGTCTCGCGCGCGAAGTCTCCCTGCTCCAGCCGAACGACCCGGTCACCGCGCAGGTCGATCGCCGGCAGGATGTCGAAGTCGCTTGTCACGGTCGCCTCATCGTGGTAGCGTTGTAGCACGCTACTACGATAGCACGACACCACGAGAGGAACCACGGCATGGCCCAGGACTGGCGAACCCCCGGCGCTGAGTCGCTCTTCGACGCGATCCTTGCGCTCGATTCGCGCGACCAGGCCGAGCGGTTCTTTCGCGACCTGTGCACGCTCAACGAGCTTCACGACATGGCCCAGCGCTGGGCGGTCGTCCGGCTGCTCGATGCGGGCAAGCACTACGCCGAGATCTCTCGGGAGACCGGTGCCAGCACTGCGACCATCACCCGGATCGCTTCGTGGCTCAACCACGGCGAGGGCGGATATCGCGAGATGCTGGACCGGATCGCCGCGGACGGCGCCCGATGACGGACCCCGCGACCGGCCGACTCCGGCTGGCCGTGCCCAACAAGGGCCGGATGGTCGAACCGACCCTGCGTCTGCTCCACGACGCGGGCCTCGTCTTCGAGGAGCACGACCGCAGCCTCGTGGCGCGCGTCCAGAACTTCGATCTCGACATCCTGTTCGTGCGCACGAACGACGTCATCGAGTTCGTCGGTGACGGGGTCGCCGATCTGGGCATCACGGGCATCGACCTGCTGTCCGAGACCGGTGCCGAGCTGCCCATCGTCCGTGCGCTCGGCTATGGGCGCTGCCGACTCGCAGCCGCCGTCCCGAACGACAGCGCCTATCGGTCGGTCGGCGACCTGGCCGGCCTGCGCGTTGCGACCGCCCACCCGAACACGGCACGGCGGTTCTTCGCCGCCGAAGGGATCGAAGTCTCGATCGTGCCCATCTCCGGCGCTGTCGAGGTCGCGCCGCGACTCGGGCTCGCGGAGGCCATCGTCGACCTCGTGTCGACCGGCTCCACCCTGGTCATGAACGGGCTGCGCCAGGTCGGGGACGTCCTGGCCAGCGAGGCGATCCTCGTCGCCAATCCGACCTCCCAACGAGAGCGCGCGGACGACCTCGCCGCCATCGACACGATGCTCAGCGCGGTCATCGCCGCGCGCGGTCGCAAGTACCTGATGATGAACGCGCCCTCGACCCACCTTGCCGAGCTCGAGGCGCTGCTGCCAGCCCTCGAGTCGCCGACGATCATCCCGCTCGCGCATGCGGGCATGGTCGCGGTCCACACCGTGATCGCGGCGGACGACGTGTGGGGTCTCCTGCCGCGCCTCAAGGCGGCCGGGGCCTCGGGGATCCTTGTCCTGCCCATCGAGAAGATCGTCCCGTGACCGCCGCCCACTCCCCTGCCCGCCTGCGCCTGCGCCGTCTGGACCTTGCGGCCGTCGCGGCTGGGGACCCAGACGCTGTCGCGCACCGCCGGAAGCTGGTCCGACGCGGGGCGGTTCCGGATGCAGCCGTGCGCGACGCCGCCCGTGCCACGCTTGCCGACGTGCGCGAGCGCGGCGACATCGCCGTCCGCGAGGCCAACGCGCGCGTCGGGGGTGGACGACCGGATGGGCGCCTTGTGATCGACCGGGAGGAGCTGGACACCGCGCGCGGTGCCCTCGACCCGGCGGTGCGCCAGGCCCTGGAACACGCGATCGCCAACGTGACGGCCTTTGCGGAGACGCAGCGGCCGGCCTCCACGCGCCTGACGATCGCCCCCGGCGTCGAGATCGAACGTCGCTGGTCACCGCTGGCCAGTGTCGGCGCCTACGTCCCGGGTGGGTCCGCTCCGTATCCGAGTTCGCTCGTCATGACGGTCATCCCGGCGCGCGTGGCCGGCGTCGAGCGGATCGTCGTCGCCACCCCGGCGGACCGCGACGGCGTCGTGCACCCGGTCCTGCTTGGTGCCGCAGGGCTGCTCGGGGTCGATGCGCTGGTCGTGGCTGGCGGTGCCCAGGCGATCGGCGCCCTCGCCTTCGGCCTGCCGGAGGCCGGCTTCGAGGCCGTGGATCGCATCGTCGGTCCGGGCAACGCCTGGGTCACCGCGGCCAAGATCGAGGTCTGCGGCGAGGTCGGCATCGACCTGCCCGCCGGCCCGTCGGAAGGCCTCGTGCTCGCCGCCCCGCCCGCGGATCCGCGGCGCGTCGCCCTGGATCTGGTCACCCAGGCCGAACACGGGCCGGACTCCCCGGCCCTCCTGGTCACCACGGACGCGCGCTTCGCCGATGCCGTGGAAGCCGCGGTCAACGACCTGCTCGCCACCGCGGCACGCCGCGACATCCTCACCCGCTCCCTGGGCGAGCATGGCCGGATCGTCCTGGCACCGAACCTCGACGCGGCCATCACCTTCGCCAACGACTACGGGCCGGAGCACTGCTCGGTGGATGTCGAGCCGCTGGAACCGGTCGTCGAGCGTCTCGTGAACGCCGGGTCGTTGTTCGTCGGCCCGTGGGCGCCGGAGTCGGCGGGTGACTATGTGACGGGCGCGAACCATGTCCTGCCGACCGGTGGCCTGGCGCGCTCGTCCGGCGGCCTGGCCGTCGAGGCGTACGGCAAGTTCACCCAGGTCCAGCGCATCTCCCGCGAGGGCCTGGCCGGCCTGGCCCAGACCGTGGCGACGCTCGCCGAGGTCGAGGGCCTCCTCGCCCACCGCGATGCCGTCACCCGCCGGTTCGAGATCGAGGATGCCGACCGATGACCCCGACCCCGTTCACCTACACCGCGCCCGATGCGCCCGCGTCCTATGCGTGGGAGGCCACGGACGAGGCCGTCGCCGCCCGCTACGGCCTGCCCATCGAGCGCATCGTCCGGTTCGATCTGAACACCGCCCCGACCCCACCGGCCCTGATCGCCGACCTGCTGGCCGCGGGGCGCTTCGAGACGACCCTGTCCGAATACCCCCCGGCCGACTATCGGCGCCTGACCGAGGCTGCCGCCGACCGGTTCGGAGTCGCGACTGACGAGGTTCTCATCGGCGCGGGCGCGGACGAGGTCCTGGACATCATCGGCAAGGTCTTCCTGCCGCCCGGCTCGCGGGCCGTCGTTCCGATCCCGACCTACGCCATGTACCGGGTCCTCACCGAGCAACGTGGCGCGACCGTCGTGCCCGTCCGCCGCCTGGCCGCCGCCCTCGGCCACGGCCTGGACGTCCCCGCGGTCCGCGCCGCCGCCCGTGACGCCGCCGTGGTCTGGCTGTGCAGCCCGAACAACCCGACCGCACTCCCGGAGGCAGACGGCGTCATCGAGGGCCTGCTGGCCGAGATCCTGGCGGATGCCCAGGCGGACGGCCGTGAGGCACCGGTCGTCGTCCTCGACGAGGCCTACGCCGAGTTCGTCGGTCGGTCGCTGCTGGCGCTGCGGACCGACTACCCACGGCTCATCGTCGTCCGGACCGCGAGCAAGGCGTATGCCCTGGCCGGGCTGCGCGTCGGGTTCGCGCTGGCGCTCCCGGCGGTCATCGCCACGCTCAACCCGTTCCGCTCACCGGCGTCCGTGTCGACCGTGTCGGTCACGCTGGTCACGGCGGCCCTTCGCGACGATCGGGTCGCGGCCGCCAACGTCGAGCGCGTCGAGCGCGAACGCGAGCGGCTCCGCAGCGAGCTGACGGCCGCCGGCTGGTCCGTGGGGCCGTCCGTGACCAACTTCCTGCTCGTCGATCTCGGATCGACCGAACGTGCCGGCGCCACGGCGGAGGGGCTGTTGCGCCATGGTCTCGTGCCGCGCACGTTCGGCGCGGGACATCCCCTCGCCGATCACCTGCGCCTGACCGTCCGCGACACCGACGAGAACGACCGACTGATCGCCGCCGCCCGCGCCATCGAGACCGAAGCAGGAGCCGACGCATGACCACGCCACTCGGGGCCATCGAGATCGGCCCGCGCGAGGGCCGCCGGGTGACGATCGCCCGCTCGACCCGTGAGACCGACATCACCATCACCCTTGGGCTCGACGGCGCTGGGCACGCCACGATAGCAACGGGCATCGGCTTCTACGACCACCTGCTCACCTCGTTCGCCCACCACGGCCTGTTCGACCTCGCGGTCCACGCCGACGGTGACCTGCAGGTCGATGAGCACCACACGGTCGAGGATGTCGCGCTCGTCCTGGGAGCCGCGTTCGCTGAGGCGCTCGGCGACCGGGCGGGCATCCGACGTTTCGGGGATTCGGCCGTGCCCATGGATGAGGCGCTGGCCACGGCCGTCGTCGACGTCGGCGGCCGCCCCTATGCCGTGATCGACCTGCCGTTTCGCGACGAGCGGGTCGGCGCCCTGCCGACGCAGCTCATCGAGCACGCCCTGGAGTCGTTCGCGCGCACCTCCGGCACGACGCTGCACCTGCGCGGTACGGGCCGCAACGACCATCACCTCGCCGAAGCCACGTTCAAGGCACTCGCCCGCGCCCTCCGCCTGGCCTGCGAGGCCGACCCACGCCGAGAGGGCGTGGCGTCGACCAAGGGCTCGCTCGGATGACCGCCGACGCGGCGGCTGGCGGCGCGGCAGCCGGAGACACGAACCCGGTTCGGATCGCCGTCGTCGACTACGGGGCCGGGAACCTCGTGAGCATCGACCAGGCGCTCACGCGCGTCGGGGCGCAGGTCACCATCGCTCGCGACGGCGAGGCGTTGCGCGGCGCGGACGCGCTGATCGTGCCGGGTGTCGGCGCCGCGGCGCCGGCGATGGCCCGCCTGGAGCGCCATGGTCTCGTCGGGCCGATCCGTGCCTGGGTCGCCGCCGGCAAGCCGTTCCTGGGGATCTGCCTCGGCCTTCAGCTCCTGTTCGACGGCAGCGATGAGGACGGGGCGGAGACCCTGGGGCTCCTGCCGGGTCGCACCGTACGCCTGGAGGATGCGCCGACGTTGCCGCACATCGGCTGGAACCAGGTGGAACGGCGACGGGAGCACCCGCTCTTCGCCGGGATCCGCGATGGTGCCGACTTCTACTTCGTGCACTCGTTCGCCGGTCTCCCGTCGGTGGACGCGGACGACACGGTGCTGGCCGTCACGGAGCACGGTCGGCCGTTCGTCTCGGCCGTCGCCCGTGACGCGATGCTCGGCGTCCAGTTCCACCCGGAACGGAGTGGCGAGGATGGCCTCCGCCTGCTGGCCAACTTCGTGGGCGTGGCCGCGGCCGGACGAGCCGCCTGATGCTCTGCCGTCGGGTCATCCCCTGCCTGGACGTCGCGGATGGCCGCGTCGTGAAGGGCACGCGCTTCGTCGACCTCGTCGACGAAGGGGATCCGCCCGAACTCGCCGAGCGCTATGCGCGGGAAGGCGCCGACGAACTCGTCTTCCTGGACATCACGGCCGCCCCGGAGCGGCGCGGCACGCTGCTCGACATCGTGGAGCGCACGGCGCGCCGAGCCTTCATCCCGCTCACGGTCGGTGGTGGGGTCCGGAGCGTGGGTGAGATGCGCGATGTCCTGCGCGCCGGGGCGGACAAGGTGTCGCTCAACACGGCGGCGGTCGCCGATCCGACGCTCGTCAGCCGCTGCGCGAGCCGGTTCGGACGCCAGGCGGTGGTCGTCGCCATCGATGCCCGCCGACGCCACGGTCCAGCGGACGCCCCCCGTACGTGGGAGGTCGTCGTCAAGGGCGGCCGCGAGGCGACGGACCTCGACGCCCTGGCCTGGGCGGAGCGGGTCGTCGACCTGGGCGCCGGCGAGCTGCTCGTGACATCGATCGACCGTGATGGGACCGGCTCCGGCTTTGACACGGACCTCCTGCGGGCGATCACGGAGCGGGTCCACGTGCCGGTCATCGCGTCCGGTGGCGCCGCCGGCCCGGCTGACTTCGTCACCGCGGTCCGGGAAGGCGGCGCAGACGCGGTCCTGGCGGCCTCGATCTTCCATCGGCGCATCCATTCGATCGCGGCCGTCAAGGCGGCGATGGCCGATGCCGGCATCCCGGTCCGCATCGTCCCGGAGGTCGCGGCATGACCGGCATGAGCGGGGACACCGCGCCGGACGTGCGCTTCGGGCCGGACGGCCTTGTACCGACGGTCGTCCAGGACGCTACTGACGGGCGCGTTTTGATGCTGGCCTGGATGGACGCCGAGGCCCTGGCCGCGACCCTGGCCAGTCGCGAGGTCCACTTCCACTCGCGTTCGCGCGGCCGGCTGTGGCGCAAGGGCGAGACGTCGGGCAACGTGCTCCGACTCGTGTCGCTCGCGCTGGACTGCGATGGCGACGCCCTACTGGTGACGGCCGACCCAGTCGGTCCGACGTGCCACCGCGAAACGCGCTCCTGTTTCGATCCCGACGACGCGCCCGCCGAGCGATCGACCGAGGGCTTTGCCTGGTTCGAATCGCTCTGGGCGACGATCGCGTCGCGCGCGGCCGAGCGTCCGGCCGGGTCCTACACGACGTCGCTGCTCGAGGAGGGGGTCGACGCTGTCGGGCGCAAGGTCACCGAAGAGGCGACCGAGGTCCTGCTGGCGGCCAAGGACGATGCCGTGGGCTCCTCCGCCGCGACGCGCGAGGCCCTGGCCGGCGAGGCCGCCGACCTCCTGTACCACGCGCTGGTCCTGCTCGCGGAGCGTGATCTCGCGCCGTCGGCCGTCATCGACGTCCTGCGGCAGCGCCACGCCCGCTGACCCGTCACCGGACCAGGCGACCGACCTCCCGTCGACGCTTGCCGAGGCGCACATCCAACCACTCGCCGCCGACCAGGTCCGGCACCATGGCAGGGTCGGTCGCGCGGATCCCGTTGACCGTCACGCCGCCACCCGCGATGAGGCGACGCGCCTCCCCGCGTGAGGCCAGCACGCCGGCATCCGCGAGCAGCACGGCAACGCCGGCCGTCAACGCTTCAGCCGTGAACGAGAACCCGTTCGTCGACGTATGGATGGACGCCAACACGCTCGGGTCGTCGATCGCGCCGCCGGCGAACATCGCCTCCGAGTCGCGGACGGCCTCGGCAGCTGCCGCCTCTCCGTGCGTCCGGGCCGTGATGTCGCGGGCCAACGCCCGCTGGGCCATGCGCGCCTCGCGACGAACAGCCGCCTCCGCCTCCAGCGCCTCGATCTCTTCGCGCGTCATCTCCGTGAACCAGCGCAGGTACGTGCCCACGTCGCGGTCATCCGTGTTGAGCCAGTACTGGTAGAAGGCGAAGGGCGTGGTGCGCCGCGCATCCAGCCAGACCGACTCCCCCGATTCCGACTTGCCGAACTTCGTCCCCGACGGAGACAGGAGCAACTTGTAGGCCAGCCCATGCGCGGGCTGTTCGGCGGCTTCCTCGCCGACCCCGGCCGTGCGGCGGATGAGTTCCAGGCCAGCCGTGATGTTGCCCCACTGGTCCGCGCCGCCCATCTGCATCTCCACGCCCATCGTCCGGTGCAGATGCCAGAAGTCGTATGACTGGAGGAGCATGTAGCTGAACTCCGTGAACGACAGGCCGCGCTCCAGCCGCGTCTGGACGGAGTCCTTGCTGAGCATGTACGGGATCGTGAAGTGCTTGCCCGTGTCGCGCAGGAAGTCGATCAGCGACAGCTCACCGAGCCAGTCCAGGTTGTTGACCATGACCGCGGCACCGGCGCCCGGGGTGAAGTCCAGGAACCGCTCCAGCTGTCCGCGCAGGGCAGTGACGTTCGACTCCATGGTCGCTCGATCGAGCAGGTTGCGCTCCGCCGACCGACCCGACGGATCGCCGATCATCCCCGTCCCGCCCCCGACGAGCGCGACCGGTCGCCCACCGTGGCGCTGCAACCGCAGGAGCCCGAAGATCGGGATGAGGTGGCCGACGTGGAGCGAATCGGCCGACGGATCAAAGCCGTTGTAGCCGGCGATCGGCTGTCGGGTCGCCAGCCGGGCGGGCAATCCGGGCGTGGTCGCATGGAGGATCCCACGCCACTCCAGCTCTGCCAACAGGCCCGATCCCACGCTCGAAGCGGCCCCTTTCGTCACAGGGCGACGGCTCGGGTCGTCACGAACCGGGAGGCCGCCCACGAACGTTCGTTCACGGTCCCTATGCTATCGTGCGGACTCAGATGCAGACGACTCTCGCGCGGCGGCAGCGCCATCGGCGGGCCGCGCAGCGACGACCGAAGGGTCAGGGCGGGCGGACGCTTCGCCGGATCCTCATCGCCATCCCCATCATCGTGGTGCTGCTCGGCGTGCTCATGGCCGGGGCCGGGCTGCTGTTCACGGCTGCCGCGTACAACTACTACGCGACGGGTCTGCCGGATCCCAAGCAGGCCCTTGGCAACCTCGACTTCGAGCAGCAGACATTCGTCTACGATCGGACCGGCAAGGTCGAGCTGGCCCGCCTGGGGACGCTCCGTCGCGAGATCGTGACGTTCGAGCAGATCCCCGACGAGATGCTCGACGCGACCACCGCCATCGAGGACAGGGACTTCTGGATCAATGCCGGGTTCGATCCGATCGGCATCATCAGCGCCGGCCTGGACACGCTGTCCGGTCGCCCGCGCGGAGCGTCGACCATCACCCAGCAGCTCGTCCGCAATCGCCTGCTCCCGCCCGAGGCGTTCGAAGGGACGACGTATGACCGGAAGTTCCGCGAGATCATCCAATCGATCCGCCTGACCCAGGCATACCCGGGCGATGAGGGCAAACAGGAGATCATCACCGCCTACCTCAACAACAACTTCTACGGCAACAACTCCTACGGCGTCAAAGCAGCGGCGCGCGGCTACTTCGGCAAGGAGCTCAAGGACCTCTCGCTCGCCCAGTTCGCGATCATCGCCGCCATCCCGCAGTCGCCGACGAAGTTCGACCTGCTCAAGAACGCCGTGGAGGTCTGCCTCGACGAGGATCTCCAGGAGGGCGAGGAGTGCGAAAAGATCCAGCTCGAGATACCGGCCACGAGCGAGATCATCCAGCGCCGCAACTACGTGCTGGACCTCATGAAGACCCGGAGCTCCCTGACCGCAGATCGCCACTCGATCGCCGAGCTCGAGGCCGCCAAGCGCGAGCCGGCGATCATCCAGCAGCAGGTTTCGGCCACCTGGCGCGCCCCGCAGTTCGTGTGGCAGGTCCGTGAAGCTCTCAAGCAGATCCTCTGCCCGGATCGCCGCGATGATTGCGAGGACGTGGACACCGGCGGCTATCGCGTGACGACGACCCTCGACTGGGAGATGCAGAAGATCGTCGAGCGCTACGTCTACGCCGCAGCCCGCGCGCCGCAGTCCAAGGATCCGCGCTCCGTGCTCGAGTCGCGCAAGATCCCCAAGAAGCACTGGGACTGGATCCTCAACCTGCGTGGCCGCAACATCCACAACGCCGCGTCCGCGGTCATGGACTACCGGACGGGCGAAGTCCTGGCCTACGTCGGGTCGGCGAGCTACACGTCCAAGGGCACGAAGAAGTTCCAACCCCAGTTCGACGTTCTGGCGCAAGGCTGGCGGCAACCCGGATCCTCCATCAAGCCCATCGACTACCTCGTCGGCATCGACGACAAGGCGTACACGGCAAGCACCATGTTCATGGACGTCGTGACCGACTTCGGCGGCAAGTTCCTGCCGACCCAGGCCGACAAGCTGGAGCGCGGTCCGGTCCGCCTGCGCAGCGCCCTCCAGTTCTCGCTCAACGTACCGGCCATCAAGGCGACCCTGATCAGTGGTCTGGACCACACCTTCGAGCGGACCCAGGACTTCGGCCTCACCTACCCAAGCACCGCCATTCCCGTGAAGTCCATGGGTATCGGCACCCTCGAGACCCACCCGATCGACATGCTGAGCGCGTATGGCACGATCGCCAATGGCGGGGTCAAGATGGAACGGCAGACGATCACCTCGGTCGTCGACGAGTCCGGGCGCGTCGTCTGGCCGATCAGCGACGCCAAGCCCGAGGGCGAGCGGGTCGCGAGCGCGCAGGCCGCCTACATCATCACCGACATCCTGGCCGGGAACACCGTTCCCAAGACGAACCCGTACTGGGGCGAGTGGGCCGTCTACGACGGCGGCACGCGCCGGCCGGCCGCCTACAAGACCGGTACCACGAGCGACAACCGCGACGTGCATGCCTACGGCTACCTGGCGCCGCCCAAGGACCCGGATGCGCCCGCCCTGGCCGTCGGCGTCTGGATGGGCAATAGCAACAACGAACCCAACAAGGGCAGCCTGTCGCTTGACTCGTCCGCGCCGCTCTGGTCGGCCATCCTCACTGCGATCAGCAAGGACTTGCCGATCGCCACGTTCAAGGCCCCGGACGGCCTCAAGACCGCGACCGTGGACGCGTTCACGGGGCTCAAGCCCGGGCCGTTCACGACAAAGACCGTCAAAGAGCTGTTCCTCCCAGGTACCGTCCCGAGCGAGCGCGAGACGATTCGGGTCTCGATGGAGGTCGATGAGGCATCGGGCCTCCTCTGGCAGGACGGCTGCGTCGGCCCCAAGGTCACGCGCGGTTTCTTCGATCTCTCCGAGGTCGAGAGCAACTGGCCGGCGTGGCAGAAGGCGAACCGTGCCTGGGCCTCCCGCGCCGCGAAGGGCTCTGGTGTGCGCGGTGGCCCCAAGGGCACGCGGACCTCGTACTTCTACACGAACGGGTTCGCGCCGTACGGCCGGTCGTGGGGTGCCCCGTTCGCTCCCAAGGAGACGTGTCCGCTCGCGCCGCCGCCATGCGGCGTCGAGATCCCCGATCCCGATCCGTCGGACGCGGTGCCGGCACCGACCCCGAGCCCGTGCCCGACCCCCACGCCCGACGGCGGGCCAGGTGGTGGTGGTGGAGGCGGTGGCGGTGGGCCCGCGCCGACGCCGAGGCCGACGAAGACCCCGAAACCCTGACCGACGCGGGTGACCCCCGCGCCGGTATCAGAGGCTCACGATCGTCGCGCCATCGCCGCCTTCACCGCGCTCCCCGGCGCGCACTGACTTCACCAGCGGATGGGCGGCCGCCTCGGATCGGACCGCATCTCGCAACGCCCCCGTCCCCATGCCGTGGATGATGAGCGCGGATGTCAGGCCGGCGAGCGAGGCGTCATCCAGGTAGCGCTCCAGGGCCTCCAGGGCTTCCTCGACGCGGGCCCCGCGTAGATCCAGCGAGGAGGCGACGCTCCGGGCTCGGCTCAGCCGCACGGCGGATCCATTCGTGGCCGCGGACGCCGTGTCAGATCGCGCCGTGCTTCCGGTCGCCGGGGTGCTCAGTGCCGTATCCAGGTCGCCGAGGTCCACGACGACGCGCATCCCGCCGGCCTCGATGGTCGCGCGTCCGGCCGCGCGGTCGACGGCCGCGATGCGGCCTTCCCAGCCCCCGCTCCGGCTCCGCGCCCGATCCCCGACCTGCCAGTCGCGCTCCTCGCGGGGAGCCTCGGACGGGGCCGCTTCAAGGGCCGGCAGCCGGTCCGCGATCGCCGCCGCCCGATCCACCGCGGCGTCCAGCCCGACCTGGGTGACGGTCTCGCGCTCCAGGGAGCGGCGGGTGGCGGCGAGTTCCGCGCGAAGGTCCTCGACGAGCTGATCCGCCTCGGCCCGGGCAGCCCTGACCGCCTCGTCGCGCTCGCGTCTGGCGCGCCGCCGTTCCTCCTCAGCCGTTCGGAGCGCCTCCACCGCCCGCACCTCCGCGGCCCGGGCGCGGTCGAGCGCCTCGCTGGTCTCACCCTCGGTGGCCTTGATCGAGGCCAACGTCGCCTCGAACGAGCGCTGCGCCTCGCTGAGGCGCGAGCGGGCATCGGCGACGATACTCTCCGGCAGCCCGAGCCGCTCGGCGATGGCGAACGCCTGGCTCCCGCCGGGCAGACCGATGGTCAGGCGGTACGTCGGCGACAGGGTCTCGAGATCGAACTCGACGGCGGCGTTGCGCGCCCCATCGGTGGTGTGGGCGTACGCCTTGAGCTCGGCGTAGTGCGTCGTGGCGGCGACGATCGCCCCCGTCCGGATGAAGTGATCCAGGAGGGCCTGGGCCAGGGCGGAGCCCTCGGTCGGGTCCGTGCCGGCGCCAAGTTCGTCGAGGAGCACGAGCGTGCCCGGTCCGGCGGCCTCCACGATGGTCGTGATGCGGCGCAGGTGCCCCGAGAACGTCGAGAGCGACTGCGCCACCGACTGCTCGTCACCGATGTCGGCGAACACGTCGCGCCAGATCGGCAGGCGGCTGCCGGCCTCCGCGGGCACGTGCAGCCCGGACTGGTGCATGAGGCTGAGCAGGCCGACCGTCCGCAGCGTGACCGTCTTTCCGCCGGTGTTCGGCCCGGTCACGACCAGGGCCGTGTAGCCGTCGCCGATCCGGATGTCGATGGGGATGACCCGCCCGCTCAGACCCGGGTGGCGGGCCGACAGGAGGATGACCTCCGGGCGGTCCGCCGTGGCCGCGCGCGTCGCGGACATCTCGGCGGCGAGCGTCGCCTTGGCGGCCCACAGGTCGAACCGCGCGAGAGCGTCGAGCGTCTCACGCATGGCGACCGCGTTGGCCGCGACCAGGGCCGAAAGCTCATCGAGGATGCGCGCGATCTCGTCGCGCTCGGCCGCCTGCGCTTCGCGCCAGGCATTGCCGAGCTCGACCGCCACCAGCGGCTCGACGAACAACGTCTGGCCACTCCCGGAGGCATCGTGGACGATGCCCTTCACCCGCGAACGGGCCTCGGCCTTGATGGGCACGACGTAGCGCCCGTTGCGGAGCGTGACGATCGGTTCCTGGAGGGCATTGCCCAGTTCCGAGCCGACCAGCGAGTCCAGCCGCCGACGGAGGCGCTCGTAGGTGACCCGGACCGCGGCGCGCAGACCGCCCAGCCGCGGCGAAGCGGTGTCGAGCAACTCCCCGACCGGATCGAACGAGCGGGCCAGCGTGCTCCGGATGGCCGGCAGCGGGTGGAGGTCACGACCCAGCTCGTGGATCAATGGCCGTCGATCATCCGCGAGCGAGGTGGTCAGGCGGGCCGTGGCGTCGAGCGTGTCGGCGATCTCCAGGAAGTGCGCGGGCTCCAGCCGCCCGCCCCGTGCCGCGCGCCCGACCCACGGCTCGATATCGCGGGCTGCCCCGATCCCCACCCCGGCGCGTTCCTCAAGCAGGGAGCGCATCTGGTCGGTCTCGTCCAGCCGCCTGGCGACGATCACGAGCTCGGTGGAAGGCTCCAGGGTCTCGGCCAGGCGTCGTGAGGGCGGGAAGGACGTTGCCGCGGCGAGGCGCTCGCGGATGAGCGGGAACTCCAGAAGTGACTGTGATCGTTCGTCCATCGGGGGGCTCGTCAGCGCTCCGGGCGCGAGATGGACGGATGGCCGACGATCGAGAAGCGCCACGGCCGCAACGCCCAATCCGGCCCGGCATGGTCGACGCCCACCCGGGGCGAGGCAACGATCTTCCCGCGCGCGGGCCCAGGCGCCGCCCGCTCAAGGCGCAGCGTGGAGGTGCTGCTACACAGGTCCGTCCCGGTCCACGACGTGTCGATCCCGAATGCCGCACCGACGAGTCCTGGGCCACTGGCCAAGCGCTGGTCGGGCGTCCGGTCCTCGCCCATCGGCCGGCCGCGTCGGCGCGCGCGCTGCGTCGCTCGGCCCGTGCGCATGAGATCGAGACCTTCCGTGGGCTCGATGGCGCGGATGAGCACGGCCGAGGCCACGCCATCGGTCCCGGTCACCACGTTCAGGCAGTCGTACATCCCGTAGACAAGGTACACGTAGGCGATGCCCGGCGGCCCGAACATGACCTCGGTCCGCGGCGTTCGGCCGAACCGGGCATGGGACGCCCCGTCACCCGGCCCGTCGTAGGCCTCGACCTCCACGATCCGCCCGACCCGCCGGCCGGAGGCGTCGTCGCGGACGAGATGGACCCCGAGCAGCGCGCGGGCCGCGGCGGTCACCGGGGCCGCCAGGACAGCCCGATCGAGGACGGTCAGGCGGAGGTGCCCGGGAAGAACGCCTCGATCGAATCAGGCACCAGGAACCCTGTGACCACGAACGCGGCAGGGATGAAGGTGTCCTTGAACGCGTCGGCGATGACCGAGCCATCGAGCGCGATCCACAGGTCGCGCAGGAAGGGCAGCTCCTGACCGTCGACCGGGATGCCCGGGATCAGGAAGAACGTGCCCAGGATGATGATGACGCTGCCCAGGACGACGGCCGCCTGGAAGAGGCCGAGGATGCCACCCAGCACCTCATCAACGAAGCGCGCCTTCGCGAACAGCGGCTGCGGCTTGTAGAAGCCCTGGGCCACGAGGGCGAAGGCCAGGGCCGCGGCCACGAAGACCGTCCCGAACCCCACCATGTACGAGTACTGCCGGCTGAACTGCGTCCAGTTCCCACCGAGGAAGCTGCCCAGCGGCTCGGCGATGTTCGCCGCGAAGAAGAACGAGAACAGGATCGAGCCGACCCCGATCAGCCGTCGGATGGTGCCCTGACCAAAGCCCAGGACGAAGAACGCGGTGAAATAGAGGAAGAGCAGGAGATCGATGGTCCTGATCCCACCCAGGAACTCCCCGAGGTCCACTGAGCCTCCCTTGCCTGTGGTCGCGATATCGTTCCGACCGGCGGCCGGAGCGGCGCAAGGGTAGCAGCGCGAATCATGCCGTCGCAAGGGACCCGTCCCGCGATGGGTGGAACGGTCCGGTCAGGTGCGGATACGGCCCCCGACATCGGTCGCGAGGCCGGCACTGACCGCGGCCACCACGGCATCGACCTCGGCCTCCGGGAGCGTTCGATCTGCGGACTGGAACGAGAGCCGGTGGGCGAGGCTCGTCTCATCGTCGGCCAGCGGGCGACCACGATAGACATCGAACAGGGTCGTCGAGCGCAAGAGTGGCCCGGCGTGGCGGGCGATGGATGCCGCCACCTCCGCCGCCGACCGATCGACGGAGACGACCACCGCAAGATCGCGCTCGACCGCGGGATGGCGGGGCGGCGTCAGGCCGCGCGGGACGGACGGCTCCCCGGCCGACAGCCCGGCGATCGCGACCTCGGCCATGATCACCCGCTCGGCCCGGGCATCGAGCTCGGCGAGGGCGCTCGGGTGCACCTCGCCCAGGTGCGCCATGAGGCCGTCGCCAGCCATGGCCCGCGCGGCGCGACCTGGGTGCAGGTTGGGGCCGTCGCTCAACGGGCTGTAGACGACCGGCGGCAGGCCCAGCCGGGCGGCGAGCAGCTCCAGCAGGCCCTTGGCGTCGTCCAGATCTAACGGCCGCTCAGGGCGATTCCAGGCCGGCGGTTCGGCAGCGCCAGTCAGGGCGAACCCGAGACGCCACCACTCGTGCGTCCCGTCGCCATCTGTCGCCTGGCCATAGCTCTTGCCGACCTCGAAGATCGCGACGTCGGACCGACCTTGGCGCGTATTCGTCGCCAGGACCTCGAACAGACTGCCCAGCAAGCTCTGGCGCATGACCGAGTGCTGGCTGGAGAGCGGATTGGTCACCACGATGGGCCGTCCACCGGGCTCCCCTTCCCCGGGGACCGAGACGTCCGCCAGTGGACCGAACCGCTCGACCATCGCCGGCGAGACCAGGGCGAAGGTCACGATCTCGCTGAGGCCGGCGCCGGCCAGCGTCTCGCGAACCACGTCCCGCAGGCGGAGCGGGTCGCGCCGATGGGCGGGCATCGGCGTGTGCGGCAGGATGTCCGGCACAAGCTCGTAGCCGCGGACGCGAGCCACTTCCTCCGTGACGTCGGCCTCGATAGCCAGGTCGCGGCGCCACGACGGGATGGTCGCGACCACGACCGCGTCATCCCCGGCCTCGACGACGAGCGGCATGGGACCGCCGGCGACGGCGATCGACGTGCCGGCCGGGGCATCCTGCGTCGTGATCCCGACCCGAGTCAGCAGCGCGCGCTGCTCCGTCGCGCCCAGGGCCGTGCCCAGCAGGCGGTCAACGCGCGCCGGCCGGAAGGCGACCCGGGTGGGATCCGGCTCGCTCGGGTTCGTGTCGATGGCGCCCGCCGCCACTCCGCCGCCGGCCCACTCCGTGATCAAGCGAGCCGTGCGATCCGCGCCGAGGCGGGCGAGACGGTGCTCCTGGCCCTTCTCGAAGCGCAGGCTCGCTTCGGAGCGCAACGCGTAACGGAAGGCCGTTCGTCGGATACTCACGGGCTCGAAGATGGCCGACTCGACCACGACGTCCGTCGTCGCAGGAGAGATCTCCGACGAGGCCCCGCCCATGACTCCGGCGATGGCCAGCGGGCCCTCCGGATCCGCGATGAGCAGCGTGTCGGCGGTCAGGTCGCGCTCGACGTGGTCCAGGGTTTCCAGGCGCTCACCCTCGCGGGCCAGGCGCACGATCAGGTGGCGGTCATGGACGGACGCGGCGTCGAACGTGTGGATCGGTTTGCCGAGCTCGAGCATCACGTAGTTGCTCACGTCGACGACGTTGCTGACCGGGCGCTGGCCAGCCGCGATAAGACGCATCTGGACGTGGTCCGGCGATGGACCGACGGTCACACCACCGACCCAGCGACCGACGAAGCGTGGGCACAGGTCGTCGCGCTCGACATCGACGCGGAGCCGGTCCTCCACGGCGATCGAGCCTTCCACGGGGTCCGTGTCCGGGAAGCGGACCGGCGCCCCCGTGACCGCCGAGACCTCGCGGGCCAGGCCGACCAGGCTCAGGACGTCGCCGCGGTTGGGCTTGACGTCGACGTCCAGGACGATGTCGCCGTAGAGGTCCACCAGCGGCACGCCGAGCGGCGCCTCCGGAGGGAGGATGAGGATGCCATCGGCGTCGGCCGTGAGGCGCAGCTCATCGCCGGAGCAGAGCATCCCGTTGCTCACGACGCCCATCTTCTCGGTCCGCTCGATGCGCCGGTCACCGGGCAGCACGGCTCCGGGTAGGGCGACGGGGATGCGCTGGCCCGGTGCGATGTTCGTGGCGCCACACACGATCTCCAGCGGCTCACCGGACCCCAGGGTCACGGTCGTGAGCGATAGGCGGTCGGCGCGCGGGTGTCTCGCGACGGTCAGCAGCTCACCGACGACGACGTTCTGCCAGTCCGAGCCCCAGCGTTCCAAACCCTTGACCTCCATCCCCAGCAGGGTCAGACGCTCGGCCAGCTGCTCGGGCGTGAGCTCGATGTCCACGTAGTCGCGCAACCACGACAGGGGCACCCTCATCGGAACTGCTCGAGGAAGCGCAGGTCGTTCTCCATGTACAGGCGCAGGTCGCCGACGCTGTGCCGGAGGTTGGCGATGCGCTCGACGCCCATGCCGAAGGCGAAGCCCTGGTAGCGCTCCGGGTCCAGGCCGCCGTACTGCAGGACGACCGGGTGGACCATGCCGGCCCCCAGGATCGTCATCCAGCCACTGCGCGAGCAGGCCGGGCAGCCCGACCCACCGCACACCAGGCACTCCACGTCGAACGCGACAGACGGTTCGGTGAATGGGTAATAGCCCGGTCGGAAGCGCGTTCGCTTGTCGGCGCCGTACATCGCCTTGGCGAACTGGTCGAGGAGGCCCTTGAGGTCGCCCATGGTGGTGCCTTCGTCGACCATCAGGCCCTCGACCTGGAAGAACTCGCTGGCGTGGCTGGCGTCGATGGCCTCGTAGCGGAAGCAGCGCCCTGGTAGCAGGGCCCGGATCGGCGGCCGCTGCTGGTGCATGACCCGGATCTGGCCGGGTGAGGTGTGGGTCCGGAGGAGGTGCCCGTCGATGTCGACGTAGAGGGTGTCCCACAGGTCGCGGGCCGGGTGATCCGGGGGGATGTTGAGCATCTGGAAGTTGCGGACGTCGTCCTCGACCTCGGGGCCTTCGTAGACCACGAACCCGAACTGGCCGAAGATGTCGGCGATCTCAGCGATGGTCTCGTTGA
Source organism: Candidatus Limnocylindrales bacterium (assembly GCA_051306295.1). GTDB lineage: Bacteria > Chloroflexota > Limnocylindria > Limnocylindrales > CSP1-4 > SPCO01. Next base: position 21,108 of record JBPPMZ010000083.1, read on the forward strand.
TGGGGTGCAGGCTGCCCCGCCGGATCGGTCGGCCGGGCGTCGTGACGTCGACGGTCTCTGCCGCGAGACGCGCCGCCAGCTCCGAGTCCCGGAGACTTATACCGCGCTCCGCCAGCGCGCCGTCGATCCGGACCCGGACGGCGTTGGCCACCGCCCCGACCTGGGGCCGCTCCTCCGCGGACAAGGCCCCGATGCCGCGCAGGACGCCCGTCAGGCGGCCCTTCTTGCCGAGCACGTCGAGCTCCAGGGCCTGCAGGGTCGCGACGTCGGGCGCCGCGGCAGCAGCCGCCAGCGTGTCGGCCGCCAGGGCCTCCAGGTCGCGGGTCAGGTCGGCGAGGTCCACAGAATCCTCGGGCTGATGGCTCGCTGGAGCGTCGCCTCAGGCCTCGGAGGGCTGAGTCGCAGACGCGCCAGCCGCCGGACGACCTAAGCGCTCTTGGCGAGGTCGACGATGCGCCCGAAGGTCGCGCTGTCGCGCACGGCCAGGTCGGCCAGGATCTTGCGGTCGATCTGGACGTCGGCCTTCTTGAGGCCGGCGATGAACTGCCCGTAGGTCACGCCCTGCTGTCGCGCGGCGGCGTTGATCCGGACGATCCACAGCTCGCGCATCTGGCGCTTGCGCTGCTTACGGTCGCGGGTCGCGTAGGCGAGGGCGTGCAGGAGCGCCTCGCGGGCGGGCTTGATCAGTCGCGACTTGGCGCCCTTGCGGCCTTCGGCCGCGTCGAGGAGACGCTTGTGACGCTTGTGGGCGGTGACGCCACGCTTGACTCGTGCCATGAGGTGACGGTGCTCCTAGAGGTACGGCAGCAGGCGACGGACCTGCTTGGCATGCTCAGGCCCGAGCAGGGACTTGCCGGCATAGCGGCGCGTCCGCCGGGACGACTTGATCTCGAGGTGATGCCCGCTCCAGGCGTTGACCCGGCGGAACTTCCCGGAGCCGGTCACGCCGATGCGCTTCTGGGCCGCCTTGTGGCTCTTGATCTTGGGCACCGTGGACTCACTCTCCTGCTGACGCCGGCGCGGCCGCCGGAGCTGGTTCGGGCTGCTGTGCGACCGGGGCCGCCACCGCCACGGGGGCGGGAGCCGGCTCGGCCGGGATCTGGGCGGCGACCACGGTCTCCGTCTCGGGCGCATCCGGCGTCTCCGCCACCGCGTCTTCGGGGATCGCATCCACCGCGTGCTTGCGGTCCGGGGCGTCGTGGCTCTTGGGCTTGTGGGTCGAGGCCATCGTGATGTGCATCGACTTGCCTTCGAGCAGCGGCGTCCGTTCCGCGATTCCGTGATCCTTGACACGTTCCACGAACCTGGAGATCAGGTTGCGGCCGATCTCCGGGTGGGTCAATTCCCGACCCCGGAACCGGACGGTCACCTTGATCCGATCGCCATCTTCGAGGAACTCGACCGCTCGATTGACCTTCGTGTCGAAGTCGCCGACACCGATCTTCGGTGTGAGGCGGACTTCCTTGAAGGTCACCGAACGTTGCTTCCGCTTGGCTTCCTTCTCGCGCTTCGTCAGCTCGTACTTGTACTGCCCGAAGTCGAGGAACTTGACCACCGGGGGCTGCGCCATCGGAGCGACCTCGACGAGGTCGTATCCCCGTTCCTGTGCCATCTCGAGGGCTCGTGGCGTGGGCATGACACCCAGCTGTGCACCCTCTTCATCGACCACCCGGACCTGTGGGATCCGGATCATCTGGTTGACACGCAGGTCTCGGCTGATGGTTCACCCCTTTTGTTGACTGCTGATTCCGTTCGTCCGGCACGCGCGAATATGCCCATGCCGGGCCGAGGCGGGAGGATAGCATATGGGCCGTCCGACCGCGACCACGTCGCCACTCCCCGGGTCGGGGTGGCCCGGCTCGTGCCACTCTCAGTGGCGGCCTGGCAACGAACGTGCGGGCCACGCCGCGACATCAGGGGGAATCGGCCGCATGGCCCGCACGTTCATTCGACGATCGCCACCTAGAGTGGCGGGCCCCCGGAGCGCGCTGTCCCTGGCGGCGGCGCGCTGGCGGACCGGGCCTACGAGCGACGGGCACAGCTCGCCGTCGCTGTGCGACGTAGGGGCGCGGTGCATCCGTGCACCGGTGGCATCAACACCGATGCTGTCCGGGTCAGCCCACGCCGCGGGCTGCCACCTCCGCGGCCAGGCGGTCGGCGAAGGCGTCCCAGGCCTGGGCGTCCTGCTGCTCCCCTGCCCTGGTCCGGGGCGAGGCCGTGCGCGCCTCGATCTCGCGATCGCCGAGCACGACCATGTACGGCACCTTCTGCTCCTGGGCGGCGCGGATCTTGTACTGCATCCGGTTGGACGAGCCATCGACCTCGACGCGCAGGCCGCGCGAGCGCAGCAGGCCGGCCAACTCCTCGCCGGCCTCGATGTGCCGGTCCGCGATGGGGATGATGACCGCCTGGATCGGCGCCAGCCAGAGCGGGAAGGCGCCCGCGAAATGCTCGACCAGGATGCCGATGAAGCGTTCCAGCGAACCGTAGATGGCCCGGTGGATGGCCATCGGGCGCTGCTCCTGGCCCTCCTCGTCGGTGTAGGTCAGGTCGAATCGCTCGGGGAGCATCACCAGGTCGACCTGGATGGTCGCCATCTGCCACTCGCGGCCGAGCGCGTCATCGATGTAGATATCGATCTTGGGGGCGTAGAACGTCCCGTCCTTGGGCTTGGTGACGTAGTTGGCGCCGGTCGAATCGAGCGCCTCCTTGATCAGCCGCTCGGCCTGGTCCCAGAGCGCCGGATCGCCGATGGCCTTGTCCGGCTTGGTCGCGAATGCGAAGCGCGGCACGAGCCCGACCCATGAGTACGCCTCGTTGACCTCGCCAAGGAGCGCACCGATCTCCGCTGCGAGCTGGTCCGGGCGGACGAAGATGTGGGCGTCGTCCTGGATGAATTGGCGCACGCGCGTCAGACCACTGAGCGCCCCGGAGCGCTCGTTGCGGTGCAACCGGCCGTACTCGTTGAACCGCAGCGGCAGTTCGCGATAGGAGCGCTTCTTCGACTTGTAGATGAAGGTCGACTCCGGGCAGTTCATCGGCTTGAGGCTGAACAGCTGCTTCTCCGCCTCGACGATGAACATGTTCTCGCGGTACAGATCCCAGTGGCCGGACTGGCGCCACAGCTTCTCGCTGACCAGGATCGGGGTGCTGATCTCCTGGTAGCCGCGGCGCAGCTGGAGCTCACGCATGGCCGACTCGAGGGTGCGCCAGATGGCCTGGCCCTTGGGGTGCCAGAAGGCCGAACCCGGCGACACATCATGGAACGAGAACAGGTCCAGGGCGACGCCCAGGCGGCGGTGGTCGCGCTTCTTCGCTTCCTCGCGACGCCAGAGATAGGCGTCCAACTCCTCCTGGGTCGCCCAGGCCGTGCCGTAGACGCGCTGGAGCATCGGGCGCTTCTCGTCACCGCGCCAGTAGGCACCGGCCGTACCGAGCAGCTTGAACGGCCCGATCTTCCCGGTGCTTGCGACATGTGGCCCGCGGCACAGGTCGATGAACGGGCCCTGGCGGTAGAACGTGGTCGGCGGCATGGGCGTGCCGTCACGCTCCGCGGCTGACGCCAGGTCGTCCACGATCTCGACCTTGAACGGCTGGTCACGCTCGACCAGCGCGGCCCGTGCCTGCTCCGGGGTCTCCTCACTGAACTCGAAGGGATGGTCGGCGGCGATCGATTCGCGCATCCGCGCCTCGATGGCCGGGAGATCGTCCGGGGTCAGCGGGCGCGGCAACAGGAAGTCGTAATAGAAGCCGTCCGCGATCACCGGGCCGATGCCGAGCTTCGTGCCCGGGAACAGGTCCAGCACGGCCTCGGCCAGGACGTGGGCCGCGCTGTGGCGCATCGGGCCGAGCGGGTCCCCGGCCGCGCCGTGGTCCATGAGTTCCGTGGCGCTGCCACGCTCCGGGACGTCCGGAAGGACCTCCTCGACCTCGTCGATCGCGTCGTCGTCGGCCATGTTCGACTCCTTGTGAATCACGAAACCTCTCGCCTGTCATCAGGACGAGAGGTCTGCTCCCGCGGTCCCACCTGCGTTCGCCGCCCAAGATGGGTGGCGCCCTCGTGTGGTCGCGCTAACGGGCGACGCCCGGACCGGTTCACCGATCGCTCACGGGTGGTGCCGGATCCGGGTCGATCGTCGAGCTTCCAGCCGCTGGCTCGACTCTCTGGGTGATCGCTGGATGGATCGGCGCGTCCCGATCGACGCGTTCATCGATTCGACGATGTGGTGGGCGACACTGGACTCGAACCAGTGACCTCTTGCATGTCAAGCAAGTGCTCTAACCAGCTGAGCTAGCCGCCCGATGTCGCCGGTCCCTCGTCCGTCGTGACCCGATGACCGTTGGCTCGCGGGGTGTTCCACATCCCGTGACAGTCATCAAGCCTCAGCGAACGAGTCGCCAGCGGCCCGGGAATGCTACCAGAGGGTGCCTGACGGCGACAACGGCCAAGCCGTCAGGGCCGCTACGGTGCGGGCGTCGCGTACTCGTCCCCGTACTTGCCGCCACCCGAAGAGGCCGGGCTGGCGGACGGGGCGGCAGATGGCGCGGCAGAGGCGGCGGGCTCGGTAGGGTCCGCTGACGCCCCGCCGGCGGGCGCCGTGCACCCGACGGCCCACAGGGCAAGGATCGCGACGACGATCGATCGACGGAGCGGCGGGATCTTCATGGCTGACCCTACGAGGCACGGTGATTGGTCGGTTTCCGCGATGATGCACCGGTGGAGGCCTACGAGCTCATCGATCTCGGCGACGGGGCTCGCCTGGAGCGCTTCGGCGAACACGTGACAGACCGACCCCTTGGCGGTTCCCTGGCCCCGCGCCGAGCGCCGGAACGCTGGGCCGACGCCGATCTCCGTTTCGACCGCGACGCTGGCTGGACCACCCGCGATGGTGTGGAGCCCCGACCGTGGCCGATCCATGTCGCCGGGCTGACCCTGGAGCTCCGCCCGACCGAGGCCGGCCAGGTGGGCCTCTTCCCGGAGCATCGTCTGACCCTGGACTGGCTGACCGGTCGGGTCGGCGCCCGAGCCGCGCAGCAGGAGGACCCACCCGAGATCCTGCACCTGTTCGCCTATACCGGGCTTGCCACGCTGGCCATGGCGCGGGCCGGCGCGGCGGTCGCCCACGTGGACGCGTCTCGCCCGACCGTCGCCTGGGCGCGCGCGAATGCGGCCCTCAGTCGACTCACCGACCGTCCGATCCGCTGGCTCGTGGACGACGCCCCGGACTTCGTCGCCCGCGAACTCCGGCGCGAACGCCGCTACGACGGCATCGTGCTGGACCCGCCGACGTACGGGCACGGGACCAAGGGCGCCCGGCGCTGGCAGATCGGCGAGGATCTCGCGCCCCTGCTGGCAATGTGCGCCCGGCTCCTGGCCGACGATGGGTTCGTGCTGTTGTCCGCGCACTCGGAGGACTTCGGGCCGGACGAACTGGGTCGTGGGTTGCGCGTGGCCGGACGCCCGTCCTCGGGAACCGTGGAGACCGGAGAACTGGCCCTGACCGCCGACTCGGGCGGTCGAGCGGTCCTGGGCGCCTATGCTCGTTGGGATCGCGGGGCATGACGCGCGGCCTGGAGATCACGAGCACGACCAACCCGCGTCTCCGGGCCGCCGCGGCCTTGCGCGATCGGCGCAAGCGGGAACGGTCAGGCCTGACCATCGTGGACGGCGCCCGAGAGCTGCGCCGCGCCCTGGACGCTGGCGTCGAGGTCGTCGAGGCGTTCGTCTGTGATCCCCTGCTCGCTGGCGCGGATGCCCGCGCGGCCCTGACCTCGCTCGCCGCCGGCAAGGCGCCGGTCCATCACGTCTCCGAGGCCGCGTTCGCGAAGCTCGCCTTCGGCGATCGCGCGGAGGGGCTGGTGGTCGTCATCCGAACACCGGACCTTGGTCTGGACCGCCTCGCGCCACCGCCAGACGCACTCCTGGTCGTCCTGGAGGGTGTCGAGAAGCCGGGCAATCTTGGGGCAGCGTTGCGCAGCGCGGACGGAGCCGGTGCCGATGCGGTCATCGCCGCCTCGCCGCGGACCGACCTCCTCAACCCGAACGCCATCCGGGCGAGCGCCGGCACCATCTTCTCGGTGCCGGTCGCCGCCGCCCCGACGACCGAGGTCCTGGACTGGCTCCGCGCCCGCGGCATGCGCATCCTCGCGGCCCGGGTCGAGGGCTCCCTGGCATATACCGAGGCCGACCTGACTGGACCCGTCGCACTCGTCCTCGGGGCGGAGGATATCGGTCTCACGGACGCCTGGAACGGCCCCGACATCGAGACCATCCACCTCCCGATGCACGGGATCGCGGACAGCCTCAATGTCTCGGTGACCGCCGCGATCCTGCTCTACGAAGCCCGCCGCCAGCGCGATCTGCACCCCGAACCAGGAGAGTGATCGACATGACCACGACGTACGACATCATCGTCATCGGCGCAGGCCCGGCTGGCGAGGCGGCGGCGAACAAGGCGCGCGAACTCGGCTCGAGCGTCGCGATCATCGACCGGCGCTGGTTCGGTGGCAGCTGCCCATTCATCGGCTGCCTCCCGTCCAAGGCGCTGCTGCATGGGGCGGCGGAGCACGCGGCTAACCCGGCCGCCTACGAGTGGCCCCGGGCGTCGGCCCACCGCGATTACATGATCAACCGGGCTGCGGACGCCCCGGAGCCCGACGATGCGGGACACGTCACCCGATTGGAGGCAGTCGGGGCGACGGTCTACCGCGGGTCGGCGACCATCACGGGACGCGGCCGTGTCACCGTCCATCACGACGACACGACCCACGCGTTGAGCGCGACCGACGTGATCGTCGCCGTCGGATCGAACTCCAAGCGCCCGCCGATCGAGGGCCTCGACACCATCTCGACGTGGACAAACGAGCAGGCCACGCTCGCCCGCGAGCTGCCCGCCAGCCTGCTCGTCCTGGGCGGCGGTCCCACCGGCTGCGAGCTCGCCCAGGTCTACGCCCGCTTCGGCGTGCCCACGACCATCGTCCAGTCCGGCCCGCGCCTGGCCCCGACCGATCACCCGCGCAATTCCGAGGTCATCCAGGCCGCCCTGGAGCGGGACGGTGTGACGGTCCGGACCAGCGTCCGTGCCATTCGGGCGCGAGCCGGAGTCGGCACGGGCGGCGCACACGTGATCGACCTCGATGACGGCTCAACGGCGGAAGGTCACGCCATCCTGCTCGCGGTCGGGCGCGACTTCCCCATCGATGACCTGGGTCTCGAGCACTACGGCATCGATACGTCGGGTCGGACGCCGTACCCGCGCGACGGCCGGCTACGGGTCGCCGACGGCCTGTACATCGTGGGCGACCCGGCCGGTCCCGAACTGCACACGCACCAGGCCCACTACCAGGGCGAACTGGCGGTGCGCATGATCCACGGCGAGGCCGTCACGCCCGACTACCGAGCCCTGCCCCGCGCCACGTACACGGACCCGGAGGCGGCGTTCGTGGGCGTCACGGTGGAGGCCGCCCGAGAGGCTGGCCTCGATGCCTTCGAATTGACGGCGGACTTCGCGACGAGTTCGCGCGGCTATGGGATCGAAGCGACGATGGGCCACGTGACGATCGTGGTCGATCGCGCGACGCGCGAGCTGGTCGGCGCGGCGATGGCCTGCCCGGATGCGTCCGCCGCGATCCACGAGTGCGTGCTCGCGATCAAGGCCCGCGTGCCGATCGATGCGCTCGCCGACACCATCCACGCCTTCCCGTCCACGTCGCGGATCTTCAACGGCCTATTCCCCGATGCCCGGCGCGAACTGGGTGCGCCGGGCAGCGTCGTCAAGGCCTGAGCGTCAGACCTCGAAGACGACCTCGCCGTCGACCATGACGAGGACGGGCCGGGTCGTGGAGAGCGGGCCGCCGGGCGTGACCGGCTCATCGATGCCGGCCGCCGGGATGACGACGACATCGGCGCGCTGGCCGACGGTCAGGCGTCCGCGATCGGTCTCGCGCGCGGACATCGCCGGGTCGACGCAGTTTGCCCGCAAGGCCCGGTCCAGGGTCAGGGCCTCGTCCGGGGCGTAGGGCGGCGTGCCCGCCGGCCAGCGGGCGTCCTCGCGGCGCACGGCCAGGGCCAGGCCCGGCCACGGATCGAACGATTCGACCGGGGCGTCCGTGCCCAACGCGACCACCGCACCGGTCCGGGTCAGGCTGCGCCAGGCGTAGCCCTCGATCTCGGCGCGCGAACCCCACAGGGTGCGGGCCTGAGCCGCGTCCGAGCCCAGGTGCACCGGCTGGACGCTGGCCGCGATCCCGGCCGCCGCGAACCGCGGCCGGTCGTCGGGGTGGAGCATCTGGACATGCTCGATGCGGGGCATGAGCGCCTGGGCTCGCGCACCGGGTTCCAGGATCCCCAGCGCCGCGCGGATCGCCGCGTCGCCGATGGCGTGGATCTGGGTCGTGATGCCACCGGCGCTCGCCCGCGCGACGCGCTCGGCCAGGCCATCGGGTTCCGTCATCCAGACGCCGCGACGGCGGTCCGGCGGCAGGGGTCGATCCGGCTCCGGTTCGATGTCCTCGAGGAGCGCGGCCGTGCGCGAGCCGAGCGATCCATCGGCAAAGGACTTCTGCCAGCCCACCCGGGCGCGGCCGGCGGGATCGTTGCCGAGCGCGGCCCCGCTCCGGTGGCCCTGGGCGATGGCCGCCGCGACCGCATCGTCGCGCATGCTGGCGTGGACGCGGATCGGCAGGCGGCCCGCGTCCGCGAGCCGGGCATAGACCGGGTACGAATACGTCAGATCGGGATCGGGCGCGACGCCGCCCGGATCATGGCAGGCCACGACACCCAGCGAGATGAGCTCGCGCGCCGTCGCCTCGATGGCGGTCGCCAAGGAATCGGGGGTCGGCGGCGGGACATGGATCGTCACGAGCCGCGTCGCCGCCTCATACAACACGCCCTCCGGGATCCCGTCCGGGCGCCGGCGGACCACGCCGCCGGGCGGATCATCGGCGCCGAACCCTCCGGTGGCCAGCGCCGCGTGGCTGGCCCACAGCGCGTGATGGTCGTGCGCCCAGAGCGCCACCCGCCGACCCGGCGCCACGGTCTCCAGGTCATCGGCGGTCGGCCAGCCGCCCCACCGATCGCTGTCCCAGCCGTGGCCCTCCAGCCACGCGTCGGGCGGCAGCGCCAGGTGCGCGGCCCGGATCTGCGCAAGACCGTCGGTGAGGCTACGGGCCGACCCCAGGTCCACCTGGCGCGCCGCGATGGCGGCCTGAGCGAGGTGCAGGTGGGCGTCAGTCAGTCCCGGGATGGCGACCTGGTCGGGCTCCAGGGCGATGCGCTCGGTGAACGGGTCCGCTCGCGTCTCGAGGTCCACCTCGGTCCCGGCGAAGGCGATCCGGCCATCACGGATGCCGACGGCCTCCACCCAGCCGAATCCGCCCGCCCCAGCGAGGGTAGCGAGGCGGCCGGTGATGAGCGTATCGAGGGGCATGCGGGCGTCAGGGTAGCGGGTCGGCCAGGAGCCTCGTGAGCCCGTCGCGATCCAGGCCGGCCCCGACGCCCATGGCCAGCGCGACGCGCGCCTTGATCGCACACAGCGAGCCGGCCGGGATGGCCCCGGCGCGCACCCACATCGCCCCGCCGCCCGGGAAGGCATACGCCGTCCCCACGGCCCCGGACGGGCAGCGCGAGGCCAGGACGACCGGGATCCCCTGGTCCATGGCTCTGACAGCGGCCGCCAGGAGGCCCGGGCCGGTGTTCCCGGAACCAGTCGCAGCCACCACGATCCCGTCCGCACCGACCGCAACGGCCGCGTCCAGGAGCGCGCCGTCCGTGCCGATGCCGGCCGTCACGAGGTGGACCCGAGGCGCGGCCAGCTCGGCGCCGGGAACATGCCGGCGCGCTCCCCTGCCCCGCTCCAGGGTGACCACGCCTTCCGCCACGCGGGCCAGGCTCCCGGCGTTGAGGCTGCGGAACGTCGTGAACGCCGTGGTATGGGTCTTGGTCACGTCGTCCGCTGGTTCGATCGTGCCGGCCAGGGTCACGACCACGCCGATGTCTCGTCCTGCCAGCGAGGCGGCCACCGTGACGGCGTCACGAAGATTGGCCGGCCCATCGAAGCCGTCCTCGTGTGGAGCGCGCATCGCGCCGGTGACGACCACCGGCTTCGAGCCGCCATGTCGGAGGTCCCAGGCGAAGCTCGACTCCTCGATGGTGTCCGTACCCTGGACGACGACAACCCCGTCGACGGTCGCGTCGGCCAACGACGCCGCGATCACATCCCAGAGCCCGGCCAGATCATCGAACGTGAAGTGGCTGGCCGGCGTCAAGCCACGATCGAGCGGCACGACCTCCGCGATGCTCGCCAATCCGGGCGTCTGGGCGAGGATGGCCGCCCCATCGAGCGCCGGGACGTTGCCGCCCGCCACCGGATCGAAGCCCATGCTGATGGTGCCCCCGGTGAACACCACGACGACCCGGGCCATCGGCGGGTCAGTCCCGATCGGCGGGATCGCCCTGGCCGGGACGGTCGACCGGGCTGCGCGGCTCGGGCGGTAGCAGTGGACTTGACGGCGCGCCAGCATCCGTTCGCCAGCGGGGCCGGTCCACGCCGAGCGCGGCCGCGATCGGGTCCTCCGCGTGCGGATCGGCGTTGGCCCCCATCACGCCCAGGTTCGGGTCGCGCAGGAAGGCGCTGGCGATGCCGGCGGCCAGGACCGCGATGGCGACGACGAGCATGACCGTCGCCGTACCGATGAAGTCCGAGATCGGCCCGACGACGATGATCGGCAGGAAGCTCGACACCGAGACGAGCATGTTCAGCACGCCGAACACCCGGCCGCGGACCTCCTCGGGCAGGTCCTCCTGGAGTTGGGTCTGCGACGGGATCGCGACGGCCGCATACGCGACGCCGGCGACGAAGGCGATGAACACGACGACCGCCAGCAGCGACGTCAGGACGGACAGGCCCACGACATCGCTGGCGCTGTCGGCCCGCTGCAGGAGCCGGCTGATCGGTCCGGCGATGCTCAAGAGGGCGAGCATCACGCCGAGCAGGATCAGCCCGCCCTCGATGACCCGGCGGCGGGGCAGGTACTTGCCGTAGGCGTTGAGCAACAGGATGCCCATCACGACGCCGCCGCCCAGGGGCAGCACGATGATCGCGAAGTCCTTGGGCTCCAGGTGCAGGGCTGTCTCGGCGAAGTCCGGTCCGAGCACGCCGAGCACCCCGACGAGCGACGCTGTGATGCCCAGGTACAGCAACGACCAGACGATCGATCGGTTCTGGCCGATGAAGTCGAGGCCCTCGCGGAGCTGGCTGATGGTCGCCTGGACGGCCTTCTGGGTCTCCCCGACCGGGTGCGGGCTCGCGGCCTCCGGCGCTCGGGCGGGTGGCGGCGAGGGCGGCAGAGTGAAGCAGAACACGGCCGCGAGCAGGTACAGCGAGCCCACGACGAGGATCACGGCCTGGGCCCCGGCCAGGTTGATGACCAGCGGCCCCAAGAGCGCGAAGCCGATCGCGAACGCGGCATTGAGGGTCAGCGTGAACACCCCGTTCGCAGCCAGCAGCATAGAGCGGGGCACGACCTCCGGGATCATCGCAGCCTCCGCCGGCGCGAAGAAGACGGTCACGGTCGAGACGAAGATGTTGAGCAGCAGGAGCAGCAGGAAGTTGTCGCCGACCAGGACCAGGGCGAAGATCGCGACGCCCCGCAGGACGTTCGTGGCGATGAGCACGAGCCGGCGGTCGATGCGGTCCACGTACACGCCGGCGACCGCGCTGAAGAGCACGGCCGGCCCCAGGAACGACAGGATCAGCAGGCTGACCGCGGTGTTGGGCTGCGTCGCCGAGACGATGACCGTCAGCCCGAACAGGACCATGTTGCCGCCGATCTGCGTAGCGGCCTGGGAAAGCCAGAGGCGCAGGAAGTTCGGGTTGCGGAAGACGGCGAGCGCCCCGTCCGGTCCGTCGGGCGGACCGAGTGCGCCCGTCGCGCCCGTCGCCCCCGTGTTGCCGGTCACGGCGTCTCGCCCCCGTCGGTCGAGGTCGACGTCAGCGTCGCGGCGACCAGCGCGTTCAGCGCCGGATCGCCTCGCCCCACGAATCCGACCAGGCGGCGCTCGAGCAGGGCCCGCTCCAGCAGCACGTGACGGCCGCAGGTCTGGCAGCGCAGGCCGATGTCCGCGCCCAGGCGATCGACGAGCCACGTGTCGCCGCCACAGGGATGCCCGCGCCGGAGGCGAACGACGTCGCCGAGCAGCAGGTTCAGGACGGGTCGGGCCGGCACGGCGGGCAGGGTATCAGAGCCGCGGACGTCCGGCGGTCGGCACGAGGTTGCGTTCCGTGGCTGGAACAACCGCCGCGTCGATCGGCGTGACCTCGATGACGGCCTCGGGCTGGGTGGCCGCCAGCTGGGCGATGATCCCGCCGGAGCGGGTCAACGAGCCCGTGAGCTTGTCCGGCGGCCCGATGGCGACGATCTCGAACGGGTCGCCGACGGCGACGTCGTCCACGGTCACGGATCCCGGCCCGCCCGCCACCACGACGCCCGGCACGATCCGCGTGCCCTCGATGCCGATGGCCTCCGCGCCGGCGTTGCGCAACTCGTTGATGAGGTCCTCGACCCCGGATCCGTCGATCGGGCCGCGAGCCACGATGAGGACGCCTGGGCCGGTCGCCGCATCGATCCCGGAATACAGGCGGACGCGCCGCAGGTCCGCCCGCAACTCATCGAGCGACGCGTCGCCTCGCTGGGTGTTGTCGGTCAGGATGGCGAGCTCGCCCTCCAGGTTGGCAACCTCGCGGCGGAGCTGGTCGTTGCGGGCATTGAGGTTCGCGACCAGGACGGTCAGGTCCTGCGAGGACAACCCCGCGAAAGCCGCCCCGCTCGCCTGGGTCCGGAGCTGGACGATGATCAGCAGGCCCAGGATGAAGGCCACGGCGGCGATGGTCCACTGGTTGCGGCGACGTCGCATGGCTATTGCGCCGGGCTCGCGCCGGGGCCACTGGCCGACTCGGGTCGCGCGTAACGGAGCGTGACCGTGCCGGCGAAGGCCGGGATGTCCACCGACTCGGGCTCCGCGAACGAGACCCGCAGGCCGTAGGTCTCCGATCGGGCACGGATGAAGTCCACGAAGCCCGGCGCGGCCGACAGGCGCGGATACAGGTCATCGGGTCCGAGCGCCGTGATCTGGTACGACGGCAGCAGGTACGCCGAGTTGACGAGGATGGTCGAGCCGATGTCGATGATCGAGGTCGTCGGCGTGATCCGCTCTCCGTTCACCGCCACGGCCTGGGCGCCGGCCGACCACAACTCCTCCACCAGGGTCCGGATGTCGCGGGCCCCGACCAGGTAGTCCGCGTCGTTGGTGTCGGGCGCGACCGGCTCCAGCGAGTCCTCCACCTGGAGCACGATGCCGGTCCCCGTCAGCGGGATGAGGCCCGCCGCGATCCGCGCCGCCTGGAGCTCGTCGTTCAGGCCCTTGACCAGCGCCGCCGAGCCCTGCCCGGCCTGTTCCACCGCCTGGATGCGCTCACGCAGGGCCAGGATGGCCTCCTTGAGGGCGTCTTGCTGGGCCTGGAGTTCGGTCGCGGTCTCGATCAGTGGGGAGCGTTCCTGGGTCGTGTAGCGCACCCGCGGACCCTCGGAGGCGAGCTGCGCCGCGACCAGGAACCCAAGGCCGAGCAGCGCGAGGCCGAGCGTGGACTGCCACGACGGGATCGCTCGAAGTCGGCGGACCAGGGTCACGGCGTGGCTGGCTCCCGGCCACGACGGCGGGCGACGACGAGGGCGACGGCTCCCGCCAGCACGAGGCCACTGACCACGTACAACAGCACGCTCCCACCGCCCGATGATGCGGCGCCGCCGCTGGGGGCTCCCGGCGCGTCGGTGACGCCGGGCGAGGCCGCCCCGGGCGCGGCAGACGGCGACCCGCCACCACCGCCCGCGGTCCAGGCCGATGGTTGCGGCCCGGGAGGGGCCGGCTGGGGCCCGTACCGGACGGGCGGGCTGGCATCCAGATCGTCCAGCCACGCGGCGCTGAAGGCCGCCACATCTTGGCCGATAGCCGCGGTGAACGCCTCGTCGTCCGTCCGGCCCTCGGCATACGAGGCGATGAGCTCGATGAGCGCCTGCTCGGAGTGGGTGCGCACGAAGAAGTCCACAGCGCTGACGCTCTCGGCATAGGCCAGGAAGAACCCGTCGGCCGTCGTCGGGAACTGGCCGCCGAGGCCATCGATCGGCAGAAGCTCGCCATTGCGGGCCGCGCGCTCGACGGTGGAGCGGTCGCCGGGCTCGTAGCCCTGGCTCAGATAGACCGCCAGGCCCTCGTTCAGCCAGCGAGGTGGCAAGTGATAGGGATTCTGGACGGCCGTATCGAAGACCAGGTGGACGAGCTCGTGGGGCACGACGGTGGCGACCCACGGATCGTCGATCTCCGTCGGGGTGATCAGGGCGAACAACGTCCGGATGTCGGCGTTCGCCTGGCCTCCCACGTTCTCGCGGGTGCCCGGCCCCAGGGCGTCGTAGAAGGAGGCCTGATCGGCGTAGATGAAGAAGTCGACCTTGGCGTCCTCGGTGACGCCGAGCAGGGCGGCCGTGGACGTGACCGCCTCCTCGCCGATGCGCAGCGCCCGCTGGCCGAAGTCGCGGGAGCCCTCATACCAGTGGACACGGACGATGTCACCCTCGACCGTCTGCCAGTCGAAACGGTCGTCCTCGTACAAGGCTCTGGCCGGCGGCCCGGTCACGGCGTCGGCGTCCGGCGTCTGGGTGATCCGCCAGCGGGCGGTCACGGGCGTGTTCGGCAGGATGTGGCCCTCCGACACGTCCAGGGTGTAGCGGAGGGTCGTAGTCCCGGCGGCGGGCGGCGGGACTACGACGACCAGGGGCGTGCCGTCTTCGCCGGTCGTCAGCAACAACTCGACGCGGAATGGCGCGGCGGTCAGGACCACGGGCTGGGTGAGGTCGACGCCGCGCCCGAAGGCCGTGTCGATGGTCGGCTTCCCGAAGGTCGGGTCCGCGGCGGCGACCGGCGACGCAAGGAGCGACATCACGACGGCCGCCAGGACGACGGCCCGGACGACGGCCATGCCGGCCGCTCTGCTCAGTCGGCCCATGCCAGCCCCGCCATGCGCAGGCTCCCGAGCCCATTCTGGCCCGCGCCCAGGAGCCCGTCGCGGGCGAGGGCCCAGCCGGTCCCGTAGGTCACCGGGATGACGGGCGCATCGCGCTGCACGATGTCCTCGGCCCGATCGTAGGCGGCCGCCGCGCCGGTCGCGCCCGTGGCGGCACCCGCCGCCTCGATCTGCGCATCGAACTCGGCCGAGCTCCAGCGGCCGTAGTTGTTGACCGACCCGGTCCCGAGCAGCACGCCAAGGAAGTCGTTGCGGCCCGGGTAGTCGGCGACCCATGACAGGAACCACATCTGCGGCGGTTCGCGGTCCAGGCGCTCGAAATAGGCCCCGAAGTCCATCGCCTCCGAGCGGACCGTGACCCCAAGCTCACGCTCCAGCTCCAGGATGACCGCCTGGTCGTACGGCGAACCGCCGCTCAGGATCGTGATCTCCGGAAAGCCGGCTCCGGCGGGAAAGCCCGCCTCCGCGAGGAGCGACCGCGCCTGCGCCGGATCATGGACGGGCACGACGTCGCGATCGGAGCGGCCTGGGATGCCGGGCGGGACCATGGAGGTCGCCACGCCCTCCGGGTCATCGATGGCGAGCGTCGCGATGCGGCGCCAATCGACCGCCGCGGCGAAGGCCTGGCGGACGCGCACGTCGTCGAACGGCGGAGAGGACGCATCGAAGCCGTAGTAGTCGGTCGAGAGCGACTCGACCTCGCGGAGCTGCGGGCCAAGGCCGGCGTCGTAGGCGATCCACGAGGCATCGAAGCTGCCGATCGGCGCATAGTCGACCTCGCCGTCCTCGAACGCTTCGACGGCGCTGCGGCCACCCAGGTCGGTGACGATGGTGATCGTCGCGAGGGCCGGCGGCCCGGCCCAGTAGCGCGGGTTGGCCTCCAGGGTCAGCGAGCCCTGGCCGACGGTCGTGAGCCGGTAGCCGCCACTCGCCACGAAGTCCGGGCCCGGGACGATCGGGCCCGATTCGCCGAATCCGGCGGGTACGACCCCGAATGACGGGCTCGCGGCGATGGTCGCGAAGTCGGCAGCCGGCCGCACGAAGTCGACCGTGACCTCGCGCGCGCCATCGTCCGCGCGCAGGCCGACATCCTCCACCCGGCCGCTGCCCGCGACGAGCTCGCGCGCGCCGACGACATCGAACATCAAGGTCACCAGCGGCGAGGGCGCCGCCGGGTCGATGAGCCGGAACCACGAGCGGATGACATCACTGGCCCGTAGCGGGGAACCGTCGGAGAAGGCCAGGTCCGGGCGGAGACGGAAGACGATGCGCCGACCATCGGCCTGCACCTGCCAGGACTCGGCCAGGGCGGGCTGCAGGCGCCGGTCGTCATCGAACGCCGTGAGCGTCTCGTACAGCTGGCCGATGAACGCGGCGCTGCCGGCATCCCCGGTCGCGGCGGGGTCCAGGGTGGTCGGTTCGCCCAGCAGGATCCGGGCGTCGCTGCGGCCGGCAGCCGCGGTCTGGGGCGCCGCGCAACCGGCGAGGATCGCCGCAACGGTCAGCAGGGCCAGGATCGACAAGGGGGACCGGCGACGCACGGGCGGAGTATACGGGCGGTCGGCTTCGGGCCCTTGTTGGGAACGCATTGGGGCCCGCAACGGGGCAAAGAGGGAATGAGGCCTCACGGACCACACCGCCGGGGGAACGATGCCTGTACCGAGAGGCCTCTGATGCGATAACGACGGACGGAACGTTGCGTTAGGGCCGCCGCGACCCGATCCACAGCGTCGTCCGCTCCGAAGGGGCGACTAGGATGACGACGTGACCCTGCGCCTGCGCAATACCCTCAGCCGGTCCGTGGAGCCGGTCGAGCCGCTGACGCCCGGCCGGGTGACGATGTACACCTGCGGGCCGACCGTGTACCGGTACGCCCACGTCGGGAACCTCCGCTCGTACCTCCGGGCCGATGTCCTCCGCCGCGTCCTGCTGTACCACGGACTGGATGTCCTGCACGTCAAGAACATCACCGACGTCGGCCACCTGCGCGACGAGCGGTTCGACCGTGGCGAAGATCGGATGCTCGTCCAGGCGGGTCTCGAGGATCGGTCCAGCGCGGAGATCGCCGATGCCTACGAGGCCGCATTCCACGCCGACGAGGCGGCCGTCAACATCCTGCCCGCGCACGTCTTCCCCCGCGCGACCGAACATATCCCGGAGATGCTCGCGCTCGCCGAGGCGCTCCAGGACGCCGGCCATGCCTACGCGTCGCCGGCCGGCAACGTCTACTACGCGGTCGACTCGTTCCCGGGCTACGGCCGGTTATCCGGCAACACGCTGGACGAGCTGCGGGCCGGTCACCGCGGCGACATCGAGCCGGACAAGCGCGACGCGGCCGACTTCGCGCTCTGGAAGGCCGCGGGCGAGGGGCGATCCCTGAAGTGGCCGTCGGCCCGCTGGGGCGAGGGATACCCGGGTTGGCACCTGGAGTGCTCGGCGATGGCGCGCCGCTACCTGGGCGATCGATTCGACCTGCACACCGGCGGCATCGACAACGTCTTTCCGCACCACGAAGACGAGATCGCCCAGTCGGAGCCGTTGGTCGGTGGCCCGCCGGCGCGGATCTGGGTGCATGGCGAGCATCTGCTGATGGACGGCCGGAAGATGGCCAAGTCGGCCGGCAACTTCCAGCGCGTCACGGAACTCGCCGCTGAGGGCATCGATCCGTTGGCGTTCCGCTACCTCGTGATGACGTCGCGCTACGGGCGCAAGCTCAACTACTCGGAAACGTCGGTGCGTGCGGCGGCCGCGGCATTGGCGTCGCTACGGTCTGGGCTGACCGGGCTGGGTCCGCCACCGGTCGACGGACCGTGGGCGCCGCCCCGGGTGGTCGTCGCCGAGCCCGCCGGCGACCGGCCTTCGGGCGTCGTCATGGAGCGACCGGACGATCGCGGTCCCGACCGGGCCCACGCTCCGTCCGTGTCGCTGTCCGCGGCGGGCGTGGCATTGCACGACCGGTTCGTGGCCGCCCTCGACGACGACCTCGATCTGCCGGTGGCCCTGGCGGTCGTGCGGGACATGCTGCGCGCCGACCTGCCAGCCGATGAGCGGCGCTGGCTCGTACTGGACGCGGATGCGGTGCTCGGGCTGGACCTGCACCTCGTCTGGGTGGCCGGGCGCGGGGGCGCCGGGGAGGCTGACGCGGCCCCCGCGGGGGTCCTGGCCCTGGTCGAGGCAAGGTCTGCGGCCCGTGCCGCTCGCGACTTCGCCCGTGCCGACACGCTGCGCGCCGAGCTGGCCGCGCTTGGGTGGGAGATCATCGACGAGCCAGGCGGGTCGGTGGCGCGCCGGAGCGGGTGATCCCTCACCCGAGTCCGCCAGATGTCAACGCACAGAGCCTTAGGCAGCGCTTGATGCCATACCAAGCCCCCGACCAGCGCGGTTATGCGCACCTACGCACGAACCCGCATAGGCGACCACAGATCCCGCGGTGCGAGGTCCCAAACGGCCGCCGCTCGGACGCCTACGGTTCTCCTGAGCGACATATGGCGGATTCGCGAGAGCGAAGCCCAGCCTACTCGCCCCCCGGCCCCGGACCGGGCTTGGTCAGGAGGTCGCGCCGCCAGCCGAAGCGGTCGATGATCCGGTAGAAGTTGCGCTTCGAGTGGCGATCGCGGTCAGTATCGGGCAGGCTCGTCCAGCCGCGATGCTCGTGCTTGGCCAGCGGCAGGCCGTCCAGGCGCACCGCCCGGCGGGGTGGCTCCCCTTCCCCAGCGTCGCGCAGGACCAGGCTCCACCAGATGTCAAGGTTGCGATAGAACACGAACCGCTCGTCGAGCTGCCCAAGCACCGCAGCATCGGCTCGCCGGAAGGCCTGGCAATACCCCTCGATGGCGTCCACATCGCCGGCCGGCGCGTCCTCGAACCGGCGCAGATCGCTCGAGGTGATCCCCCACCCACCGACGACCGCGACCGTGGGGTCATCGAGGGCGCGCACCAGCGGCGTGATGGCGTCGCCGGTCAACTCGATGCTCGTGTCGAACAGGACCACGACCGGGCTAGTCGCGCGCCGGATCCCGATATTCGTCGCGGCACCGTGACCCAGTCGCTCACTGGTCCAGACCGTGTCGACGTCGTCGCCCAGCGCGTCTAGCCGCGCGGCCTGCTCGGCGTCGGGCGCATCGGCAACGACGACCACCGACGTCCCGGCCGGCGCGAAGGCCTGCAACCCCGCCAGCGCGCGATCCAGGTCGTCCGGGTGCTCTGTCGCGACCAGCACCACGGTGGCCATACCCGTAGCTGGCTCCTCGAGACGCGACGGTACGCTGGTGCTGACGCCGTAGCGGACGCGCTCACCCTCGGCGACATCCGGCGGTGCCGCGAGCGAGAGGCCGAAGTCGGTGCCGCGGTCCACGATCTTCCAGCCGGCCGCCTCGATCACTTCGCGCAGGCGGTCCGCTTCGGCCCAGTCACGAGCCGCTCGCGCGGTGGCGCGCTCGTGGGCAGCGGACAGGATGTCGTCGGGGATGCGGACACGGACCATGGGCCAAGGATACGGGCCGCCACCCGGACCCGCGCTGACCGATGCCGCGCTGCCGATCACAACTCCGGCGGCTGGCGCCCTTCCGCGACCTGAGCCAGGATCCAGCGGATGCCGTCTTCCCAATACGGCGCTCCCGGTTCCGAGCCGCGGCGCGCCGCCTCCCGCTCCCAGGCGCGACACCATCGACCCACGGCGAACGCCGGGATCCCCAACCCGACCAATCGAGCCTGGGTCACGGTACGAAGGGCCGAGCGCAGAGCGTCGTCCGACATGGCCGCAGCATAGACGGCGCCGCGGGTATGCTGCCCCGATGAGGAGAGACCGACGATGAACGCGATCGATGTCCTGACCTACGGGCAGGGTCAGGTGATGAGCACCGTGGCGCGCTACGGACCCGACGACTGGACCCGGACCGCCCTCGGCGTGTGGACCGCGAAGGACCTCCTCGGGCACCTGGGGGCGTTCGAGGTCCGCCTGGCGGACGTCCTGGCGACGGTCGTCGGCGCCCCGCTCGAGTCCGATCTGATGAGCGCCGATCCCGAGGCCTTCAACGACGACCAGGCGGCCATCCGCGCCTCGTGGTCGATCGACCAGGTGCGGGGCGAGTTCGTCGCGGCCTACGAGCGGGCCATGACCCACGCTCGGGCGATCCCCGCCGAGACCTGGAGCCAGGTCGGCACGATCCCCTGGTACGGACCCGAGTACGCCCTCGACGACTTCGTCGTCTACAACATCTACGGCCACAAGCGCGAACACGATCCGCAGCTGAGCGCCGCCCTGGAGCAATCGGCCGACTGATCCGGATGCTTCCGTCGTGACCTGGAAGCCGATGGCCCACTCCATCGAGACGCCTCGGCTCACACTCCGGATCCGAGACGAGCGCGATGCGGCGTGGTATCACGAACTGGTCGCTGAACGCGGCGAGGAGACGCCGACCCTGCAGGAGGCGACGGCGCGGCTCGCGCGATTCCGGGACCTGACCGTGGAGCTTGGCATCGGGGCGCTCGCGATCGATCGTCGTGCGGAAGGCGACACGATCGGCTACTGCGCGCTCATCGTGGGGCGTGCCAGCCTGGACGAGCCGGAGATCGCCTACGAACTGCTGCGGCGGTTCCACGGTCACGGCTACGCGACAGAAGCCGCGCAGGCCCTGGTCGACGCTGCCGCGGCAACGGGTCGGAAGCGCCTCTGGTCGACCGTAGGGGCCTGGAACGAGCCGTCGCTCCGGGTCCTCGAGAAGGTCGGGTTCCGCCGCGATCACACCGTCATGACCGACGATCGTGGCGAGATCGTCTACCTGGTCCGCGACCTGCCGTAGATTGGCTCGTTGGCGGCCCCGGCGCAGATGGCGCGTACGATGCTCGGGCCATGGACCAGCCCCGTCAGATCGCGGCCCTGGGCCACGAACCCATCGAGACCATCGACGCGGCGACGACCTGAAGTTGATCATGGCCCTCAACCGCTGGGCGATCGACGCGAAGCACATTCCCGGCTCGATCCACTTCGATACTGCTCGCACGTCGACTGCCTCTCGAGCATCGCGATGTACCGCGATCTCGTCCGGCGCGGCTGCCGGAACGTTCTACGCTACTCCGGGGGGCTGCTCGACTGGGAGGACGCCGGCCTACCCCTCGAAGGCGAGATGCAACGCCTTCCTGAGGGCGACCTCGGGAATGGCCATCAAATGGTCGTCACGTCCGTGGTGATCGGTACGGCTCGCTCCAGGGCGTCGCACACCGGGCAATGCTTGACGCCCCAGTGCGCGATCTCCTCAAGGACCGCGGCCTCGACGCCGGCGGCGGTCACGCGGACCCTGACACGACCGCTGAGCGGCCCTGCCGGGACGGCGTCGTCGATCCCCAGGATCCCGCGATCGTCCGACTCGGAATCGACGCTGACCTCCAGGGCATCGAGGGTGATCCCCAGCGTCGCGGCGCGCATCGCGATGAGGGTGGCCACGCAACTGGCTTCCGCCGCCCGCAACAACCAACCTGGGGAAGGAGCCGTGGCCGTGCCGCCCACCGACGGGACCATATCGGTCAGCAGTGTCTCGCCGCCCGGCCCGGTGACCTGGACGACGAGGCCATCGACGAGCGTCGCTGTCGCCGCGCTGTCCGTTGATCGAGCGTCATCCGGGTGCTCGCGCAGATAGTCACTGGCAGCCTGG
Organism: Candidatus Limnocylindrales bacterium; assembly: GCA_051306295.1. Taxonomy (GTDB): domain Bacteria; phylum Chloroflexota; class Limnocylindria; order Limnocylindrales; family CSP1-4; genus SPCO01. The sequence goes on from JBPPMZ010000083.1 coordinate 42,832, forward strand.
ATCGCCTGCTTGATCTGCTCCTGGGCCATGGCAATACTCCCTCCGGTCGACGCTCTTTCCTTCGATGACGACGATACACATCCCCCTGGCGTCGGGTGCCTAGAATCGGCCGATGAAGAAGATCGGGTTCCTGTCGTTCGGACATTGGTCGACATCGCCCTACTCGCTGGTCCGCTCGGCCGCTGACGCGCTCATCCAATCGATCGAGCTCGCCGAGGCGGTCGAGGATCTCGGCGCCGATGGCGCCTACTTCAGGGTCCACCACTTCGCCCAGCAACTGGCGTCACCGTTCCCGCTCCTGGCGGCGATCGGCGCTCGCACGAAGCGTATCGAGATCGGGACGGCCGTCATCGACATGCGCTATGAGAACCCGCTCTACATGGTCGAGGATGCCGGTGCCGCCGACCTCATCGCGGGCGGGAGGCTGCAGCTTGGGATCAGTCGCGGCTCGCCCGAGCAGGTCATCGATGGCTTCCGCTACTTCGGGTACGTGCCGCCCGACGGCCAGACCGACGCCGACATGGCCCGCCAGCACACGGACGTCTTCCTCCAGGCGCTGGCCGGGGCCGGGTTCGCCCAGCCGAACCCCTCCCCGATGTTCCCGAATCCGCCAGGGTTGCTCCGCCCCGAGCCGCATGCGCCCGGATTGCGCGACCGGATCTGGTGGGGCGCCGGGACCCGGGCGACCGCAGAATGGACAGGGCAGCAGGGCATGAACCTGATGTCGTCGACCCTGCTGACCGAGGATGCCGGCGTGCCCTTCCACGAGCTCCAGGCCGAGCAGATCAGGCTGTTCCGGGAGGCGTGGGTCGCGGCAGGACACCAGCGCCAGCCGCGGGTGTCGGTCAGTCGCAGCATCTTCGCGCTGGTCGACGACCGCGATCGCGCGTTCTTCGGACGGAGCAACGAGGAGTCCGACAAGGTCGGCTACATCGATGCCCAAACGAAGGCGATCTTCGGCCGTTCGTACGCCGCGGAGCCCGACGCCCTCGTCAAGGAGCTTGCCAAGGACACGGCCATCCAGGCGGCAGACACGCTCCTATTGACGGTCCCGAACCAGCTCGGCGTCGAGTACAACGCGCACGCCATCGAGAGCATCCTGAAGTACGTTGCTCCGGAGCTCGGCTGGCGGTAGCGCCAGGTCCCGAGGGTGCTCGATGCCACGGACGGGCTCGAATTCTCGACCCCGGGCACGGACGAGGTGCTCGACCACCTACGGCTGGCGGATCCGGTCGCACGCAGCCTGCCGGCATCGGTACTGATCGTCGCCGCGCAGACGCGCGCCGCTGGTCGCGAGGGACGTCGAGCCGAGCCACTCCACGTCCCGACCGCGGCGGGCTGGGTCACGTTCCACGGATCCCTCCCGACCGGCGAGCGAGACCGGGTCGCTGTCGTGCTGCAAGCGACGCCTGACGACGAAGTCGCCCTGCTTCGGCTCGAGGCATTCGGACTCAGCCCGCGCGAACGCGAGGTCGCCACGCTGATCTCTCAGGGCCACGATACGGCTGGGATCGCCGAGCGGCTATTGATCACCCCGTGGACCGTGCAGGACCACTGCAAGGCGATCTTTGAAAAGACCGGCATCAGGACCCGCCGCGAGCTCAAGGCGCTCGTGTTCTTCCAGGATCATCTGCCGGCCGTCGCGGTTCGGACACCGCTTGATGCCGGCGGTCACCTCGACGTGGAAGCCTCGGCCTTAACGGGTCTGGCGCCCCCGGACGGACTCGAACCGCCGACGCAGGCCTTAGGACGGCCTCGCTCTGTCCACTGAGCTACGGGGGCGCGGACTCGTAGCGTACACGTCTCAGGCGCGGGAACCGGGGCTGCGACCATGGCGTCACGGGCCCATGGCCGCCGCGCCTCCCTGCGGCGGCCTAACCACGTCCGGCGGCTGCGACCCGCCTCACGACTACAATCGGACCGCGATGACCGACGCTCCCCTGCCTGACCTCATCCTGTACGGCCGCGCCGACTGCGGGCTGTGCACCGAGGCCCGCGGCATGCTCGATGCGCTGCTGGCGGACCGGCGGGATCGGGGACTGGCGATTCCGCGCCTCGTCGAGCGGGACATCGACACCGATCCGGCCTGGCAGCGCGACTTCTTCGCGGTCGTGCCCGTCGTCGAACTCGGCGAGCGGCGCCTGGAGACGGTCACCAGCCTCGCCAAGCTGCGCCGCCTGCTGTCCGAACAGCTCGACGCGCCGCGCGACGACGACCGATGACGACCGGCACCGACCTGACGATCCTCGTCGCCCTGCTGGCAGGCGTGATCAGTTTCCTGTCGCCGTGCGTCTTGCCCCTGGTGCCGGCGTACCTCGGCCAGTTGACCGCGGTCGCCGTCGCGCAGTCGAGCGCCGACGGGGTGCCGTCTCGCTGGCTGGCCGTGCGCCATGCCCTCGCCTACGTGGCCGGTTTCGGGGCCGTGTTCACGCTCCTGGGCGCCACCGCCACGTTCGCGGCGGCCGGGTTCATCGATTACCTCCCGACGCTGCGCACCATCGGTGGGCTCGTCCTGATCGTCATGGGCCTGAGCCTGGCCGGCATCGTCCGGATCCCGATCCTGGAGCGGAACTGGCGACCGCTCGATGCCGGTGCGGCCGGCAGCCTGGCGACGGCGACGGGCTCGGTCGCCCTCAGCTCCGCGGGCAGCGGCGAGAGTCGCGGCCCGGGCCTCGGCGAGCGGCTCGGGGCCAGGGTCGTCAGCCCTGGCGGCGGCTGGCTCGCGTCGTTCGGGCTCGGGGCGATCTTCGCCGTCGGCTGGACACCGTGCATCGGGATCATCCTGGGCGGCATCCTGACGATGGCCGCGACCACCGGGACCGTCCTGCAGGGCACGGTCCTCCTCATCGCCTTCACGCTCGGCCTGGGCCTGCCGTTCATCGCCATCGCCCTGGCCTACGACCGCGCGCCCGCGCTGCTTCGACCCCTGACCCGGCACGGGCGGACGGTGTCGCTCATCGGCGGGCTACTCGTGGTCCTCATCGGGATCGCGATGGTCTTCGACTGGCTGAGCCTGCTGCCGCGGTTCTTCAACTTCACGACGTTCGTCTGATCGACCGTTGACCGCGCCTCGCCCGGAATTCACCCACCAGCCGCCCAAGCGCGGGGTCATCGGCCCGTTCAGCGGGCGCCAGCTCCTGGCGGCCGTGCTCGCGGTCCTCATCGTCGTCGTGCTGCTCGTCGCCGTGACGACGCCCCTGGGCCGGACCGGCACGACGCCGGGTCTCGTCAACCCGCGTGCGACGGCGTTCGTGCTCTCGTCCCCGCCGACGGACGGCCTCCGTGTCGGCGATCGGGCGCCGGAGTTCGCCGTGCCGCTGGCCGACGGATCGACTTACCAGCTGACCGACCTTGACGGCCAGCCGATCCGCCTCGACGCGCTCCGTGGCAAGGTCGTGTGGATCAACTTCTGGGCGAGCTGGTGCCCGCCATGTCAGCAGGAGACACCGATCCTGCGCGGGCTTGCAGCGAAGTACAAGGACCGCGGCCTGGAAGTCATCGGGGTGAGCGTGCAGGAGACCTCAGCGGAGGACGTGGCGGCCTACGCTCGGCGCTATGCCCTGGGCTACACCGTCGGCTTCGATGGCTCCGGGCACGTCCTGCGGACCTACAAGGTGGGCGCGCTGCCGACGCAGTTCTTCATCGATACCGACGGCGTCATCACCCAGGTCATCCTTGGCCCCGTGGACGAGGTCGGCGCGGCGGCGCTCATCGAATCGATGCTGGGCGCCGTGCCCTCCGACCCCGGGCCGTCGTAGGCGCCGGGCGAGCTCGCGAGGGAGTTGCTGGGCGGGTTCATCGTCATCGACGTCCCCGACGAGGCGACGGCCGTGGCGATGGCGCAGGGTTGGCCGGGCCTCGACTGGCCCGCCGATGCCGTGGAGGTCCGCCCGGTCGGCGAGACCTCCGGGTAGCGCGCCCGGGCGGCGGCCGGGAGCCGCCCCCCCGTCAGAGCGGGTCGAACCGGTAGCGGTCGCGGTCGCGTGCCAGGGTGCCGACCGGTGTCCGTGCCTCATGGGAGAGCACCACGAGCCACTCCTCATCGACGGCCTGGGCGAACAGCTCCGCCTTGCGCCGGACGGAGTCGAGCGGGAAGTCGTCGAAGGCGCTGACCCAGCGTGGGTTGGCGCCCCACGGTCGCATGAACAGATCGCCGAAGAACACGAGCGTCCGGGCAGCATCGCCCGTCCCGCGGACCTTGATGGCCTGATGGCCGGCCGAGTGCCCACCGGTCGGGATGACCGTCACGCCAGGCAGGATCTCGCGCTCGCCGTCCACCCAGCCCTCCGCGCCCCAATCGCGGACGAGGCGCAGTTCCGGCTGCACGTACGAGGCCACGAGCCGCGGGTTGTCGCCAAGGGCGATCTCCCACTCGGCCTTCTGGGCGACGATCCGCGCGTTCGGGAAGGCGCGTGAACCGTCCGCGCGCAGCAGGCCGCCGGCGTGATCGAAGTGGAGGTGGCTCATCGCGACGACGGAGATCGACTCCGGCAGCACGCCAGCGCGCTCCAGGGCCGGCACGATGGGCAGACCGTCGTAGACACGGATGGCCCGCGTCTTGTCGTCCACCCGTTCCCCGATCCCGGTCTCGACCAGCACGCGCCCGGACGATGTCTCGATGATCAGGCTGTTGAGCGCCTGAACGACCCGATGCTGATCGTCGATCTCGCCCGCGACCAGTGGACCCCACAGGATGCGCGGCACAGGCCCGAACAGCGTCCCGGCATCAGACCGGAACGTGCCCGCGCGGATGAGCGCGACCGTCGTCCCACCGCCAAGGTCCGCGCGCCAGTCGACCGCGTCGTTGATGGCCACCTGTCGTCAGTCCTTGACGAAGTCCTGGTGGAAGGCCGAGGCGGTCGGTTCCTTCTGGCCCTGGTAGCGCGATCGCAACGACGCCGAGCCGTACGGCCGATCGACTTCCGAGGACATCTCGAAGAACGAGATCTGTCCGATGCGCATGCCGTGATACAGCGCGATCGGCAGGTTCGCGACGTTCGACAACTCCAGCGTCAGATTGCCCTTCCAGCCCGGATCGACATAGCCGGCGGTCGAGTGGATGAGCAGGCCCAGTCGGCCCAGAGAACTGTTATGGGTCGGGATGAAGGAGCGGGAGACTAGGAAGACCCCGCGAGGCGAAGCGACCTGGATACAGCGCACCGGGACCGAGGCTACGTCGCGGACGATGTCGATAGCGCGGAAACGGTGGTATCTCGCGTCGGCTGGCTTCTGGCGCGCGAGCTTGCGCGTCAAGCGGAACACCGGTCGGTCCGGCGTGAACTTGACCCGGTACTTGGGCCCGTGATCGACCCCTCGCAGGGTGGCACGGCCCTCGGTCTTGATGGGCCGGAATCCAAGGCTGGCGGCGAGTTCAACGACGCCCTCGGCAAGGTTCTCGTTGGTGCTCGTGAACTCGCACCGGCCGGCGATATCGTCGACGAAGCCGTCCGTGTCCATCAGGCCCTGCAGGAGCGCGAGGCGCTGGCCGACCCCGGCCTCGAGATACATACGAGGCACATACTTGCCGTCGCGCATGCCCAGGTTCCTGAGGCGGCTCGAGAGCGAGCCATTCCGGGCGTACCGACCGGTCGCCGTGTCGCGGGTGTGGCCAGTGCCCCCGATGCGGTACAGATGCGGCGCGTAGGTGAGTCGACGAACGGCGTACCCGTCGCCGCTGATCTGCTCGAGAACCTCTTCGTCGTAGGAGGTGATGGCGGCCGCCGTCGTGGTGCCGTCGCCGAGCCATGCCCCAAGCGTGTACGGCTCGATCGGGAGGTCCAGGCGCGCTGGGTATTGGACCGGGCCGGCCAGGGGAACGTGATGGTTGAACTCCCCGTTGGCGTGCAAAGAGCGGCCGATCTCATCCGTCGTCCGCACCTCGACCCGCTTGCGGCCGTGGTTCCGGCCGGCCTTGTCGATGGTCACCCACTGGTGGTCGGCGTCGGCGATCACCCGCTGGCCATCCGAGAAGATGACCTCTCGGCACGGCCGATCCAAGATCGGCGCCGTTGTCGCCACGACGAGCGTTGGGGCGCCGGACTCGTCGAAGACCAGATCACCTGGCTCAAGGTCGCCCATCGTCCGCCAGCCCTGAGGTGTCGGCACCGGCGTATCGAGCGCAAGCGCCTTACCTTCCAAGCGCGCCACGAGATCGGTGGGCAGCTCGACCCACTCCAGGGTCTGGCCCAGGACGAATTCGCCCGGGTGCAGGATGAAGGGCTCGTCGTCGGCGATCGTCAGCAGCTCCGTCAGGTCGGGCTGGGGCGCGCGCACGTCGATGTACGGGTAGCGGTTGTTCCGGAAGACGCGGAACGAGCGGTCGAGGTGGAGGTCCACCGAGGACGGCTGCAGGTCCTCGGGATCGTATGGGTCGATGCGGACCGTCCCGGCCTCCAGCGCGGCGCGGATGTCGCGGTCGGACAGAACGCTCACTTGGCGAGGCCTCCGTTGCCCTTCTCGGCGTACAGCGTATCGACTTCGCGCTTGAGGTCCTCGAGGTCCTCGAAGCTCTGGTACACGCTGGCGAACCGGATATAGGCGATGTGGTCGATACGGCGCAGCGCCTCCATGGCGAGCGCCCCGACGCGGGACGACGGGATCTCACTGGCGCCGGCGGCCCGCAGCTCGGCTTCGATGGCGTCGGCCGCCGCCTCCGCGGCGTCGTCGGCGACGGGCCGACGTGTGAGCGCCTTGCGCAGCCCGGTGGCCAACTTGTCGCGATCGAATTCCTGGCGCACGCCGTCGCGCTTGACGACGACCAGGCGTGCGGCCTCGATACGCTCGTAGGTCGTAAACCGGGTCGTGCACGCGTTGCACTCGCGCCGGCGACGGATGGTCGCCGACTCGTCGAGGTCGCGCGAGTCGACGACGCGGGTATCCCGTTCGCCGCAATGGGGGCAGCGCATCGCACTCCTGTCGGTCCGCCGATCCGGTCTCCGTGAGCCCGGCCACCACAACCACTTGTGGTGTCAGCTAACGATACCACTACATGGTGTGGTCAGGAGCGCGGTTCTCGCATGGTGATGATGGCAATTCGACCGCCTGGCTCGACCGTCACCTCAAGGTCATCGACGCGTCGCGCATGGCGCCCGATCGCCTCCCGGGCATGCAGCAGGTTGAGGTAGCCGCGCTTGAGGGCCGTCTGCGCTTCGAGCTCCCGGCCGCGGCGCCGCACCTGGGCCTGGATGGTCGCGCCGTGGTCGACCATCTCGAGCGCCCGGGCCGCTCGCTCGAGCTCGGCCACGATGTCGTCGCGGATCTCGATGACCTGGGACGGTCCCTTGAAGCCCCGAGCCTCGTCCGTGTAGCGCCCGATGGCGTCCGTGGCGGCCTCGATCGTGGGGCCGATCGTGTCGGCCGGGACCTGGCCCCGGCGCACGGCGTCGATCCGGCCGGTCGCGCCATCGAGCGAGGTCTCCACGCGTTGGGAAAGGTCACGCACGGCGCCCCGGAAGGCCTCGACCTCACGCGTCCTCGCGACGATCCCGCCCGCCCGGCGCAGGACGATCACGGTCAACGCGGCCAAGGCCACGAATCCGACAAGCGGAAGCAGGATCGCGAGCTCCGTCACGACACGGTGTCCCCGGCGTCCCGGCTCAGCCCGACCGGGTCCGCAACTGGTCGAGCAGGGCGCGGCCCACCTCGAACAGGTCGCCGATGACGTAGACATCGGCGAATTCGGCCAGCGGCGCATCGGGATCGCGGTTGACGGCCACGATCGTCGACGCGGTCTGCATGCCGACCTTGTGCTGGATCGCGCCGCTGATGCCCATCGCGAGGTAGAGCTGCGGCTTGACGATCTTGCCGGTCTGGCCGATCTGCTGGGCGTACGCGATCCAGCCACTGTCCACCGCGGCCCGCGTGGCACCGACCGCGCCGCCCATCGCCGTCG
>JBPPMZ010000084.1:0-31364 GCA_051306295.1 Candidatus Limnocylindrales bacterium
GGTCGCGACGCTGCTCCGCGTCGAGCACGTCGGCCAGGTTCGCCCCGCCGGGCGCGCGCGCCGTTCGCTCGATGAGCAGGTGGCCGACCTCGTGGATGAGGCCGAGCGCCCCGATCTCGCCAGCCGCCACCGGTGCACCGCCGGGCGGTCGGTCCGCGTTCATCCGGGCCGCCAGCCGGCGGATGGCGGCAAGGTCCGTGATCAGCAGGTCGCCCCGGAGGCCGAGCAGGACATCGACGATCGCATAGCGTTCGCGCGCCGTCCGGCGCACATGGAATGCCCGCATCGCCGAAGGATGGCACGCGACCCCCGCAGGCGTCAGTCTGCCGCCGCCTCCGCTGGGCGCGCGGCAACGACCCGGTCGATCGCGCGACGCAGCAGCTCGAGGCCGGATGGGTCGAACTCGTAGGTCCATGGCCGGATGCGGTCTGGATCGCGCAGCCGACCATCCTGCCCGTTCTTGAGGGCCTCGCGGGACATGAGGATGATGTCCGCCGTGTCGTCGACGACCTGCAGCTGGTCGGCGTCCCCGATGCGGGCCGAAACGATCTCGATCCCGGTCGCGCCCGACAGGCGCAGGGTCTCGAGCATGTTCGCCGTGCCGCGTTCGCTGGCGCACACGAGCCCGACCTTCGAGCCGGGGGGCAACCCCGCCACCTCGTGGACCAGTTCGAGGTAGCCGGGTCCCACGAGCATGGCCACGACCGGCAGGCGTCCGGCGGTCAGGGCCTGGCACTCATCGGCATGGAACGTCGTCGTCGCCACGATGTCGTAGTGGAAGCGGTCGAGTCGGTCGGGGAGGTCCTCGATGAGCGCGCCCTCGACCTCGATGCGGCCCGGGAACTCGCGGACGAGCCGTTCCGCGTCGTATCCGGCATCGGCGCTCGTGCATTCGGCGAAGAGCACGTGGACCAGCGGCCCGGGCCGCTTGCGCTCGGCTGCGGCTGCGAAGGTCGCGGTCGCGACCTCGTCGGCGGTGAACCCGGCATGGGCGCCCCGACGCAGCAGTTCGGCGACGACGCCGGCCAGCGCCTCGGCCGCGCGTCGCTGGGGCGGCCCATCGGCGACATGGGTACCGGCTCCGTGCCGGCTCGCGACGTAGCCCGCCTCGGCCAGCCGCCGATAGACGGCCCGGATGGTGTTCGGATTCACGCGCAGGGCCGCGCCGAGCTCACGGACCGGGGGCAGGCGGGCACCGGGCAGCAGACGACCCGAATCGATCTGGTAGGCGAGCTGCCAGTAGATCTGGGTGGAGATCGGCACGTCCGAGTCGCGCTCGACATCGAGCGCGCCGCCGGCCGTACCGGTCGTCACTGGGACGTTCTGGTCATCGTTTGACATAGCGCGGTAGTCCAAAGTAATCTCGAACTTGGCCTAATCCACTATAGCAACAAGGTAGGTGCCGGCATGGCCGGATTGCTTCTCTTCATCGTCATCGGTTCCATCTTCGCCGCGTTCGGTCTGGCCGCGGCCCGCTGGGGTGTCGACACGCGCGACTGGTCGTTCCAGCTCCGCTGATCCGTGCCTCGGGCCGGGTCCCACCGGCCCGATCCATCGCTCATCGCATCGTCAGCCCGTGGCGCGCAGGCCGCGGGCTGACGGATTCCCAGGGCTCGGCCTGCTAGTCCGCCGGCTGGCCGACGTCGGCCAGGGCAGCCCGAAGCAGTTCCAGGCCATCAAAGCCGCCTTCGCCCGCGGGCCGGTCCCGGACCAGGCCCAGATCGTCGCGAAGTCGTCGCTCGAGCCCGGTTTCGTGCATGCCGTCCACCAGGCGAGCGGCCCGGGCAGCGGTCCTGAGCGCACCGGCCGTCTCCGGCCGGTCGGGGTGCTCCCAGAACCAGCCACAGCTCGAGAACATCGCGAGGCGCCATCGCTGCGCCTCCATCAGTGCCAGGAACGAGGCGGTCGTGGTCGGGGCGGCATCCGCCCCGAGGTGGCGCGAGGTGAATGCCGCGGGCGCCTCGCGGCCGATCGCGACGTCCACGTAGTCGTCGCGTGCCAGCCATGGATCGGGCGAGCCGGGCATCGCCCGCGCCAGCTCATCGGTGACGCTGTCGATGCCACCGGCGAGGCGTTCCAAGGCGGTTCGCAGGGGCGCCTTCCATGAGCCGTTGTCGACGCATGCGCAATCGGCCGTCCAGCGCTCCAGGCCCTCGTGGCAGCTCCACGACGTGCGCTCGTGCAACGACGCCGAGGGCAGCGGGCGAGTGGCGGCCTCCGCCACGGCGGTGGCCAACGGGATGACGTCGAAGGGTCGATCCGCTGGCGCGGTCGCCCCGACCAGGCGGGCCAGGAAGTGCTCCCGTTGCGGTTGGTGGTGGCCGTACAGTTCGCCGTCCGTCGCGATGACGACGAGCGGCCGGTCCGCGTCGCTGTCGGACCAGGACTCCTCGAACCTCGGGACCAGCCGTTCCGTGACGAACCGGTCGGCATCGACCGTCGCCCACGGCTCGAACGAGATGGCCGACGACAGCAGGCCGTCGTACAGGACGACGATCATCGTCCGCCCGTCTCCAAGGTCCAGCCGATGCAGTCGCCGGGTATCGACCGCGCCGTCCACCTGCCACGGCGCGAGGACGGTGTGGGTGACGCCCTCGTCGGCCATGACCCGGAGCGTGGCCAGGTCCACGGCGGTCTCGGGCAGCCACATCCCGGCCGGTCGTCGACCGAATCGGCGCTCGAAGTCGCGCAGCCCCCAGCGGATCTCCGTCCGTCGGTCCGCCGCTGAAGCGAGGGGCAGGATGGCGTGGTGGAACGGCTGGGCCATCCCGTTGACCCCGAGATCGCCGCTGCGGAACCCGTCGTAGGCGACGGCATCGTCGGTCTCGAGCCAGCCGGCCAGGGTCGGCCCGACGTCCCAGGACATCGCGCCAAGGTTGCCGGCCAGGGCATTGGGTCGATAGCAGTCGGCGCTGATGCGCTGATTCCAGTCGCGGGCGGGAGCGGCGGTCGGATCCACGGGCATGGTCCCGGTGAACGGGTCGAGTCGTGGCGGCTGGTAGAAGTGCCCGTGAACGATGAGGGTAGGGCGGGTCACGTGCGGCTCACCGGCGGCTCATGTCGGGGTCAGCCTTCGTCGGCCGTGCGATCGCGGGTCGTCGTGACGCGCTGCCGGACGATGCGTTCCCAACGCTCGCCCGCCGCCAGTCGGAGCGGCCACGACAGCAGCAGGCCGCTGCCCTGGTAGACGCGTTCGAAGCCGCTCTCGGAGTTGGAGATGGTCTCGATCGGGGCCCACCAGGCATCGGTCGGTTCATCCAGGGTCGCGGTCACCGCGATGCCCACGTAGTCGTTGCCCTGGCCGATCACCCGGATCCCGCTCGCGGTGCCCGAGCCGTCGTGCGCGGTCCTCACGCCGTCCACGTCCCACCAGGCCGACGGGTTCCCGCCGCCCCCGAGCATCGTCGTCGACCACTCGAGGCCGAGGCGGACATCGATCGGCGGCCCCTCGCGGTGTTCCAGGGTCAGCTGTGTCTCGAGCGTTGGGGTCCGGCGATCGCCGCCGAGGCGGTAGGTCTTGGTGACGGTCACGGCAGCACCCGCGATGGTCGCCGCGCGGCGCGTCGTCAGCCGACCCTCACCCAGGTCCACGAGCTCGAACGCCCCGTCCACGGCGTCGCCGAGCTCTTCCGCGCGGGCCGCGGCCCAATCCTCCACCGTGGCGTCGGGTCGAAGCGCCCGGACCAGGCCGCTGCGACGCTCATGTCCGTCGTAGACCAGGCGGGCGGCGAGTCCGGGCTCCTTGACCCGGAACGCGTCGTGGATGGAGGCCGGAGCACCGCCGCCGTCCGCACCCGTCGCATCGCCATTGACGGCCTCGGCGAGGGCCCGGCTTCGCAGGATCTCGTGGTAGGCCTCCGGCCGTCGCCGCATGACCGCGCCCAGCGCGTGGCGTACGGCCCGGATGTCCCAGCCGCCGATGCCGGCTCCGCCGTCCAGGTCCACGGTCACGACCTGGCCCGTGTCGGCCAGGCGGACCTCGTCGACGCCGTCCATATCGAGATCGCGCGACTCGGCGGCCAGCAACGTCCCGGCGGCGGTCTCCGCGAGGTCCTCCGCGGCGATGAGGTGCTCGTAGGTGGCCAGGCGCATGTGGCTGATGTAGATGCCGCCGAACAGGCCATGCCAGTAGCAGTCGTTGGACTGGCCCTGGTAAAGGTGGTCCATGGCCCGCTCTCGCGCGCCGCCGTGCGGCATGGCATGGACCGCTTCCGACACCCGGAGCATCTGCTTGTGCAGGTCGTTGACCTCGCGGTACTTGATCTGGAAGTTGCGCCAGAACGCGCCGCGCAGCCAGCGCGCCTCCGGGCGGTGCTCCTCCTGGGCGCGATGCAGGAGGTCCGAGTACACCAGGCTCTCGTTGGCGGGCAGCGCCCACTCGCCCATCTCGGCGTAGGACCCGGTCGGGACGTAGACGCGGCCGATGGGCGGGTGCTCCGTCAGCCACGCGGTCGGCGTGGTCGTCGTCAACCAGTCGGCGTTGGCCTCGAGTGCCTCGAAGAAGCGCTCCACCCAGCGACCCTCGCCCCAGCAGTGCTGCCAGGTCGTCGGCCAGGCGCCGAACTTCTCTCCGTCGTCGCCCATCATCCCGACCCGGTCACCGGCTTCCGTGGCGTGGTCGCGCAGGTAGCCGATGACGTCTCCCACGTCGCGGAACGGGATGCGGTAGCGAAGGCCCTGTTCCGTGCCGAAGACCCGCAGCAGGTGGCCCTGGTCCTCGGTGGTGTACGGGCCCCAGAGATCCTCCTCCGGGATCGCGGCGGCCCGAAAATGCGCGTCATCGAGGATCGTCCACTGGTAGCCGGCGGCGACCAGTGACGTGGGCAGATCCGGTTCCCAGACCCGCTCGGCAAGCCAGGCACCCTGCGGACGTCGCCCGAAGCGGCGTTCCAGCTCGTCGGCCATACGCTCCAGCTGGCCGATCCGGTCACGCTCCGGCAGGGAGGCGAGGACGGGCTCGAAGTAGCCGCCGCCCAGGATCTCCACCTGGCCGCGATCGGCGAGGGCACCAAGGCGTTCGATGAAGGCGGGACGCTCGGCGACGAGCCACTCGAGGAGCGGGCCGGTGTAATGCAGCGACAACCGCACGCCGGGGTGCCGCTCCAGGGCGGCGAGCATCGGCTCGTACGCCTGCTCGTAGACCTCGGCGAACACCCACCCGAAGTTGCCGACGGGCTGGTGGTTATGCAGGGTCAGCGCGAGCGAGATGCGGGGCGGCACCGTCGTCAGCCGGCCTCCGTCGCGACGGGCTCCGCGGTGGAGGAAGCCGCCGCGTTGACCGCCACGCCCGCGGCCGGCAGATACAGCTGTTCGGTGTATTCGTGGAGCATCCGCGTCGTCGAGAAGCGCCACAGCGAGGTCGCCATGGCCTGGCGCATGACCTCCACCCAGCGCTTCGGGATCCCTGCCGCATCGCGGTCGTAGTAGCGCGGGATGAGGTCCTCTTCCAGGTGCCGGTACAGGTCCTGGGCGTCGGCCCAGTCCTGGGCAGCCTCATCGGGATCCATCTCGCGCCCACCAATGGCCCAGCCGTTGTCGCCCAGGTAGCCCTCGTCCCACCAGCCGTCGAGGACGCTGATGTTCGGGACGCCGTTCTGGGCGGCCTTCATGCCCGACGTGCCCGATGCCTCCAGCGGCCGGCGAGGGTTGTTCAGCCAGACGTCCACGCCCTGGACGAGGTACCGGCCGACCCGCATCGAGTAGTCCTCGAGGATGAACACGCGGCCGCGCAGCTGTGGCGACCGCGAGCGCTGGAAGATCTCCTGGATGACCCGCTGGCCGGGTCGATCGGCCGGGTGCGCCTTGCCGGCGAAGATGACCTGGACCGGTCGATCGGCGTCCCACAGCATCCGGGCCAGGCGATCGATGTCGCTGAACAGCAGACCCGCCCGCTTGTAGGTCGCGAACCGGCGAGCGAAGCCGATGGTCAGGATGCCCGGGTCCAAAGCGGCGTCGACCTCGGCGAGGACGGATGGGGCCTCGCCATGGCGGGCGAACTGGTTGCGCAGCCGACCGTGGGCGAAGATGGCCAGCTCGCGCTTCTGGCGCAGGTGGGCTTCCCACAGGTCGGCCGTCGGGACACGCTCGAGTCGCTCCCAGAACCGGTCCTGGCCGTCGCCGCCATCGACATCGTCAAGGTCGGCATCCAGGTGCCGGTCGAGCAGTCCGGCGATGGGTGAGCCGACCCAACTCGGCGAATGCACGCCGTTGGTGATGCCCAGGATCCGGTGATCGTTGATGCCCTGCCAGGTACCGTTCGCGGTCTCCGCGTGCAGCTGGCTCACGGCGTTCGCCCCATTGGTCAGGCGCAGGCTGAACGCGGTCATGTCGAACTGGCCGCGATCCCCGTCCATGCCGAGCCCGAGGTCGAGCACGCGGTCGACCGGGACATCCCCACCGTCGAGGAGCGGTCCCGCGACGCGCCGCACCAGGTCGACGTCGAAGCGCTCGTTGCCGGCAGAGACCGGCGTATGGATGGTGAACACGCTGTCGCGCCGGACGCGGGCCCAGGCGTCGTCCAGGGGCAGGCCCTCGGCCACGTACTCGCGCGCGCGCTCGGCGAGCAGGAACGCGGAGTGGCCCTCGTTGAGGTGCCAGACCGCCGGGTTCAGCTGGAGCGCGCGGATGGCGCGCACACCGCCGACTCCCAGGACGAGCTCCTGGTGCAGGCGCATCTCGCGGCCACGCACGTACAGGATGTGGGTGATCGGGCGATCCTCGACAGCGTTCTCCGCGACGTCGGTGTCGAGCAACAGGACCGGGACGCGGCCGACCTGGGCGAGCCACACGGCGACCGATAGATCCCGTCCCGGGAGCTCGACGGTGACCGTCAGGGGCAGGCCGTTCACGTCCTGGACGCGTGACAGCGGCAGGCGCGTCAGGTCGTAGTCGGGGTAGTTGTGCTCCTGATGGCCGTCGGCATCGATCTGCTGGCGGAAGTAGCCCTTTCGATAGAGCAGGCCGACACCGATGAACGGCAGGGCCATGTCGCTGGCCGACTTCATGTGATCGCCGGCCAGGACCCCCAGGCCACCGGAGTAGATGCCCAGCGATTCGTGGATGCCGTACTCGGCGCAGAAGTAGGCGATCGGACCGTCGAGTTCGCTGCCGTGGGTCTGCTGGAACCAGTGATCCGAACCGTTGGCCATGTAGGCGTCGAAGGCGCCCAGGACATCCTGGTATTCGGCCAGGAACTTCTCGTCGTCGAGGACCCGGGACCACTCGGTCGGTCCGCTGATGACCGGGATCGGGTTGCGGTACCGATTCCACGCGGTCCGGTCGATCAGGCTCCACAGGTTGCGGGTCCGTGGGTGCCAGGCCCAGTGGAGGTTGTAGGCCAGGCGACGCAGGCCTTCCAGGCGAGGGGGCAGGGGGAAGCTGGCCGCCGTGACCGACGGAACAAGGACGGGATCCATGGCCGCGCATGATAGCGGACGCGCGCGGAGACGTGAACCGGTTTAGTCGGGGATTCGGGGGCCCCGCCGGGTGTCGGAGCCGCCTACCATGCCGGCATGGGTCTGCGCGTGGTGTTCCTGGCGGCCGAATGCGAACCGTGGGCGAAGACGGGCGGCCTGGCCGACGTCACGGACGCGCTGGCCCGAGCCCTGGGCCACCTGTCCGACGATATCGATGCGCCGGTCGACGTGTTCCTGCCGCGCTACCGATCCGTCCCGACGCCGGATCCCGGGTCCGTGCTGGCGGAGCGTGTCGTGCGCGTCCCGGACCCTCGCGCGCGCACCGGCACGACCGACGTGACGGTCACGGACGTGGCGGCCGACGGCTATCGACTGCGCCTGGTCGATCACGCTCCGGCGTTCGATCGGGCCGCGTTCTACGGGGACGCCGATGGGGACTTCGCCGACAACGCTTGGCGCTTCGGGCTGTACGGGCGGGCGGCGCTCGAGACCCTGCGCCTGGACGGCGTGCCCGTGGATGTGTTGCATCTCCACGATTGGCAGGCCGGGCCCGCGGCCGTCTTCCGATCGCTGCGCTATCCCGACGACCCGATCCTTGGCCGGGCGGCGGTCGTGGCGACCCTGCACAACCTCGCCTATCACGGCTGGACAGCGAACGCGGACCTCCCGCAACTGGGTCTCCGGCCCGGCGACGGCGCGCCCGGCCAGAACCCCGACGGCATCGACCTCCTGGCGGCCGCCATCGAGGGCGCGGACATCGTCAACACCGTCTCACCCGGGTTCGCGGCAGAGGCGCTGACGCCGGCGTTCGGGATGGGGCTCGACGGCTTGCTGCGCTCGCTCGGAGACCGGTTCACCGGCATCCTCAACGGGCTGGACACCGCGGTCTGGGATCCCGCGACGGACGCTGATCTCGCCGCCCCGTATTCCCGGGCGGATCGCTCGGGGATGGCCGCGTGCCGGGCGGACCTGCTGACGCGGGCGGGCTTCGACCCGGCCGACGACGGACCGGTCATCGGGATGATCGGCCGGCTCGATCCACAGAAGGGCTTCGACCTGCTGGCGGCTGCCGCTCCGTCGCTGCTGGAGAGCGGCGCGCGGATCGTCGTGCAGGGGTCCGGGCACCCGGACCTCGCCGATCCGTTCCGTGCGCTCGCGGTCGCCACGCCGGGACGCGTCGCGTTCATCGAGCGCTTCGACCGTGCGATGGCCCGCCGGATCTATGCCGGCGCCGACGTCTTTGCCATGCCGTCGCGCTTCGAGCCGTGCGGCCAGGGGCAGATGATCGCGCTGAGGTATGGGACGCCGCCGATCGTCCATCGCACTGGTGGCCTCGCCGACACGGTCATCGATGAGACAGCGAACCCGGGGCGGGGGACCGGCTTCGTGTTCGAGGAGGCGACGGCGAAGGCGCTGCTGGATGCGTGCTCGCGGGCGTTCGCTCTACGTGCTCGTGGCGGAGCGGCACCCCGGAGTTGGGACGGCTTGCTGGATCGTGGGATGGCCGTGGACTTCGACTGGGTGACGGGGTCTGCGCCGCGCTATGTCGAGGCCTATCGCCGCGCGGTGGCGATCCGCCAGGGCTGAGGCACAGGCCGCGGGCCGGACTGGCGGGCGCCGTCCGGCGCCGTCCGGCGCCGCTCTGATGTTCGAGCGGAACGCCGGACGGCTGGCTAGGCCTCCAGGGCTCGCAGCAGTGCGGCCGTCGTCTCGACCGGGAAGAGTCGGTGCGGTGAGTGCGGTGCGCCGGCGATCGTGGTGATGTGGTCGTCGCCGACCCGTGCCTGGAATGCGGGGAGTGCCTCGTCCAGGAGCAGGCCGCCGGCCGTCGGGTCGCCGCGCACGACCCAGACCGGGATACCGGCAGCGGCCGGGTCGGCGAGGTCGGCGAGCCCGCCGTCCCAGTCCCCGTTGTCGATCACCACGGCCCGAGCGGCCGCTTCGTCGAGTTGGGTGAGGGACTCGGCCTTGGCCAGGACGTCGCCATCGGGCCAGTCCGGGTTGTCGCGGCGGACGGCGGCCACGGCTTCCGCCAGGTCCATGTACGTCCGCTCGTCGGGATCGGCAGCCATCGCGGCGATGGTCGCATGCGGCACGGCCGGCGGGTCCAGCAGGACCAGGGTCGACGGGACGAGACCGACCGCCGGCAGTGCCGCGGCGGTCACCGCGCCCCAGCTGTGGCCGACGACCTGGAGTCCTGCGGTGACCAGTCCGGCCCCGCGTGCGAACGCCGCGACATCGGCCGCGTTGTCACGGAAGCGATGATGTCCCAGCCAGTGGCCGGTCAATCCGTGGCCCGGCAGGTCCACGGCCACCACCCGCCGACCCGTGGCAGCGAAAGCGGGGCCGAGTCGCCACCAGTTCGCCGCGGACGAGGTCACGCCGTGGATGAGGAGGAGCGCTCGGCCGTCGACGGGCCCCCAGGTCAGGGCAGACCACGGGATCCCGGCGGCATCGACCGTCAGGCGAGCGCCCGTCGCAGGGGCTGCGAGCGCAGCCGAGACCGGAAGAGGCAACGACAGGTCCGTCATGACCCGGACCGTAACAGGTGCGCGCGCCGAGTAGAATCGCGGTCGCACCCCGATCGCCAATTCCGTCTCCGGAGGATCCCCGACTCATGGCCAACCAGTTCGTCGTCCAGCTGAAGAACGAACCCGGCGCGATGGCCAGCCTCGCCGAAGCGCTCGCGGCACGTGGCGTGGATCTTCGAGCGATCGGTGGCGGGAGCATCGGCGACTCGGGCCACGTGATCATGACCACGGCCGACGACGACGCGACCAAGGCCGTGCTCGATGCCAACGGCTACACCTACATCGAGGGTGAGTCGCTCGTGACCGAGGTCGACGACAAGCCGGGCGGGATGGCCCGCCTGTCACGCGCCCTTGCGGATGCCGGGGTCAACATCCAGGGCCACCTGTTCCTGGGCCGCTGGGGCGATCGGGCGATGTTCGCATTCGTGGTAGACAAGCCCGATATCGCCCGGCCGATCCTGGAGCGCAAGGGCTGATCCGCCTGGCGGGCGTCACCGCCCGTTTGCCCGGGCGCACCGCGATATGGTCCGGGGGCTACCCGGACCGATGGACCATCGGTATGCTCACCGTCCGATAGAGTCGGGGCGCCACCGCCCCGAACGCGTCCTGGGGGCCGCATACATGCGTCGACTCGTCTCACTCGCTCTCGCCACGATGCTGGTGTTGTCCAGCGTGGCCACCGCCGATGCCGCCACCGTCAAGCGGACCTGGACGGCGCGCGTCGGCAAGGATGCCGTCAACGGCACGGCGAGGATGCAGGCCTACACTGACGGCACCGGACGGCTAAACCTGCAGCTGCGCAAGCTAAGGGCCAACACGGCCTACGGGCTCCAGATCCGGGCCGGGACGTGTGCCAACCTTGGGACCGTCCGGGCGACCCTGTTCGCCGCGACCACGACGGCCACCGGGAGCATCGACACGTTCCGCACCATCCCCGAGGCCAAGATGAACGCGATCTGGACGGCCGCCCGAGCAGGCTCGATCGCGATCCGGATCGGCAGCGGCAGCCTGGCCAAGTGCGCGAGTCTCAAGTTCGTCGTCGCCACCCGGATCGTCATCTCAAAGCTGTCGATCAACCTCGCCGTCATCCGTGGGCCATCGGGCTATCCACCGTGCAACGTCGCGATGTACATGAAGGAGCTCGCCCAGCCGCGCGAGCCTGGCGTCACCCTCATCTATGCTCACGCCCGCCGAGGCATGTTCCTGCCGCTGCTCAGCCGCTCGAAGGTCAACAACGGGGCGAGCTTGATCGGCATGAAGGTCAAGGTCTACACCAGCGACAGCCGGGTCTCGACGTACCAGATCATCCAGGTCCGGCGCCACGTGCGCTCGATCCAGTCGGCCTTCGGCGTCACAGGCGAACGCCTCTGGATGTACACCTCGGAAGGCCCGAATTCGAGCTATCCGAAGCTGGTCGTCGTGGCCAAACGACTGTCGACCACGACCACCACGTACACGGCATCGCACCCGAAGGCGCGACCCGTTCGCTGCTGACGGCTAGTTCGAGACCGTCACCCGCACATCGTTCGCGTCGACGGCGCGAGAGAGGTCGATCTCCACGACCCGGTCGTGGCCCATGGCATCGGAGTTGGCTGGCGGCGCCGCCTGGTCGACGGTGATGATGATCCGGCCATCGACCTCCTTGACGACCATCTCGACGATGTCGTCCTGCGGGAGGCCGACCCAGGTCATGCGGATCGTGTCGTCGTCGATGTTCTCGACGATCGACTGACCCCAGCGGACGGACATGCCGGCCCCGGCTCGCCCGCTCTTCGCTCCGGTGATGATGCCGGCCTCGTCGTCGAGCACGACCGAGACGTCGTGCGGCGTGGCGACATCGAGATCGAAGGTGAGGTAACCGCCAGGCGTCGGCGACGGGGCGACCGTCGGCAGGGGGGTGGGCGCCTGCGACGGCGGGTCTGACGGGACTTCGGACGGGGTCGGCTCGGGCGTCACGGTGCGCCCGAAGGCGCCCGTCGCCAGCACGGCGACGATCGAGATGAGCACGAGCGCGGCCACGAAGGCGGCGACGTTGCGGGAGGAGGTGGAGCGATCCATCGAGTGGGGTCCTTCATGCGATTCATCGGGCGAGCCACCTGAGGCTTGCCCTGGTCCTCGCATTGGACCGCGCTCAGCGCGTCGCCCCAACGTGCGCAAGTAGATGCCTGGGGTCCACGAACGTCATGCGCCGGTATGGTCAGATGTCAGTCGCGTTGGGACGCGGGTATCATCCCTCTCGCGTCACTTGGCGGGAGTAGCTCAGTTGGTAGAGCGGCAGCCTTCCAAGTCTCCCTTAGTCAAGCGCTGTGCTCTGAACTCAGTATCCCCGCACGAATCGGCGGATTCGGGGCCAGTTTGGCGCTCTGGCCGATAGGGCGATAACTGCCCTTCAGCGCATAAGTTCGACCGGCCTCTGATGGACTTCCTCCGGCGCGACCTCGTAGCCTCGGTGCTGATCAGCCGATGCATCCCAGTGTAGGCTGGCTCCGTCCGGGTCGCGCGTGTAGACCAAAGGGGGAAGAGGGGCTTGACGACGGACCCTTCTGGTAACGCCGGAGCTCCAACGTCCCCTGGGATAAGCCCGCTGTCGATGACGCCCCCAGACGACAGCGGCAGCGACACCTTCGCCCGTTTCCGCTACCAGGCTTATATCGCGGCGCCCTTTGCGCTCAGCTGCGCCATCGGCGGGGATGTCCGGTCGGTAGTCCTTGAGCACGTCGAAGACATTGCCGTCGAGTACGCGGGCCGATGGCAGTTCATTCAGGTCAAGACCAGAGACGCCGGACTGCGGCGCTGGCGTATGCAGGACCTGTGCGGAGATCGAGAAGCACGCGGACTCGGCTATCGGACGACCGCAGTTGGAGGTCAACTCGCTGGGCTGAAGGCACGACTCGGCGACCGTGCGTGACACCGTCGTCGCCGCCCTGGCCGACCCTGCCGCCGCACCTGCGCCGGACCCTCACCTGGGACCAGGGCTCCGAGATGGCCCGCCACGCCGAGATCTCGGCGGCCCTGGGCACGACGGGCATCTACTTCTGCGACCCCCACTCACCCTGGCAGCGGCCGACCAACGAGAACACCAACGGCCTGCTGCGCGCCTACTTCCCCAAGTCCACCGACCTGTCGGTCCACACCGAGGGTGACATCGCCCTCGTACAGTCCGAGCTGAACCTGCGCCCGAGGAAGCTCCTCGGCTGGGACAGCCCCGCGGACCGGATGGCTACACTCCTCGGACCACCGTCCGTGTTGCGACGTTGACTGGAACCTGCCTGATCACGGTGGGGCCACTTGACGTGATCATTCCCACCACCGGGATCGACGCGTCAGTCGTGCCGGTCGGCGGGGCAGGGGAGCGCCAGCCGCTCGGATCGCTAGTCGTTGACCCGCGCCCGCGGCGCTGTCCGACCCCGGTCGGCTCCGACGAGTGGGTTCAGCTGCTCGGATCCGGCGGCGGCGAAGACCTCGACGAGGCGCTCCGGTGAGGCGCGAGTCACTCACGCCATCGGAGCGCGTGATGCGTGCTCGAATGGCCGCCTACATGCTCCATGCCCGCTACGACCCACGCGAGACGACTCAGGCCGCCCGCCGTGCCTTCAACCAGCGCTTCGTCGACCAGGTCGACCCCGACCGCCACCTCCCCGAACGCGAACGCCTCCGCCGCGCCGAAGCTGCCCGCCGCGCCTACTTCACCCGGCTTGCATACCAGTCGGCACGGAAGCGCCGCTCGGCGCGAATAACGCACGGAAGGCCGCTATGTATGCGGATCAAGTTCATCGATCAGCTGCTTGGCGATCGAGACCGCGTCGGTAAGATCGGCGTCTGCGACCGGGACCCGACCTCGAGCGCCTGTCGGAACGCCGCGGCCGAGGCGTACCTCACGGCGTCGTCTCGGACATTGCGGCCTCGATGAGATTCTTGACTCTGCGGCCGCGAGACCGCGCCGCGGCCCGCATCCGGGCGGGCGTAGTAAGGCCGCGCTCGATCGCCTGGCGCGTCGCACGGATCACCTGCTCCGGCGCGGCTCCGCTCTCGGCGACATCAACGATGGTCCGCGCGGGTGTGGTGATGCGGAGGCCTTCCCGCGTGAAGACGTCCGCGGAATCGAGTGGTCGCGTTGTTGTATGGGTCGATACGCCTGGCTGCCGGGCGAGCCTCCGTCGGGCTCGGGGAACGGTCAGATGCATCGAGTTGGGAATGATGTCCGAAAGGTCGAGGACCTCGAGCGCCGATTCGTGCGAGATCGCGGCGTCGGGTGCCAGGCGGAGCCACGCGGCGATCAGCTCCTCTCGCGGCGAAGACGGGTGGTCTCGCAGCCGATACAGCCCGCGAGCCGCGCGAACGAAGCGCCCCTTCTTCGCGTGATACGACAGCAGCGGCCAGCTGTACCCTGCGGCCCTCGCCTGAGTCGCAGTGAAGTAGCCGGCCTGCTCGCTCGCGATCGCGAAGAGAGCCTCCGAGTCGGGCCTCGTCGCGGCGGTCGTGTCGTTCATTCCTTCAATAATACTTCAGGTGCGAACGACATGAGTCGACATTTGGCGCCCCGCTCGGCGGAATCGCGAGACCCGGCTGTCTACTGCGAATCCCATCGAATCTGATAGGGATTGAAGCATCGTGGTGTACCAGCAACCGCTCTTGTACCACCGTGGTACAGGTGGCCGAGCCGGTTAACCTCTGCCTACTCCCACTCTCCAGTCGACCACTCGACCGACCGCCGCACGCATGCTTTCGGCCCATTGCGTAAGCCCTTGCCTCGTGCGTACCGTCTATCGTTGGGACCCAATCGAAGCCGGGGACCATGGACACCGCGACGCCGTCCTCGAACGCCGCTCTGCCGCCGCACGGCCATGTTGAGGGCACGTGGCGCTCGAAAGGTTATCGAAGCGCTCGCACGCGCGCCAAGTGGGCGAAAGCTCTGTTTGTCCTCACGGCGGCGGCCAGCGCCTGGCAGGGCATTGTCGTGCTCCAAGGGATCGGTCTAGTCGGCGACGCCCTCCGTGGGGACTTCGCCAGCGACGCAGACATCGAGGCTTTTGAACGCACGGCGAACAGCGCGGACGGCCTGTTCCTGCTGTGCGCCATCGGACTGGCCGTGGCCTTCCTGGCCTGGCTGAGCCGGACGGTCGAGATCACCCCGGCGCTCGGAGCGGGGACGCCGCACGACAGCCCACGCTGGGCTATCGGCTGGTGGTTCATACCGATCGCCTTTCTATGGAAGCCGTACACGGTTGTACGTGAGGTTTGGGATCGCCTCGCCACGCCAGCTCGGGCGACGGGCGGGACGCTTGTTCTGGTCTGGTGGCTGGCCTGGATTGCCTCGACTGTCATTGCCCGGCTCGCCCGAGCCACCGGAAACGATCCCGACGCAACCCTCGACGCCGTTCAGGGGCAGCTCTCGATCCTGTTCGTTGCAACTGTTGCCTCGCTCGCCGCAGCAATCTGCGGGTTCCTCGTCGTCCGCGAGATTCAAGCCCGGGCCGATGAGCGGGCCACCGCGCTTGGTTTCGATGCTCCCCATCCCATCTGGCCGACCGCCCAGGTGCAGCCAGCCGCGCCGGGATCCCCCTCGACCCCATCGCTGACCCCGGTCGTCAGAACCGCCGTTGCTCCAGTCGTCGTCGCGTTCTGCCCGAAGTGCGGCACGCGGCGGCCCGACGATGCGCGCTTCTGCACCTCGTGCGGTACTGATCTCTCGCCATCAACTCCGAGTCTCTAACCAGGATCCTGGTGTGCGCCGCACCGCCACCCGGGCACTCAAGCGTCGGCCGCAGCTCGTCGAGCCCCAAGACCGCGCGAGGCCCCCACGAGGGCTACCTGACGAGCGCTCTTGACAGGTTTTGGAGTGGTGTTACAGTGTTACACCACTGGAGGCACCCAATGGCTACCACCAAGACCAAGCCCGTTCGCATCCTCACCGCCGATCACGCCCCGCTTCAGCTCCTGGCCGCCGTCGAACGTCGAACCGCAGCGGAGGTCGTGCATTCCGCGCTCGCCGAGTACCTCGCCACGCATCGTGGCGAGCTCGCCAGCGTGTACGGGGAGACTCAGACGTTGCTCCGGGCCGGCGATATCGACGGGCTGACAGCTGCGCTTCGGCGCGATGCTGCTCCATTCGTCTCTGAGGTTGCAGCTGCCATTCCTCGGACCGGTCGCACCGGCGCCTAATCTGGAAAGTCGCAGAACGCGATCTCCGAGTCCTGCAGCGGCTGGCCACCGAGGTCGGTAACCCAGCTGAACTGCTCGAAAGGCGTCTCCGGAAAGAAGGCCATCGCGAGTCGCGCGAGCCAGCCACCCGGCAGGCGAAGACCCTCGGGCTGCAAACGCTGATTGACGGCCACTGTGAGCAGCGGCGCCCGGCCGTCGGGATCCATGCGCAGTCGGACTCGGACGGTCCTGGCGACCACGCCTTCAACAATCTGACCGGCGCTTTGCCGCGCGAGATCGATCAGGACGGGCACGTCCTCGACCAGCGCCCGGGCAAATGTCGGCGCTCGGTCTGCGACCACCCGCTCGACATCGATGGCCGTAGGCATCAATCGATCGTCGTCGGCGAGGTCGCAAAGGCGCTCGTAGTTGTGTGCATCAGCGATGCCGAGGAGCCAGACGACGTTCAACCCCTCGTGATGCCACGTCGCGCCCCGAGACGTGCCGTGGTGGATCGTGAAGACCGGTGCACCTGTCTCCCAGGCACATTTCAACGGGTCCAGACCGTGGGTCGTCTGCCCCCGCTCCTTGACGAACGCGCGCACCAGCGGATGGCGATCCGCGGTCGCCGCTGGGTCGGCCGGGGCGTCAGGAGGCTGTCCCAAGTCCTCGGTCAGGCAGCGTTCCGTGATTCGGAGGGTCCAGCCCGGCGGAGCGGCATCAGTCACTGGGTTGCAACAAGCCCGGTCCCACCGATCCGCGCGAGCCTCTCGGCAACTTCAACCAAGCTCGACCGTGCCGTCAGGAAGCGCTCGCACCGGGAGTACTTCGTCCTCGCGAACAAGCGTCGGCAGAACTCCGCGGCCAATTCCGAGGACAGCGGATCGTTCCTGGTCGGGACCCACTCGAGGGTCGTAGCGAACCTCCATCGGATCTCCGCGTAGGACGATCGAGACGTAGGACCTCTCAGCCGGGAATAGCACCTTGGCTTCGTGCGGTAAGCGGATCCGCCCGTTGGCAAGGTCGACCTTCGTCACCCGCTGACTTGTCAGGCTCATATCCGATCTCCTGGGCTGCGTCTCCGGTACGCCTCGCGAGCTCGCTCATCGGCAGCCGACGCACCGTAGCGGCTGAGCATCTGGCGGCTCTTCCAGCCGGCGAGACGCATGAGATCCCCCTCGTTGCCACCGTCGGCGAGCCAGAGGTGGGCGTAGGTGTGCCGGAACTGGTGGGGGTGGAGCTTAGGCAGTCCGACCGTGGCGCCGCGGCGGCGTAGCACCTGGAGCACGCCGCTGTCGGTGAGGACGCCCTTGCGAGCAAGCCAGAGCTCCGGCCGATCGGCGAACGGGTGGGCCAGCCGCAGCCGCACATATCGGTCAAGCGCCTGGGCGGTCTTGTTGCCGAACGGGCAGGCCCGTGGCCGGCGGCCCTTGCCCATGACGATCGCGACCTGCTGGTCCATGTCGATGTCGTCGAGCTTGAGCCCCGCGAGCTCGGCCCGGCGCATCCCGGTGTCGAGGAGGAGCCGGATGATCGCCGTGTCGCGGCGAGCCTCGAAGTCGGCGCCGGCACAGGCGTCGAGGATCGCCTTGATCTCTTCGTCGCGCAGGATCGCCGGTGGCTCCTCGGGCACGATCGGCGGCGTCATCCGCTCCATCGGCGAGGCCGGGATCTCATCCTCGCCGAGGGCCCACTTGAAGAACGGCTGGAGGCTCCGGTAGGCGATCGATACGGTCGCCGGTCGCTGGCCGGCATCCTGCAGCGAGACGATGAACGCCTCGACGTGCTCGCGCCGGATCGCCCGGAGCGTTCGGGGCATGCCCCGCTCAGCCAGGAAGCGGCTGAACTGGGCGAGCGCCGCCAGGTAGGTCTTCATCGTCGACGGGCTCTTGTTGCCCGCCCGCAGGCTGAGGCGGTAGGAGTCGATCGCGGCGTCGATCGTCAGGCCGGTTGCCCGCGGGCCCTCTTCGGCTACGATACGGGTCGTGCGAGACGTTCTAGCCATCGAATCGTTTACCTCTCTGCCCGAACTCAGCGGGGGGAGAGGACAGCGCACATTTTGACGCTGTCCCACGCTCAGGATCGATCGAAACTGACGTGATTATCCGCTGTTCGAGCGGTGTGGTCAACTGACGGAGGCCAGATTCGGCAGTTATCCGCTGTAGTTGAGCACGACACCGAGCGGGAGTAGCTCAGTTGGTAGAGCGGCAGCCTTCCAAGCTGCATGTCGCGAGTTCGAGCCTCGTCTCCCGCTCCATCCCTCGGTCGTTGACGTCCCGCGAATGCGCGGTTGACCCGGATGGCCCATCGTGTGCCTCCCGGTGCGCCGATGCATCGTCCGCCAAAAGGCAAGCGTCGTGTCAGGTGGAAGACGCTTGACGAGGGCCGGTATCGGTTGCACCCTGTGCCGATGGCCCGAATGGGGGAAGCTCGATAGGACGATGGTCCTATCTCAGAACGAGTGTGATCGGCGCCACTCATCGCAAGGAGGGTCCCGTTGTCGTCCCATCGCCTACGGCGCGTCGTTGGCGTCCTGTCGAGCTCGATGCTCCTGTTCCTACTGCTCGCTCCAGCCACCGTGACTGCTGCTGACACCCGAGACATCCTCGTCAACAGTCCCGGCGCGCTGAATGGCGTGCTGACGTTCACCCCCACGAGCCCTGGCGGTCTGACGGCCGTGGACGTGACCGTCAAGAACAACGGCGGCCAGACGATCAATTCGATCAGGCTCCTCGGAGGCACGGCCGCCGACGACGCTCCTGTCAATCCGCTGTTCCCGGCCCCGTCAGGCCCCAGCCTGCCGTCGGGTGCCGCGTACGTCGAGGTGTTCCCGCAGGGGTCGGCGCCCGACTGCGACCTCGCGGACGGGGCCACCGCGGCGACCCTCACCTGTGACATCGGTACGCTCCGCGCCGGTCGGTCCGTGACATACCGGATCATCATCGACACGCCGACTGTGACGGCGCCGGCCACGGGCGGGACCTACCCGGCCTGGTTCGGCGTCTATGTCGCCGAGGGCAACGCGACCGGGACGAACCAGGACAACTTCTACGCGAGCGGTTCGATCGTCACGGCGACGCCGACCTGCAGCGCCAACGAGAACCAGAACAAGAACGCCAACTACTTCCTGCCGAATGAGTCCGTCAGCCTGACGACGTCGAGCTGCAACGAGTCGAACAACGTGCAGCAGACCGGCAAGATCGAGACCAACGCGGTCGGTGCCCAGGGCACCTATGCGGAGACGTCGATCACAGGGCTGGGGTCGCTCTGCTCGACCATCGGCTACACCTGCTACGGCAGCGCCGTCACCGCCGAGGTCCTCGATGGCCAGACGGTCGCGGATGGTGTGCAGTGGACGATCCGCTGGTATGGCACCCGGTCCATGGCCGGCGTCATCCACTTCTGGGACTCGTACGTCGCGGGAGATGCCACCTACGGCGATGACTACACGGTCATCCCGTTCACCAAGAAGTCCCAGTGCAGCGCGAAGCTCACGACCAACTGCTGGGTGTCGACGGCGGCCAGCAAGGGCAACGTGACCCCGTCCTGGTTCGAGGCGGTGTTCCGCACCCCGAACAACGGCCGCGCCGGCGGCTGGACCTAGACGGACGCGCCTGCCGCCAGCAGGTCGCGGGCCCGCGCGGCGGAGACACGGTCTCCCTTCAGCTCGAAGAGACGCAGGGCCTCCCGCAAGGGAGGTCCTGCCGATTCCGGCCCGGAGATCGAGGCCAGGAGTGTCGCCCGATCGAGCAGGACGTTCGCCTGCAGCAGGAGGTCGGTGCTCGTCGCGGCGACATCGACGGCCTCGCGTGAGAGCCGATCGGCAGTCACAGCGTCACCGGCGGCCAGCAGGGTCCGGCTTCGCACCAGGCGCCAACCGATCTGGCTGTCCGTGTCGTCCTCATCGGCGATCCGTTCGGCGATGTCGCAGAAGGCCGCGGCTTCGTCCGCCCGCCCCTCGTCCCACAGGACCCTTGCGAGGTCGGTGGTGATCGTTGATCGGAAGTAGGTCTCGTTGATCGCCGCCAGGCGCTCGTCATCGCGGCGCAGTTCCGCCTCCGCCGCATGGAGATCGCCCGCCAGGATGAAGACGCGCGCCGATTGGATGGAGGTCGTCATCGCCGAGATGCTCGGCCCGAGATCCCAGATGAGCTCCTGACCCCGTCGGACGAGCTGCTGCGCCTCCTCGAACTCACCGCGCATCGCGTGCACCTGCGCGAGCTCGAGCGCGAGCCGGCCCTCGGCCTTGCGGTCGCCGGCGACATCGCGCAGGAGTTGCTCCAACCGCGTGAAGACCTCGTCCACTGGCTTCGAGCTGATCACCGCCGTCGATGCGTACGCCGAGGCGCCGCGGGCCACGAGGCGCTGCTCACCGGCTGCAAGGGCGTGGTCGATCATCCGCTCGGCCGCAGCCGACGCATCGTCGTAGCGTCCGGCCTTCGAGGCGATCATCCCGTGCATCCGCCAGGCCCGCGCGAGGCCGGCGTCGTCGCGTGCCCGCTCGAGGCGAGTGGTGATCGCCTCGACCTCGGCCGCGGGATCCGTCTCCTCGCCGGCGCGAGCGCCCGTGAACAGCCCGTGCATCGCCGCCGCCAGCTGGGCACGAGCCAGGAGCATCGGGTCGCCGGACTCGGTGGCCTCCGTCACGGCGAGTGCGACGGTCTCGCCCATCGCGTCCAGGTCCCCGAGCTCGAACTGTGCCTCGGCAAGCTCCGGCAGGAGCTGGATCCGCAGGCCGTCGGCGGCCGGCAGGAGCGCCACGCTCCGGCGCAACAGGTCCGCGGCCGCCGACATGTCCGCGCGGGACAAGGCGCGCCGACCCGCCGACGCGAGCTTCTCGGCGGCGCGCCTTCCGACGGTCTGGGCTCGATCGTCGAGGGTTCCGAGGTCGGTGAGGTATCGGTACGCCTGTTCGAGGTGGTACCCATGGATCTCCTCGAACTCCGTGCTCCGCCCGCGCGCCTCGTTATCGCGCTCCGCCCAGTCCACGAACTGCTGGTGCAAGGTGGCGCGCTGGCGCTTGAGCAGACTGCCGTAGGCCGTGTCCTTGATGACCACATGGCCGAATCGGAACGTCTCCTCTTCCGATCCGGTCGCCGGCCGGACGAGCTGCTTCGCCTTGAGCGCGCCGAGATGGGTAGGCACGCCCGGCCGCAGTTCGTCTCCGACGAGCTCCATGACCGCATCGACGGGGAATGACAGCCCGATCACGGACGCCGGCTCGACGACCGCTCGCTCGTCCCGGCCGAGCGCGTCGAGGCGGGCAGCGACGAGGGCCTGGACGGTCGGTGGGATCGGCACCTGGCCGCTCTTGGCGGTCGGGATCCAGCGTTCCCCCTCCCGGCGGATGGCACCGGTCTCCACCAGCATCGAGGTGATCTGCTCGACGTACAGGGGGTTGCCCTCGGACGCATCCACGATCTGGACCTGCACGCGCGAATCGAGGCCGGCGAGCAGCTGCCCGACGATCGAATCGGCGTCCGCAGACGTCAGTGGCTCGAGGGTGATCCGCTCGGCCTCATGTGCGGTCGTCCACTCGTCGTGGGTCTCCAGGACCTCGTGGCGGGCCGTGGTCAACAACAGCATCGGGGCTTCGGCGACAGCTTCGAGGAGGTGGTCGAGGAGTTCCAGGAAGGCCGGGGCCGCCGAGTGGATATCGTCGATGATGACCGCGAGCGGCTGGCGGTGGGCCATCGCCTCCAGCAGCTTGCGGATCCCCCAGAACAGTTCGGGCATCTGGTACTGGCCGGTTCCCAGGCCGATCGCCGCCGCGACGCGCGCGGCGATGTCCTCGGATTCGTCCGCGTCCGTGCTGGCCCTGCGTGCCAGGTTGGCGACCTTGGCGATGGCCGCGGTCGCATCGTCGTCATCATCGATGGCGCCGACGCTGCGGACGATCTCACCGATCGGCCAGAACGTGATGCCGTCGCCGTACGGGAGGCAGCGGCCCCGTACGACCTGAGCGGTGTCGCCGAGCGATTCAGCGAACTCGCGGACCAGGCGCGACTTGCCGACGCCGGCATCGCCGATGACCGTCACCAGGCGGGCGACGCCTTTGCCCTCGGCGTCGGCGAGGGCATCGCGGAGCCGAGCCATCTCGACCGCGCGGCCCACGAACGGCGTGGCTCCGGCCGCCCCCTCGTCGACGCGGTGCTTGACCCGGATGAACCGGTAGGCGGGCACGGGTTCCGCCTTGCCCTTGAGCTGAAGTGGCGGGAGCGGCTCGACTTCGATGTGACTACGGGCGAGCCGGTAGGTCAGTTCGCCCAGGACGATCTCAGCCGGCCCAGCCGCCTGCTCGAGTCGGGCTGCCGTGTTCACCGCGTCGCCCGTCACGAGGCGCTGGCCGAGGGAGGCGTCACCGGCGATCACTTCACCCGTGTTCACACCGATGTGGTTGCGCAGCTCCAGACCCCAGCGTGCCCGGAATTCGTCGTTGAGCGTCGGCAGGGCGGCCTGCATGTCCGCAGCCGCCCGGACCGCCCGGACCGCATCGTCCTCGTGGCGCACAGGCAACCCGAAGACCGCCATCACCGCATCACCGATGAACTTCTCGACCGTGCCGCCGTGACGCTCCAGGGCGACGCGCATGGCCCCGAAGTAGTCGGTCATCACGTCGCGCAGCGCCTCGGCGCTGGGCGGGCTGCCGTCAAGCGTCGTGGGCTTTGGGTCCGCAAACACGAGCGTGACCGTCTTGCGGCTGTCACGAGCCGGGGTCGCAACGGCCAGCGTCGCTCCACACATCCCGCACAAGCGGAACTGCTCGGAGTTCTCCTCGCCGCAGGCCGGACAGATCCGGAGGCCTGCGGCGCTCGCGTCCGCGCCGACCTGACCGGCTTGGCGGGATGTGACCGACACCAGGCGGTAGGCGGGCACGACGACGTCCATCCCCTTGGGTGTGACGGGCTCGACGAGCTCCACCTCCACGTCGTCTTTGACGAAGGCGTACGTGGACTCCGCGAGCAGGACCTCCAACGGCGGGGCGTTCTGCTCCATCGCCGATGAGATCTTCATCGTGTCGCCCGCCAGCACATGCTGGCCGAGCGTCGCCTCACCGAAGACCACGTCGCCGGTCGCGACCCCCGTCCGCACGACCAGCCGGACGCCCCATGCGGCATCGAGACGGTCGTTCAGGGTGGCGAGCACACGCTGGCTCTCGGCGCACGCCTGTACGGCCCGCAGCGCGTCGTCCTCCCGGCGGACCGGCACGCCGAAGACCGCGACGATGGCATCACCGATGATCTTCTCGATCGTCCCGCCGTGCGACTCGAAGACCGCCTTCATCTCGTCGAAGTAGAGCGTCAAGACCTCGCGGAGGGTCTCGGGGTCGAGCCTCTCTCCGAGGGCGGTCGAGCCCTTCAGGTCCGAGTTGACGACCGTCGCGAAGCGCCGGATGTCCTCGGCCCCGCGCTCGGTGACCAGTCGCGTCCCGCAGTGGCCACACCACTGGAATCGGTCAGGTGTCGGCTCCCCACAGGTCGGACAGATCCGGTCAGTCACCTGCAGAGTCTAGCCACGGCACGGTCGGTTCGACCGCTGAGCCGTCAGATGGGCGCCAGGAGGTCCGACGCCAGTGGCATGTCGGCCAGTGCGAAACCGGCCGCCATCGGGTATGCTCCGGCCTTCTCGTGCTCGTACGGCGCTCCGGTCAGCGCCTCGGTCGACCCTGTCGATCAGATCTCGAATCCACCACCAGCGCCCTGACCGGGCCCCGCGGACGGACATCACGTCGAGCGGGTGGGCCCCATCAGGAGCCACTCTCCCCATGTCCTTCGATCAGCTTGGGCTCGCGCCCGAATTCCTCCGCGCCGTCGCGGACCAGGGCTACACCGAGCCCACCCCCGTCCAGACCGAGGCGATCCCGCTCGTCCTCGCCGGCCGCGACCTCATGGCCGGCGCCCAGACCGGCACCGGCAAGACCGCCGCCTTCGTCCTGCCGATGCTCCAGCGCCTGGGCGCCCCGAACGGTGACGGCCGGACCGGCCGCCGACCCATCCGCGCCCTGGTCCTCGCCCCAACCCGCGAGCTCGCGCTCCAGGTCGAGGAGAGCGTCCGCGTCTACGGTCATCACTGGGGCGTCCGCTCGTCCGCCATCTACGGCGGCGTCGGCTTCGCCCCGCAGGTCGCCGCGCTCCGGCGTCTGCCCGACGTGGTCGTCGCGACCCCGGGCCGCCTGCTCGACCATCTCGGGCAGCGCACCATCGACCTGTCCGCGGTCGAGATCCTCGTCCTTGACGAGGCGGATCGGATGCTCGACATGGGCTTCATCCGCGATATCCGCAAGGTCCTGGCGGTCCTGCCCGCCCAGCGCCAGAACCTGCTCTTCAGCGCCACGTTCTCCGAGGAGATCCGCTCGCTGGCGAGTGGCTTCCTCCACGACCCGGCCACCGTCCAGGTCACGCCCAAGAACTCCGCGGCACCGCTTGTCACCCAGGTCGTCCACCTGGTCGATCGCGAGCGCAAGCGCGAGCTGCTGGCCCAGCTGGTCCGCACCGGGGTCATCGACCAGGCGCTCGTCTTCACCCGCACCAAGCACGGCGCCAACCGCCTCGCCCAGCAGCTGGAGCGGGACGGGATCTCGGCCATGGCCATCCACGGCAACAAGAGCCAGGGCCAGCGCGTCCGCGCCCTCGCCGACTTCAAGGCCGGTCGAACGCCGATCCTGGTCGCGACCGAGATCGCCGCACGTGGCCTCGATATCGACGGGCTGCCGCATGTCGTCAACTTCGAGCTGCCGATGGTCCCCTCGGACTACGTCCATCGCATCGGTCGCACGGGCCGCGCCGGCTCGCCGGGCCACGCGGTCTCGCTGGTCTGCGTCGATGAACTGAAGCTGCTCGCCGAGATCGAGAAGGTCCTGGGCAGCCGGATCCCGCAGGAGGTCGTCGCCGGCTTCGAGCCCGATCGCTCGATCCGACCGGAGCCGATCCTTCGTGGCGGCCTGGGTCGGACGCGGCCGATGAACGACCGCGGCGGCGTGGCACCGGCCCGACGCAGCCGACCCGATGCGCCCGGCGTCGCGGCCGGTGGCCGTGATGGCCGAGGTTCGTGGCCGATGGATCGTCCCGACACGCGACCGATCGCCCGACCGAGCGGTCCCGGTGGAGCCCGCCCGCACGGCGCGGGTGGCCAGGGCGGCCCTCGACCCGGAGGGCCTCGGCCCGGCGGATCGCGACCGGGCGAGGCTCGGCCCAACGGTCCGCGCCCGGGCCAGACGCTCGGGCAGCGCCCCGGCCAGTCCCTCGGCTCGCGACCGGACCAGGGTGGCGGCCCGCGGCCGGGTCGTCGACCGGGCCAGCGCCCGGACTCGGGCTTCGGCCCGCGTGGCAACCAGGGTGGCGGCCCGCGCCCGAACCAGGGTGGCGGCCCGCGCCCGATCGTCGCTCTGCCGGGCGAGCGCCTCGCGCGTGTCGGCGACCGCTCCTGACGGCTGTCGATCAGGTCCGGGCGGCGACGCTCGGACCGACGCCGATCATCGAGCTCGCGCTCGGTGGTCGGTCGCGCAGGATCGTCGCGAGCACGAGTCCGCCGATGAGCACGGCCCCGGCGCCGGCTACGATCGGGACCAGCGTCGTCTGCGACTCCTTGACGACGATCCCGGCATAGGCCCACACGATCACCAGCCCGTAGGCGATGTCGGCGAACCGCCACACGAACGTCGCCGCGATCGCGAGGCCGACGACCAGGACCGCTGCGGCGATCAGCTCCGGCTGGATGCCGAACCCGTCGAACCCGACGGCATCGAGCGGCTGCGCGATGTTGGCGATGGTTGCGACCGTGATCCAGCCGAGATAGACCGAGAACGGGATCCGGACCGTCCATGCCCAGGCGCCGCGCAGGCGGTCGCGGTCGGCGAAGGTGACCGCGTTGATCCGGATCAGTGCCACGAGGAGGGCGATCATGACCGGGACGGTCAGCACGAACACCTCGTACTGGAAGAGCAGCACCCAGACCGAGCTCAGGACGCCGGTCAGCGCTGGCAGCCAGCCGAGGCGACGCAGCGTCGGGTCGGCGGCTCGCGACGGCCGCGCCTGATCGATCGTGAAGGCGCCGAGCAGCAGGTAGATCAGGCCCCAGATGGCGAACACGTAGCCGGCCGGGATCACGAAGACGCGGAATCGATCGCTGATCTCGGCCGTCAGCTGGCCGTTGATCGGCAAGGCATTGGCGGCGGCGTTGATCGCCACGGTGACGATGAAGATGGCGACGGTCAGGATCTGGCGGGCTCGGTCGGATGACATCTGGACTCCGGAGACGGGCAGTTGGGGATGATGATGCACCCGTCCATTCGGATGACGGGCCTGACCGGATCTGGCATGGAGGCCGGACCACGTTCCCGTCAGGGCCGGGAAACTCGGCGGCCCACCTCAGCGCGGCGACATCGCCCGGCGGCCTCGTCCACGCCCAGGGGCAGCGGCCGTCGCCGACCCGCCCGGCCCGCTCGAGGCATCGCGGGCCATCATCCAGCGCGCGAACGCCCCGGGTCGAATCGGCACGAGCTCCCCGTCCGGCCCGTCCGCCCACCGGACGCTGCGGTCACCCGGTCGCTCCGTGTTCGATGACGCCAGTCCGTTGATGAACAGGTACAGAGCGCGCATGGCTTGGGCCTCCCGTGCGGTCGGCGACCGGGCTATCCGATCGCTCAGGCACACGGTCGCCGGAGCGTCCCACGCCGCACATCGGGCGGAACCTCAATCCCGTCGAGTGAGGTACCTCAGCGCCGTTGGGGACGCGTAGACTCCGGGGCTATGGGCGGCCCCGTGGCGACCAGCGGTCTCGTCGGGCGGGCGCCAGACCTGCTGGCGCTGCGAGCCGCATGGGCGCGCGCCCGGGAAGGCACCCCGGAGGTCGTCATCGTGGCCGGCGAGGCCGGCATCGGCAAGACGCGCCTGATCGAGACCTTCGCCGGGGAAGCGCTGGCAGCCGGCGATCACGTCCTGCGCGGCGGATGCCTGGACCTCGGCGAGGACGGCATGCCCTATGCGCCGATCAGCGAGGCCCTGCGCACGTTCCTGCGCGGCCTGAGCGCGGCGCGGGCGCGCGAGGTCCTGGGTTCGTCGCGGGACGACCTGGCTCGCCTGTTGCCGGCGCTCGGTGGCACGCGCTCCGCGGAGATGGCGGTCGTCACGTCCGCCGCCGATGCGCGCAGCGGCCTGGACCAGGCACGCCTCTTCGGGGTGATCCTGGAACTGCTCGGGAACCTGGCTGCAGAGTCGCCGACCGTGGTCATCGTCGAGGATCTGCACTGGGTCGATCGTTCGACGCGAGACCTGCTCACGTTCGGCGTTCGGAACCTGGACCGCGAGCGCCTGCTGCTCGTGCTCAGCGTCCGCACCGATGACCTGGGCCTGGGTCACCCGGTCGCGACCTGGCTGGCCGGCCTGGAGCGCGATGCCCGGACGAGCCGCTTCGATCTGGCCAGGTTCACGCGCGACGACGTGCGAGCCCTGGTGGCGGCGATCCTGGGCCACGCCCCGGACGAGGCACAGGTCGAGCGTATCCATTCCCGATCCGACGGCAACCCGTACTTCGTCGAAGAGCTCGTCGCAGTCGAACAGCGGGGTCGGGGCGAACCGCTGCCCCGCACGCTGGTCGAGACGCTGGCCCAGCAGATCGCCCGACTCCCGGAGCCGACCCAGCGGATCCTGGGCGTCTTCGCGGTCGCCGGCCGACCCATCGACGAGCGGCTCGTGGCCGCCGTCGCGGAGCGCCCCGAGGACGAGCTGCGAGAAGCGGTTCGCGCCGCGGTCGCGGGCGGCGTCCTGGTGCCCGATGCCGGGTCGTCCGCCCTTCGTCCCCGGCACGCGCTCCTGGGCGAGGTCGTGGAGGCGTCGCTCCTGCCGTCGGAGCGACGGCACCTGCACGAGCGGTTCGCCCTCGTCTTGCGCGAGCGCCCGGCCCTCGCCGGAGGCGCCGCCGGGGCCGCAGGGGCCGCGGGTCTCGCAGCGGAACTGGCTCGCCACTGGCTGCGCGCCGATCGGCCCGCCGAGGCCTACCGCGCGTCGATCGCCGCCGGGGCGCAGGCCGAGTCCGTCCATGCCTACGGGAGCGCCGTCCGCCAGTACGCCCAGGCCCTGGACCTGGAAGGGCGACTCGGCGAGGCGGAGCGAGGTGGCGAAGGCCTGCCGGACGCGGTCGAGCTACGCCGCCGGGCCGCCAGGGCGGCCGACGACATCGGCGACAACGACCAGGCGATCACCTGGCTCCGCGATGCGCTGGAACGGGTGGATCCGGTCGGCCAGCGTGAGGTCGCGGGTCTGCTCCATTCGCGACTCGGGTACAGCCTCTGGGCGGCAGAGCGCAACGAGGAGGCCGCGCAGGAGCACCACGAGGCCGTGCGGCTCGTGCCGTCCGAGCCCCCGACGGCGGCCCGGGCACGCGTGCTCGTCGGCCTGGGCGGCTGGCTGATGGGCGCCGGCCGATACGGCGAGTCGCGACGGATCTGCGAGGAGGCGGCCGCCTGTGCCGTGGCCGCGGGCGCGCCGGCCGAGGAGGGCCGCGCCCGGTCCAACCTGGGCTCCGACCTGGTGTCGCTCGGCGAGATCGAGGCCGGCATCGCCGAGCTCGAGAAGGCCCGCCGGATCGGCGAGGAACACGGGCTGGTGGACACGCTCCTGCCCGCCAGCGCGAATCTCGCCTACCAGCTCATCGTCGCCGACCGGTTCGACGACGCGGTGGCGGCCGCAGAGGCGGGCCTCGCCGCCGCGACGACCTACGGCCTCGAGCGACGATTCGGGGCCCACTTCCGGGCGGCCTCGATCGACGCCCTGTCGCGGGCCGGGCGCTGGGCGGAGGCCGAGGCGCTCGCCCGATCCAGCCTGGAGCGCCAACGCAGCAGCCTTGGCACGCTGTACCGCGACGCCGCGGCGTCGCGGATCTTCGGTGCCCGGGGGGCCTCCACCGAAGCGCACGAGCGGCTGGCTGACGCAGAACGCCTGGGGGTCGGCGAGGTCGATGCCGACGTCGGCGCGTTCGTGGCCCTTGTCGGCGCGGAACTGGCGATCGAGGACGGCGATCCCACGGCGGCCATCGATGCCGCCCAGCGTGGGCTCCGCCACCTTGACGACAGCGACGACGTGGTCCTCGTCGGCCCGTTGTGCGCCGTCGGGCTGCGAGCGGCGGCCGATCGCGCGGGATCGGCGCGGGCGCGACGTCGCCCCGAGGAGGTGGTCACCGCCGAGGCGGTCGGCGCCGGCTTCCTGGAGCGTGCCCGCTCGGTCTGGACAGCGGCGCCACCCGCCCCCGGATCGGCGATGGCGACCCAGCTCGCCTGTCTCGCTGAGGCCGGGCGCCTCGTCGGCACGACCAGCGCCGCCGACTGGCATGCCGCCGCCACGGCCTGGGCCGCCATCCCGGTGCCATACGCCGGCGCCTATGCTTGGTCCAGGGTCGCTGAGGCCGCGCTCGTCGCCGGCGATCGACCCGCGGCTGAGTCGGCGATCGAAGCCGCCGCACGATCGGCCAAGGCCCTCGGCGCGCGCCCGCTGCTGGTCGCCATCGAGGGTCTGGCCCGACGCGGACGACTGCCGCTGCCGGCCACTCCCGACACCGACGCCGACGCCGACACCGACGCGGACCGGCTGGCGGCGATCACCGCGCTCCCGGAAGAGCCCTCGATCATCCCCACGGCGGCCCCGTTCGCGGAGCTCGGACTCTCGGCGCGCGAGTCGGAGGTGCTCGCCCTCGTCGCTGCCGGGCGGACCAACGGCCAGATCGCCCAGGAGCTGTTCATCAGCCCCAAGACGGCCAGCGTCCATGTCACGCACATCCTGGACAAGCTGGGCGTGAGCAGCCGGATCGAGGCGGCGATGCTCGCGGCGCGGGCGGGTCTTGTGGCACCGGACGCAGCCGAACCCCCCGACGACCGATAGGGTCGCCAGGGGGCCACGGACTCGTCGGCTCGACGGGGTCAGGCGCCAAGCGGGCGAAAGAGGACCCAGCGCAGGTCGCGCACGCGGAATCG
Organism: Candidatus Limnocylindrales bacterium; assembly: GCA_051306295.1. GTDB lineage: Bacteria > Chloroflexota > Limnocylindria > Limnocylindrales > CSP1-4 > SPCO01. Next base: position 30,051 of record JBPPMZ010000084.1, read on the forward strand.
TTCGCGCGGCTCCTGGCGCTGGACGGAGGTGAGCTCGCGGACGAGATCGTCCCGTCGCGCGTCCTCGATGAATCGCTGCTGACGCTCGCGTGCGAGGCGGAGCATCGTCTCGGGGTGATACATGGCGTCCCTCCTGGACCGTAGTGGCCGATCGGTGTCGGCGATGGGTCCACGATGCCGCCGCCGACCCGTCGCCTCCATCGGGCATCGGCCGCGCAGGCGCGCGCGGCGCGCCTCAAAGCGATGGTCGCCATCGGGCTCGCTACCTTAGGCGTCGTCAGGCCCGGACCGTCGGGCCAGCGCCGATCCGAAGACGGTCCGTTATGGTCCGGGCGTGACCGAGCCGTCTGAACCCGCTCCGCCGCCCCACGCGACGACCTCGCCCGACGAGCGCCTGGTCGGCGGCCGGTATCGACTCGGGGCCGTCATCGGCCGCGGCGGCATGGCCACCGTCCACGTCGCCACCGACATCCGGCTCGACCGCCGGGTCGCCGTGAAGCTGCTTCGTCCGGAGGTCACGGCCGACCCCGACCTCGCCCAGCGGTTCCGGCGTGAGGCCCTGGCCGCGACCGTCCTGCGCCATCCGAACATCGTTGCCTGTCTGGATACCGGCACGGACGGCGCCCAGCCGTACCTGATCATGGAACTGGTCGATGGCGAGGACCTGGCGGCGCGGCTCAAGCGCGGCGGGCGCCTGGAGCCCTGGGCGGCGGCGCGCATCGGCCTGGATGTGGCGCGCGCCCTCGGGGTCGCCCACGTGCGAGGCATCGTCCACCGCGACGTGAAGCCCGGCAACATCCTGCTGGCCAGTGACGGTCGGGCCAAGGTCACCGACTTCGGTATCGCCCGACTGGCCATGGACGCCGAGGGATCGATGCCGGGCACGACCCTGGGCAGCGTCCACTACTTCAGCCCGGAACAGGCCCGGGGAGCTACCACGACGCCCGCCTCGGACGTGTACGGGCTGGGCCTGGTGCTCTATGAGTCGCTGACCGGATCGCGGCCCTGGAGCGGCGACTCCAACGATGCCATCGCCCTGGCGCGTGTCGGCGCGACGGCGCCCTCCGTCCGTAACGCGCGACCAGAGGTTCCGATCGCCCTGGCCGATGTCGTCGCGCGGGCCCTGGCCCCCGAAGGCGCCGATCGCTTCCCGAATGGCGCGGCGATGGCCGCCGCCCTGGAGCCCATCGTGGCCGCCGGCGACCCATCGAGCCCGACCGCCGTGGTCACGTTGCCCGTGGTCGACCGCGACCCGCCGGCCGCCAGCGCGCCTGTGGCTGCCCCGCTCGCGGCGCCCATCCGCGGCGACGAGGG
>JBPPMZ010000085.1:0-58598 GCA_051306295.1 Candidatus Limnocylindrales bacterium
AGTAGTCGTCGACCCGCGCGGTGACGCGTTCCCAGCTGAACTGGTCGGCACGCACTTCGCCGTTGGCGGCCATCTCGGCGCGCAGGTCATCGTCGCCAAGGACCTTCGCGATCCCGGCCGCGATCGCCTTCGGCCGGCGGGGCGGGACGAGGATGCCTTCCCGACCACGCCGGACGACACCCTTGTACCCGTGGATGTCGCTGCACACGATCGGCGTGCCGGCCGCCATCGATTCGAGCAGGACGATCCCGAACGACTCACCGCCGGTGGCCGGTGAGACGTAGACGTCTGCGGTCTTGAAGAGCTGGGCCTTCTCGTCGTCGGACACACGACCGAGGAACTCGACCCCGCCCAGCTTGCGGGTCATCACGTAGCGTCGGGCTTCGCGCTCCTGGGGGCCGGATCCGACCACGAGCAGGCGGCACTGGCAGCCGGTCTTGCGCAGGATCCGGTAGGCCTTGAGCAGGTCGAGCAGGCCCTTGCGCGGCTCGTGGCGCCCGACGAACAACACGTTCGGCGTGCCGTCCTGCCAGCGCGCCAGCGGAACGGCGTTGGCGAAGCGTCCGATATCGACGCCGTTGGGGATGACCTTGTATTCGCCCGGAAAGAAGCGATCGATGAAGTGGCGGGCGGCCGCGCTGACCGCCAGCCGGCCATGCAGCCGGTCCGCATACCCGCGCAGCGCTCGGCTGCCGAACTCGTACGACGGCGAGAAGCCGGCGTAGGCATGGAACGTCGCGATGTTGACACTCGTCGAGAGGCGCAGCAGGAAGATCGAGAGGAACGGCACGAACGGCTCGTGGAAGTGCAGGACGTCGAACTGCTCGCGCTCGAGCATCGCCCGGATCTGGCCGAGGTAGCGCGGCGAGAACGTGAGCGTGCCGACCGACGCGTTGATCGGCACCGAGATGCCGACTCCGAGCCGGATGATGTCGCCCTCCGACGAGCGCTGCGGCCCGTGGCTCGCGGTCAGGACGCGGACGTCGTGGCCACGCAGGCGCAGGTTCTCGTACAGGAACCGGACGTGCTGGGCCACGCCGCCGGCCTCCGGGTAGATGTACGGGCAGACCAGCCCGATCTTCACGCTCCCGCCTCGTCGTCGCTCGATGGCGCGGCCGCCGCGGCCCCGGGTTCATAGCGTGGCGGCCGGACACGACCACCGGGGTAGCCGTGATCGCGGCCCGTGCCGTCACGCCGGACGCGGCCCCCGAGCTCATCTCGCGCGTCGATGGCGCGCTTGCGGAGCTGCTGGCCGAAGACGCCGATCTGTCCGCGGGTGCCATGGAACGAGCCGCCGTGGCGGGTCTCGTGGTCAACGATGGCGCGCCGCAGATCCGCCGCGGTGCGACCCGGGAACGTGGACCAGCCGGAGCCGATCGCCTCCAGGGCGTGCGCGTCGCTGTTGCCCAGCGTGGCCAGGGCGTGGCGATCGGCGAAGCGCACGACCCGATCGTGCCACGGCCGGCCGAGCGCCGTCGGGTTGAAGCACTCCAGGCCGTCCGGGTGGCAGGCCTCGTCCGGGTCGTCGAGGAGACCGCGCAGCATCCACCCCTGGGCGCACAGCGGGAAGGGCACGAGCGGGTGGGCCGGGATGGCCAGGCCACCGGCGTCATGGACGGCCAGGATCGTGTTGCGCAGCGAGCGGTACGGCCGGACGGGCCGCTCGAGGAAGAGGGCCAGCAGATGGCCGCCCAGGGTCGTGACCTCCTCGCCGACGACGACCTCGAAGGGCAGGCCCCGGTCGATGGCCATGGCCCGGGCGGCGACGGCTGCATCGATCCGTTCGTGGTCGGTGATGGCGATGACGTCCAGGTCGCCGAGCGCAGCGACGTGGTCCAGGATGGCTGGCACGTCCGCGGTCCCGTCCGACGCCACGGTATGGATGTGCAGGTCGGCCCGGCCGGTTCGCACCGCGTCGTCCGGGGTCACGCCTCGCCCTCCAGGTCCGGCCAGATCGGGAAGAAGACCGCCCACCACTGCTCCGGCGCGTCCTCGACGATGCGCTCGAAGGCTCGCGCGACGGCGCCCTGCGTGGCGGTCACCCGCTCGCGCCGGCTCCCATCGGGCGGGACCTGCACTGGCTCCAGCCGTCCGACGTAGCGGCCGCCCTTGACGCGCCGGACCCCGACCACGAACGGTCGAGCGCCGCTCTCCACGGCGAGCATCGCCGGACCGAGCGGCAGCCCGGCCGGCGCCCCGAAGAGGGTGGTCGGTGTGCCGCCCCCGGTCAGGTCTCGGTCTCCGACGAGGCCCACGCTCGTGCCATCGCGGAGCGCGCCCATGAGCTCGCGGCGCGCCTCGCGCAGGCCCACGATCCGCACACCGGCGGCGCCGCGCGTCCGAACGAACCAGTCCTGGAGACCCGCGTCGTCGATGGTCTGCATGGGGGCCACCGCACCGCCGACGCGGCTGGCGAGGTACAGGGCCGGCAGCTCCAGGGCGCCGAAGTGCAGACCGACGAAGATGACTGCCGGCCCATCGAAGGCGGCGGCGACGGTGTCCGGCGTCTCGATGACCAGGCGCTGGTCCAGATCGGCTGGGCGCAGCGCCGGGGTCCGGGCCACCTCCAGGTAGTACCGGGCGGCGTGACGGTAGGCCCGCCGAACCAGGCGTTCGAGGGCGCGTGGATCCTCGGCGGCGGCCCGGACGGTGGCGTCGCCCCGATCGTTGGTGGCCAGCCAGCGCACGACCCGCCGCAGGTTGCGCCGCGCCTGATCCGCCCGGTCGGGCGTGAACCGGTACCACAGGTCGCCGGCGAACTCGGCCAGCCGGGTCAGCGGGCCCTCTGGCAGGCGGCAGGCCAGCCAGGACGCGGCGATGAGCAGTCGACCGCGCATCAGGCCCGGGACCCGATCACGGTGCTGGCGGCCGTCCGCTTGCAGGCCCGGGGTCCGGCGTTCCGGCGAGCATCAGACCGGCGCGGCGCTCCAGGTCGGCGATCTCATCGGGGTCGGACGGCCAGATGGGCTTGAAGCTGTACCACTGGTCGGGTGCGGCCGCGATGGTCGTGGCCAGGGCGTCGGCCATCGCCTGCGTCGCACGCTGGAGGGCGGCCGGATCGGACGGCGCGACGTCGATCGGCGAGGGCCAGCTCACCGTGAACGAGCCGTCGGTCTCGCGCCGGATGGTGATGGGCAGGATGCGCGAGCCGGTCTTGGCAGCCAGGGTCGCCGGTCCGGCCGGCAACGCCGTCCACGCCCCGAACAGGCGGACCGGGATGCCGTCGGAGCGGTAGCCCCAGTCGACGAGCAGGGCGAGCATCTCCTTGCGCCGCAGGATCCCGAAGATCTCACGCAGGTTCCGCCAGGCGACGACGTGCACGCCCCACGATTCGCGCTGGCGGCGGAGCAGCTCGAACAGCTCCGGGAACGACGAATCGTCGGCGACGACGCTGATCGGCATGCCGTGCCGGGCGATGGACGCGGCCACGGCCTCGTTGTTGCCGACGTGGGCGACGGCGAAGATGAGGCCGCCGCCATTGGGTGCCTCGCGCCAGATGCGCTTGACCTCGTCGGCGTCGAGGGTCGCGGCCAGGCGGCCGACCTCGTCCGGCGGGAGCGACGGCAGACGCATGAGCTCGACGAGGTAGCGGCCGTAGCCGTAGTACGCCCGCAGGGCCAGCAGGCGGACCCGCGGGTCGTTGGGCGACAAGCCCAGGACGTGCCCGAAGTTGCGGTTCGACCACTGCCGCTTGGTCGGCCAGAGCAGGTACGAGAGCTGCGAGACGCGCCCGATGACGGCGGCCGCCGGACGTGGCGGTAGCACGCTCAACAGCCAGGACAGCGCCCGGTAGCCGACGACGGCCACGCGCTCGACGACACGCGGACCGTTGCCGCCGCGTCGATGCGGGGCCTCGAGGCGGCGTCCCTCCGCCTTCGAGGCCCTGGGGGCCGGTCGCGGCTCGTCGGCTGCGGTCACTGCGCCGTGGCGGTCGCCACCTTGGCCTTGTTGCCGGCGAGCTTGCGGTACGTCCGCTTGGCCACCTTCTCCGTGCCCACCAGGGTCTCGTTGTCCTCGCCGCGGATGAACGCTTCGACCCGGTTGAAGGCGATGTCGTCGTGGATCTGCTGGGGCGGGCTCTTCATGAAGTAGCTGCTCGGAGCGACGAGCGTGCCCTTCAGGCCGCGGTCCAGGCCGAGCTTCAGGCAGCGGATAGCGTCGGTGATGACGCCCGCGCTGTTGGGGCTGTCCCAGACCTCGAGCTTGAGCTCCGCGTTGAGCGGCACGTCGCCGAAGGTCGTGCCCTCCATCCGGATGTAGCACCACTTGCGGTCAAGTAGCCACGGCACGTGGTCGCTGGGGCCGACGTGGATGTCGTCCGACTCCAGCTCGTAGTCGAGCATGGAGGTGACGGCGTTGGTCTTGGAGATCTTCTTGGACTCCAGGCGCTCGCGCTCGAGCATGTTCAGGAAGTCGGTGTTGCCACCGAAGTTCAGCTGGTAGGTGCGGTCCAGGCGCACGCCCCGATCCATGAACAGGCGGGTCAGCACGCGATGCGTGATCGTCGCGCCGACCTGGCTCTTGATGTCGTCCCCGATGACCGGCAGGCCGGCGTCGGCGAAGCGGCGCTGCCAGTAGGGCTCGCGGCCGATGAACACCGGGATCGCGTTGACGAACGCGACGCCCGCGGCGAGGGCCTGTTCGGCGTACCACTTGGTCGCCTCCTCGCTGCCGACCGGCAGGTAGGAGACCATCACGTCGACCTCGCGCTCCTTGAGGATGCCGACGATGTCGGCCGTCTCCCCGGGCGCCTTCTCGATGATCTGGCTCAGGTACTTGCCGAGACCATCGTGGACCATGCCGCGCTCGACCTTGACGCCCAGCGGCCCGACCTTGTGGAAGGTGATCGTGTTGTTGGGCTTGGTGTAGATCGCCTCGGACAGGTCCTTGCCGACCTTGTTCTTGTCGATGTCGAAGGCGGCCACGAAGTCGATGTCGCGGACGTGGTACCCGCCCAGGTTGACGTGCATCAGCCCCGGGACGAAGTCGTCGTCGTTGGCGTTCTCGTAGTAGTAGCGGCCCTGCACGAGGCTGCTCGCGCAGTTGCCCACGCCGACGATGGCGACGCGGATCTTGCCGTCGCCGCGGCGGCCGGCGCCGGCCCAGGTGTTCGCCGGCGTCGAGCCGTTCTTGCCGCTGCCGTTGCTGCCGTTCTTGCTCACGTTTCGTTCTCCGTTGGCTGACTCGAGGACTGTCGCCTCGCTTGATTCCGGACGTGGAGGATGCGCTGGATGGTGGTGATGGTGGAGCCGACTGCGATGACGGTCAGGGCGATGATGAGGGAACCGCCCTGCGGGAAGTCGCACGGGCCGGCGCAGGCCTCACCCGCGGGAACGGCCTCATAGATCGGCATCGGGGCGAGGATCAGGCCCAGGGACAGGACGAGGAGCCGAACTTCGCGGGGCATGACCCCGATGGCGGCCATCCCCGTCCCGGTCGTGAAGCCGAGGCCCTCGGCCTTGGCGCGCGTGTAGCTGACCATGAACGCCGCGCCCATGGCAGCCGCGGCGAAGTACGCGCCCTCCGCGAAACCGGCGAATGAGCTGCCGATCACGATCCCGAGGTAGACGAGCGCCTCGCCCCAGCGATCGAACACGCTGTCCATGAATGCCCCGAACTTGCTCGCCTTGCCCGTCGCCCGCGCGAGGGTGCCGTCGAACATGTCGAACGCCCCGCCCGCGAACACGACGATGCCGCCGAGCAGCCACTGTTGCTGGCTGAGCAGGACAGCGCCTGCGACCGTGATGGCGAAGCCGATGAGGGTCAGCGCATCGGGTGTCAGGCCGGCTCGGCCCATCGCCAGGGCGATCGGCTCGAAGGCGTGCTTGACGCGATCCCGGGACTCGTTCGACAGGGTCAACTGGCGAGCCCGAGGATGGCGCGCTCACGGGCCGCGACCTCACCGAAGGCCTCCGGCCGAAGGGTCGCCACGGTCTCGCGGCCGACGCGCCGGGTCTCGATCAGGCCAGCCACGCGCAGGCGCTTGAGGTGATGGCTGACCAGTGGCTGGGACAGGCCGACGTGCGCGATGAGCTCGGCCATGCTCGCCTCGCTGGCGGCCAGGCGCCGGACGATGCGCAGCCGATTCACGTCGGCAAGAGCCTTGTGGAACGCGCGCAACTCGCGCAGGTCGTCGGGCTGAAGCACGATCGACGCGAACGTCGAGCGGAACCGGGCGGGGGTCGGCACGAGCGGGTGAGCTCCGGGGTTCGGTCGTATCAACGACGGTTGATATCAACGGGCGTTGATGCTACGGACGGGCAGGGAGGTTGTCAACACGGGTCGACACCGTCAGATGGTCGTCCACAGCAGCCTTAGGCGGGCTCGAGCAGTCGCCCAGGCCCTCCAGAGCGGCCGCGGGATCTCGCGGACCGCGATTCCGTGCACGGGCATCCGCTGGAACGGGCGGCCGACGGCGACCGAGGACGGCCGAGGCCGCCTACGGTTCCCTGCAGAGACGTATGGCGGAGTCGTTCGGCCGTCGCTCCTACACTGACCGCCATGGATCGCCGCTCAGCCCTGGTTCTGCTCGTCGTGCTTGGCGTCGGCGTGTTCCTGACCGGCCTCGAGCTGATGATCACGGCGGTCGCCCTGCCGTCCATCCTGGCCGACCTGGTGGACGCCGCGGGCACCACGGCATGGCTGGAGCTGCGCAAGGCGAGCTGGATCATCAACGGCTACCTGCTTGTCTACATCCTGGCCATGCCGCTGGCCGGTCGCCTGGCCGACCTGTGGGGCGCGCGCCGCCTGTTCCTTGGCGCGCTGGCCGTGTTCATCGTGGGCTCGGTGCTGGCGGGCGCGGCCCAGGACCTGGACCAGCTCATCGCTGCGCGCCTCCTCCAGGCCGTGGGCGGCGGGGTCCTGGTGCCGGTCGGGACGGCCGCCGCCGCGCACCTCTACGACGGGCACGGGCGCGCCCGTGCGCTCGGGGTCATCGGCGCCCTGACGTTCCTGGGCATGGCCGCCGGACCGTTCCTGGGCGCGGCGATCCTGGGTTCCATCCACCCTGGGGACGCCTTGGCTGCGGCCGGGGCCGGCGGCGGCACCGCGGAGGCGCTCCTCGCCCCGGCCTGGCGCTGGATCTTCTACGTCAACGTGCCCATCGGGATCGCCGCGCTGGTCCTGGCGTGGGCGGCGTCCTCGGGCTGGGAGACGCCACGGCACGGGGGCCGGGTGGACGTGGTGGGCGCGGCCCTGTTCGGCGTCGCGCTGGCTACCGGGCTGCTGGCCCTGACCCTCATCGGCGCGGCGGACATCGCGGGCACGGATCTGCCGTCGACCACGGTGTCGCTGGCCCTCGGCGGACTCGCGGTGGTCGCCACGCTCGCGGCGGTCACCCGCGCCCTGCGCACGACTGACCCGTTCCTGGACGTGCGCCTGTTCCGCTCCCGGGTGTTCGGCGCCGCGGGACTCGTGTCGCTCCTCACCGGCTATGCCTTCGCGACCGCGATCATCGGCGGGGCCGTCTTCGTCGATCGGGTCCTGTACGGCGGCCCGGACGAGCAGCGTGCGGCCCTGGGTGCCCTGGCTGGCGCGACGGCCGTCGGCGCCCTCGCCTCCGGGTTCCTGGTCCGCATCGCGAGTTACCGCGTGGTCACTCTCGTTGGCATCGCCCTGAGTGTGGCCGGGCTCGCCGCCATGGCGCAATGGAGCGCGGCGACGGATATCGGCACCGCGGCGGCGTCGCTGGGGGCATACGGCCTGGGTTTCGGGCTGTCGGTCACGCCCCGGTCCGCCGCGGCCGTCGAGGCTGCCGGGCGCGCCGCGTTCGGGGTCGCGTCGTCGGTCGTGACGGTCGCGCGGATGATCGGCATGGCGATCGGCCTGGCGATCCTGACAGCCTACGGCTCGACGACGATCGATCGCCTGTCCGCAGCGGTCTATGCCACGCCCGAGGCGTACCTCGCCTACATCCCCGAAGCGCTGCGCGATCGACCGTTGCGCGACCCGCTCGTCGTCGAGGCGCTCGAATCGTGGGCGTCACGCGAAGCGGCATCGATCATGGTCGGGCTGTTCCTCGTCGCCGGGATCGTGACCCTGGTGGCGGTCATCCCGGCCCTGGCCCTGGGTGGCGGCCGCTCCCGGACCGACGAGGCGCGTATGCTGCCCAGCGATGCCGCCGATGGACCCGACGCCAACTTCTGACGCGACGACGGGGCGCGCCGGCGAGCCGATGACCCGCCGCCTGGCGCCGACCTCCGCGGGCGCCCCGGGCCAGATCCGTATCGCGGCCGTAACAGCGGACAAACTCGAGCAGATGGATGGTGACGCCGGCCTGGCCCGACTGCCGGCCTTCCTCGCCGAGCCTGACACGACCGTCTGGGTTGACCTCACCTCGCCGTCGCCGGCCCAGGTCGAGGCCGTCGGGAGAGCACTCGGCCTCCACCCACTCATCATCGAGGACGTCCTGGAGGGCAACCAGCGAGCCAAGATCGAGAGCACGGACGGCGTCATCCACCTGGTCCTGTTCGCGCTCCACCACGGCGAGCGGTTCCTCGCCAGCGAGGTGGATCTGGTCCTTGGCCTGGGGTTCCTGTTCACGGTCCACGACGCGACCTGGGATCCGCGAGCCACGCATCACCTGCGCAAGAGCCTGACCGAGGTCATGACCCAGGGACCCGATCACCTGCTGTGGTCGCTGGCCGATGACATCGTCGATGGCTACTTCCCGTTCGCGGACGAGCTCGGCGAGGCACTTGATACGGTGCAGGACAGGGTCATCGGTCAGGCATCCCCCCAAGCTCTCGAGGAGCTATTCGCCCTCAAGCGCGAGCTGCTCGAAGTGCGCCGGGCAGCGAGCCCGACGCGCGAGGTGTTCAACCAGCTGACCAACCGCGACCTGCCGCTCATCGACGAAGCGGAGCTCGTTTACTTTCGCGACGTGTACGACCATGTCATCCGCCTGACGGACGAGCTCGACAACTACCGCGAGCTCGCGTCGTCGACGCTCGACGTCTACCTGACCCAGGTCAACAACAACCTCTCGATCATCGTCAAGCGCCTCACCGGCGTGACGGTCATCCTGGCCGGGATCGGGGCCCTCGCCGGGCTGTTCGGGATGAGCGAGGCTTCGGTCGAGCTCGGCAGCTTCTGGCTCGTGGCCGGCGTGATCGTCGGGCTGGCCGGCGTCGCCGCCGTGTTCCTGCGCCGCATCGATTGGCTGTGAGCCGGCGGCTCCGCGCTCTGCCCTAGCTGCAGTCGACGGGCTTCGCCTTGGGGTGGGCGTCGGCGGGGTCGGCGCGCTCGACGGACAGCGGCAGGGCGACGACCTGGGTCTTGCCGACCGTCCCCCGGGGGCCCTCCGACGTCTGGATCCAGAGCTCGTCCGTCTCGGCGCTCAGCGGGTCGTCGAGCGAAGTCTGGTTCCGCCGAACATCGACGATCTCGTACAGGAAGCGAAAGTCGTCGCTCGTCCAGACCTCGACGACCATCCCGAGCTGCTTCTTCTCCGAGGTCTCCAGCAGGGGCAGGAACATGCCGGTCCGGGCATGGCCGTACAGATACGTCGCGCCACCCTGACCAGGCTGGCGGAGTTCCTTGAGATACATCGCCACGTTGCAATACGGATAGCCCGCCGGGCCCTTGACGATCGGCATGTCGATATCGAGCGCGGCGATCCGGACGCGCGTCGCGACCCGGTCGGGATCGGCCGTGGGCGTCGCTGACGGCGGCGCCGCGGAACCCAGCGGCGGCAGGGTGATGAGCGGGATCGGCGTCGCGACCGCGGTCGGGGCTGCCGTGGCGGTGGCCGGTGGTGGCGTCAGAGCCGGCTCGGCCGCGACCGGCTGGGTATAACTGAGCAGTCCCGCGGCCAGCAGGGTCACGCCGGAGGCGGTCAGCAGCGCGGGCAGGAAGCGGGTGCGGATCCGGTCGCCGATGTCGCCCATGGGATCGGAATCCTACCCCCGCCCCGTGAGTGACGCCCTCGCCCGCTGGTACTGGTACCCTCCGCGCCACCATGTGGCCTCGTCTGTCCATCGTCGCCGGTCTGTTCGCCGGGATCGCGGTCGCGGTCCTGGCCCTGGGCGGCATCGTCGCCCTCGCGCCGGATCCGGTCCCGGATGCCACGCCCATCCCGACGTTCGTGGCGTCCTCGTCGCCGTCGGTCGCGCCCAGCGTGGCGGTCGCCTCTCCGACGGCCGGTGCCAGTGGCCCGCCCGCCAGTGGTGACGCCTCGGAGGATCCAGGAGCCTTGTTCCACATCGGCGAGGCGGCCCCGACGCTCGTGGTCCCGCAGGTCGGTGGCGGCACGATCGACCTCGCGAACCTCAAGGGGACGCCGGTCTGGGTCAACTTCATGGGCACCTACTGCCCGCCCTGCGTCGATGAGTTTCCGCTCATGAACGGGTTCGCGGCCCGCTACGCCGACGACGGCCTGGTCGTGCTGGCCATCGATGTCAAGGAGGAGCAGGCGGTCGTCGCAGCCTTCGCCGAGAGCCTCGGGACGACGTTCCCGCTGGGCCTGGACCTGGATGGATCCGCGGCGCAACGCTGGGACGCGATCGCCCTGCCGGTCCACTTCTGGATCGACCGCGACGGGATCATCCGCGACGGCGCGTTGGGTGGCATCGGGCCGGACGTCATGGCCCGAGGGGTGGCATCGATCCTGCCGGGCGTGACCGTCACGCCGTGACCATCGCGCGGTGACCCCGGGGGCCGTGGAGTCGAGCCCGCCGGCGGAGATGCGCGCCGCCATCGAGCGTTTGGCGGGGGCCCGCGCGCCGCTCCTGATCGTCGTCGACTTCGACGGGACGCTGGCCATCGGTTCGCGCGACCCGGCGGTAGCCGTGATCGAGCCAGCGGCGCAACGGGCCCTGCGTCGGGTCGCGGCGATCGCGGTGGCTCGGCCCGGGCGCCTCAACGTCGCCGTCCTGACCGGGCGGACCGTCGTGGACGTCGCATCCCGGGTGCGCGTCGGCGGCCTCGAGTACCTGGGCGACCACGGGTTGCAACACGCCAGGCTGGCGCGCGGCGCGCGCGCGGCCTCGATCGGCGCGCTGGTCGCGACGGAAGCGCGATTCGATCGGCATCGCGACCCGGCCGAGGTGCTGGCAACGGGCGTGTCCGCGGAACTCGGCTCGCCGGCGTGGCTGTTCGTCGAGCGCAAGGGGCCATCCGTCGCTTTCCACGTGCGCCAGGCCGCGGACGTCGTCGCCGCGAGGGCTGCTGTCGTGGCGGCGATCGGCGTCGTCGAGGCGCGCGAGGGCCTGTTGGATCATGGGCTGGCCAATTACCGGGGTCGATCGGTCGTCGACCTGCGTCCGGTCGATGCCGGCGGCAAGCGCGAGGCGATGGACCGGCTGATCGCTGCGCACCGGCCGGGTGGGGTCGTGGTCCTGGGCGATGAACTGAGCGACGCGGACGCGTTCTCGGCGGTGGTGGAGGCGCGCGCCGCCGACCCCACGCTCGTCGGGGTGGCCGTGGCCGTTCACGGCGAGGGCGGACCGGCACCGGCGGAGCTGCTAGCCGTCGCGGACCTGCGGCTGGCCTCGGCGCGGCGCGTCGGGCCGTTCCTGGCGGCGCTCGCCCGAGCGATCGAGGCCGGGTAGACGACCGCGGCAAGCGTCGCGCGGCCGACGTCGGTGCCACTTCTTACATACAGCAGCGTGGCCGCTGGTAAGAGCTGGCGCGGCTGGCCGACCTGGCTCCTGGGGTCAGATCAGGGCCATATCAGCAGCCTCAGCTCTGGATGCCGAGAATCAGAGGCGGCAACGGGTCGGGTGAGCGCATTCCAGCAGTCACAGCGCTGGAAGCCGGAAATCGGGGGCCGCGGGGGATCAGCCCGGGCAGGCCGCGATCGCGCAGGCCGCCCGCCCGACGACGTCGAGGAGCGTGCCGGGAAACAGCCCCAGGAGCAGGGTCAGCGCGGTCGCCGCGGCGAGCCCGCCCCACATCAGCGCTCCGTGGCGCAGGGCTGGGGCGTCGTTCGCGGGTTCGCGCATGAACATGTAGATGACGACGCGCAGGTAGTAGAACGCGGCGGCCGCGGCATTGAGCACGGCGATGACCGCGAGGACCGTCATCGCTCCACCGGCCTGGACCGCGGCGATGATCACGTACGCCTTGGCGAAGAAGCCGGCCAGTGGCGGGATCCCGGTCAGCGACAGCAGGAACAGGGTCATGAGGATGCCCAGCAGCGGTTCCTTTCGCCCGAGGCCCGCGAAGGTGTTGAGCGAGGACGTGACCCCGGCCCGCTTCTGGAGGGCCGCGATGACCGCGAACGCCCCAAGGTTCATGAATGCGTACGCCGCGCCGTAGTAGAGCAGTCCCTCGAGGCCCTGGATCTCTCCGGCGCCGTAGGCCGCGAGCCCCACCAGCATGTAGCCGGTGTGGGCGATGGAGCTGTAGGCCAGCATCCGCTTGACGTTGTCCTGGGTGAGGGCGACGAGGTTGCCCAGGGTCATGGTCAGCGCGGCCAGCACCATCACGACCGGCAGCCACCACTCGGCCAGCGGCCCCAGCGCCTCCACGAACAGACGCAGGATGAGGGCGAACGCTCCGACCTTGGGACCCACCGACAGGTAGCCGGTGATCGGCGTCGGGGAGCCCTGGTACGCGTCCGGTGTCCAGTAGTGGAACGGCACCGCGGCGATCTTGAAGGCGACGCCCGTGGTCAGGAACGCGAGGCCCATCGCCAGCCCGGCCGACAGCGGCGCGTCGCCGGCGACGATCTCGGCCAGCGCGTCGGCGACACCCCCGACACTCGTCGTCCCGGTCAGGCCCCACACGAAGGCGAGGCCGAACAGGAAGATCGCGGAGCTGAACGAGCCGAGCAGGAAGTACTTGATCGCCCCCTCGGTCGAGTAGGCGTCGGTCTTGTGATAGCCGGCCAGGAGGTAGCCCGGCAGGACCATGAGCTCCAGGCCCAGGAACAGGAGCAGCAGATCCGTGGAGGCCGCGAGGAGCATCGCCCCGGTCATCGCGAAGATGAGCACGATCGCGAACTCGGCGATGGGCAGGGAGCGCGGCAACAGGTAGTCCGGCGCGAACACGATCGTGAAGGCCACGATGGCGATGAACAGGATGTCGAGGAACGTCGTCAGGGCGTCCACCGTGTACGAGCCGCCGAACGCCGTCGCCGGTGTATTGCCGATGACGATCGTGGCCACGGCCGTCACGGCCAGGCCGCCCAGCGCCGTCCCGATGGCCACGGGCGATCGACCGGGCCAGGCGAGGTCGACGATGAGGACGGCCGCCGCGGTCAGGACCGCGAGGACGATCGGGGCGACGGTACTGAGGTCGGCGAAACTCAATGCGCGGCCCCGCCTTCCGAGGCGGCCGGAGCAGGTGAGGCCGGCCGGGATGAACCGGTCGCGAGGACCCAGCCGATCCGGCCCACGATGCCGATGACGAGCAGCGCGACACCGACGACGGCGACCTCCGTGCCGATGGCGATCGGCTGGCCGGCGGCGGCGGCGAGCTGCGTGTCGAACACGGTCGTCCCGACGAGGTCCAGGATGAGCCCGGGCTGGATGCCGAACACGACGATGAGAGCCATCAGCGGGGTGAGGGTCAGGATCTCGACGGGCGTCATGTCGGTCAGGTGACCGCCCAGGCCGGTCAGGAACGCGCTGAGCTCACCGAACACGATCCGGCCGTACATGTACAGCAGGTAGCCGGCGGCCAGGATCATCACGAAGGTCGCGACCGCGGCCGCGATCGGGCTGACCTCGAACGTGCCGACCAGGGTCAGGAACTCCCCGACGAAGCCGGACAGGCCGGGCAACCCGCCCGAGGCGAACACGAAGAACCCGAAGACCGCCGCGTAGACCGGGGTGCGGGCCGCGAGCCCGCCCATCTTGGCGATCGTCCGGTCGTGAGTCCGCTCGTAGATGACGCCGACCAGCAGGAACAGGCCGCCGGTGATGAGGCCGTGGTTGACCATCTGCAGGATGGCGCCCTGGATGCCCTGCTCGGTGAACACGAACAGGCCCAGCGTCACGAAACCCATGTGGCTGACCGACGAGTAGGCCACGAGGCGTTTCAGGTCGGGCTGGATGAGGGCCACGATCGCCCCGTAGATGATGCCGATGAGCGACAGCACGATGATCGGGCCGGCAAGGGTCTGGGCCGCGTCCGGGTAGAGCGGGATGGCGAAGCGGATGAACCCGTAGGCACCCAACTTGAGCATGATCGCGGCCAGGATCACGGAACCCGCGGTCGGTGCCTCGGTGTGGGCGTCGGGCAGCCAGGTATGGAACGGGAACATCGGGACCTTGATGGCGAAGGCCAGGAAGAAGGCCAGGAACGCCCCGAGCTGGAGGGCCGCGACGAATCCGCCCTCCGGGCCGGCCGCGAACGCGCGCAGCGTGAGGAAGTCGAAGGCGCCCACCCACGAACCGGTGGCGGACTGGTAGGCGTAGGCCGTGGCCAGGATCGCGACCAGCATGAGCAGCGAGCCGACCAGCGTGTAGAGCACGAATTTGATCGTCGCGTAGATGCGGTTGGCCCCGCCCCAGATGCCGATGATCAGGTACATCGGGACCAGGACGATCTCCCAGAAGATGTAGAAGAGGAACAGGTCCAGGGCCAGGAACACGCCGATCATCCCGACCTCGAGGACCAGGAACGAGATCATGTACTCCTTGATCCGGGTCTGGATCGGGTTCCAACTGGCCAGGATGGCGATCCACGACATCGTCGTGGTCAGGACGACGAGCGCGACGCCCAATCCATCCACGCCGAGCTTGTACTGGATGCCAAAGAGGGGGATCCAGTCGGCCGTCTCCACGTACTGGAACGAGGCCCCCTCGCGGCCGGGCAGGTAGCCGATGAGCAGGAACAGGCTGACGACCCATGTCAGGAGCGCGAACCCGAGGGCCGTCTGTCGGGTCATGGTCGATGGCAGGATGGCCACGACCAGCGCCCCGACGAGCGGCAGGAAGGTGATGATCGACAGGATGGGAAGGTCGCCGATGGCCATCAGTTGCTTCCCGCCAGGAGCAGGTACGAACCGGCCATGACGATCAGGCCGACGGCGATGCCCAGGGCGTAGTTCTGGACCCGCCCCGTCTGGACCTGGCGCAGGCCCTTGCCCGCCTCGATGGTCGTGCTACCGACGCCGTTGACGGTGCCATCGATGACGTTCCGGTCGAACCAGAACAGCCCGTCGGCGATGCGGCCGCCGATCTTGATGAACAGCAGGTCGTTGAGCTCATCGAACCACCACTTGTTCAGCGACGCGCGGTACAGGAAGGGCACACGGGCCGCCAGCTCGCGCACGGTCTCCGGGCGGTCCGGCAGGCGCAGCGGGCCGATGTTCGCCCCGAACAGCCGCCAGGCGACGGCCACGCCGACGACCGCGACGGTCACGCTCGCCAGGATCAGCACGCCATCGATGCCGAACAGGGCGTACGGCTCGTGCGGCAGTTCGAGCAGGTGCTCGGCCTCGGCGAAGGTCGATTCCAGCCAGTGCTTGAGCGTGCTGTCGCCGAACGGCAGGCCCAGGGCCAAACCCAGCAGCACGGACGGGATGGCCAGCAGGATGAGCGGGATCGTCATGACCCGCGGCGATTCGTGGATCTTGTCCCAGACCTCCTTCGGGCCGCGGTACGTGCCCCAGAAGGTCATGCCCATGAGCCGGAACATGTAGAACGCGGTCAGGAGGGCGACGAACAGGCCGATCCCCCAGACCCAGAAGAAGCCGAACTTGAAGGCCTCGCCCAGGATCTCGTCCTTGGAGAAGAAGCCGGCCAGCGGCGGGATCCCGGCGATGGCGATCGACCCGATGAGCATCGTCGCGTAGGTGATCGGGATCTTCTTCGCGAGACCGCCCATCTTGCGCATGTCCTGCTCTTCGTGGACGGCATGGATGACCGACCCCGAGCCCAGGAACAGCAGGCCCTTGAAGAAACCGTGGGTCATGAGGTGGAAGATCGCGGCGGTGAACGCCCCGACCCCGAGCGCGGCGAACATGTAGCCGAGCTGACTGAGCGTCGAGTACGCCAGGACGCGCTTGATGTCGGTCTGGGTCATCGCGATGCTGGCCGCCAGGATGGCCGTGAAGATGCCGATCCCCGCCACGATGAGCATCGCGTCCGGGGCGGAGGCGAACAGCGGATTGGCCCGCGCCACGAGATAGACGCCCGCGTTGACCATCGTCGCGGCATGGATGAGGGCGGAAACCGGAGTCGGGCCCTCCATCGCGTCCGGCAGCCAGACGTGCAGTGGGAACTGGGCGCTCTTGCCCATCGCTCCGGCGAAGATCAGGAGCGCGACCGCGAACAGCGGGATCGGGTTCGCATCGCCCTGGTGGAGCAGGATCTCGATCGACTGGCGGATGTTCAGCGTCGCTTCGCCGGCGGCGCCGGTGTTGACGAAGATGGCCATGATCCCGAGCGCGAACCCGACGTCGCCGACGCGGTTGACGATGAACGCCTTCTTGGCGGCCAGCATCGCGCTGCGCTTGCGATACCAGAAGCCGATGAGGAGATAGCTCGACAGGCCGACCAGCTCCCAGGCGACGAACACGACCAGCCAGCGGTCCGACAGTATGAGCAGCAGCATGCTGAACATGAACAGGTTCAGGTAGGCGAAGAAGCGCCAGTACCCGGGGTCGTGGCTCATGTAGCCGATCGAGTACACGTGGACCAGGAGACCGATCGTCGTGACCACGATGAGCAGGCAGGCCGTCAGCGGGTCGATGACCATCCCGACATCGACCACGAACTCGCCGGCCGGGATCCAGGTGAACAGGTGCAGGACGTAGCCGTGGGTCTCCTCGCTACCCTCAAGCAGGGGCGCGGCGCCGGTCAGGACGTTGATGACCAGACCCATGGCGATGAGCCACACGGCCCCGATGCCCAGCACCGGGATCCAGTGCGCCTGCTTACCGAGCCGGCGCCCGATCGCCGCGGTCAGCAGGAACCCAGCCAGTGGCAGGACCAGCAGCAGGGGCGCGAGCGACTCGAGGCTCACTGGGACATCGCGTCGTACTCGTCGACCAGCGGGGTCTTCTTGTTGCGGTAGATGGCGATGACGATGGCCAGGCCGACGGTCGCTTCAGCGGCCGCGACCGCGATGACCATCAGGGCGATGACCGCGCCCTGCGCCCCGAGTTCCGGGATGAAGGCGCCGAACGCCACGATCGACAGGTTGACGGCATTGAGCATCAGCTCGATCGACATCAACATGCTGATCGCGTTCCGCCGGGCCAGGAACCCGAACGACCCGATGGCGAACAGGATGCCGGCCAGGACCAGGTAGGCGTCGAGCGAGTCGCTCACGACGGGCCGCCCGGTTCGCGCTTGGCCAGGAACACGCCGCCGACGACCGCCGCCAGCAGCAGCACGCTCACGACCTCGAGCGGGAACACGAAGTCGGTGAACAGCAGGCGGGCCATGGCGGTCGTATCGACCTCGACGCGGACGGCGGCCTCGGCCCAGTCGGTGGCGGCGACCGCCAGCGCGATGACGATGGCGATGACCAGCGAGGCGATCGCCGCCGATCCTGCCTGGGTCTGGAAGACGAGCCGGGCCGGGGCGTCCTTGGTCTGGGTGAGCATGATCGCGAACAGGATCAGGACGCTGATGGCACCGATGTAGACGATGACCTGGGCCGCCCCGAGGAGCGGCGCGCCGATGAGCACGTAGATCGCGGCTAGCGCCCCGAAGCACACGATCATGGCCAGGCCGCAGCGGATGATGTCCTTCATGGTCACGACCAGCAGGCCGGAGATGACCATCAGACAGGCCAGGATCCAGAACAGCGCGTCGGCCCAGTCCTGGCCCATGAACAGGAGCATGAGGACGGCGACCCCGAACACGAGGCCCATGACCGCCAGCGCGGCGAGGATCGGGGCGAGGCGGGCCATCACCGGCCGCTACTCGTGCGTGCCCGGCCCCAGGGCCGGGACCGCGCCGTGGCCGTTGCCATGATCGTGACCCGCGTGACCGTGGCCGCCGTGACCGTTGCCGTTCCCGCCGGACGGGACACCGGCGATCGCCGCGGGCAGCATCGGCAGCATCCGTGAGGCGTCGATGAGCCGACCTTCGGCGGCCGCCCGCGTCGCCCAGTCGCGCTCGCGGCGGATGTAGGTCACCTCGGTCTCGCGGTCGATCATGGCCAGGGCCATGAGATCGACGGTCGGGTCGGCGCGGCTGACGTGGGCGAGCTCGATGTCGGCGCCGTCGCGGAGCGCGTCGTAGGGGCAGGCATCGACGCAGATACCGCACAGGATGCAGCGGCTCTCGTCGACCTCGTACTTCTGGAGGACGCGCGGCTTGGGCATGAGCGCGCCGGTCGGGCACGTCTCCGCGCAGCGACCGCAGGACACGCATGGCGTGTCGTTGAGGCTCATGTCCAGGGGCGTCGTGACCAGCGTGTCGAAGCCGATGCGCATGAAGTCGTAACAGGCGGCCCCGACGACCTCGGCGCACACGTTGGCGCAGCGGCCGCAGTCGATGCAGCGCGACGGCTCACGCAGGATGAACGCGTGCGAGTCGTCGCGGATGTAGTCGTGGTTGATGCCCGTGAACCGGTTCTCGGTCACGCTCCGGTAGCCGGCGCCCTGGTGGTACTGCGGCTCCAGCGTCTTGAGCGTCGTCCCGTACTCGATGCCCAGGCGGCGCAGGTCGCAGAAGCCGATCGCCTCGCAGGTGCACTGCAGGCAGCGCGTCGATTCGGCGACGGCGTCCTCGCGCGTGTAGGGCAGCTCGTACTCGATGTAGCTGCGGTTGCGCTCCTCCGCCTCCAGCGCCGTCATCCGATAGCGCGGCGTCTTGGTCTCCGCCGTGAACGGGACGATCGAGAGGAACTCGGGTTGCGGCTCGGCGAGGGTCTGGCGGGTCCGGATCGCAGACAGGTCGAGGCCCTTCATGAAGGCGTCGACGGCGTACGCCGCGCGCCGACCCTCGGCGATGGCCTGGACCACGGTCGCTGCCCCGATGCGCACGTCGCCGGTCCCGAACACGCCGTCGCGGTCCGTCTGGAAGGTCACGGCGTCGGCCTTGAGGCGGCGCTGCTTGTTCGCGATCGGACCCTCGGATCCAGGCCCGATCCAGGTCAGGTCCGGACCCTGGCCGATGGCCAGCAGGACGCGGTCGCAGGGGATGATGAATTCGGTCCCGGCCGCGGGCTCGGGGCGCCGCCGGCCGGATGCATCGGGAGCGCCGAGCTGCATCCGGATGAACTCGACGCCGGTGACCTTGCCGGTCTTCTCGTCCACGACGACCCGGGTGGGACCGGCCTGGAAGATGGCCGTGACGCCTTCCTCGATCGCCTCGTGGACCTCGCCGGCCGCGGGCATGTCCTTCATGTCGCGGCGGTAGACCAGGGTGACCTCGCTGGCGCCCTGGCGGACCGACGTGCGCGAGCAGTCCATGGAGGTGAAGCCGCCGCCGATGACGACGACGCGCTTGCCCTCGTGCTCGGGGTAGGGCAGGCCCAGGGTGGCGGTGCGCAGGTACTCCAGGCCATCGATGACGCCGTCGGCATCCTCGTTGGGGATGCCCAGCTTGTTGGTGTCGTAGCAGCCGATCGCGACGACGACCGAATCGAAGCCCTGGTTGGTCAGGTCGTCGAGGGTGAAGTCCTTGCCGAGCTCCGCATTGCAGACCATCTTGCCGCCGAGACGCTCGACCGACTCGTATTCGGCCTCGAGGACCTCGACCTTGGGCAGGCGGTACTGCGGGATGCCGTAGCGGAGCATGCCGCCGGGTGCCGGGTCGCGCTCGAAGACGGTCACGTCGTGACCAGCCAGGAGGAGGTAGTACGCGGCACTCATGCCCGCCGGCCCGGAGCCGATGACGGCTGCCTTGCGACCGCTGCGGACCTGCTGCTCGAACGGGACGGGCGGATCGACGCCGTCGTCGAGCATCGCCTTCAGGACCTGGTCGCCGGCGTAGCGATGCGAGTCGCGGATGGCGATCGCCTCGTCCACCTCGTCGCGTCGGCAGTGCTCCTCGCAGGGCGCGGGGCACACCCGACCGAGGACGCTGGGGAACGGGATGGTGCGCTTGAAGATGCGCGTGCTCTCGCGCCAGTCGGCCTCCGCGTTGGCCTTCAGGAAGCCCGGGATGTCGATGTGGCTGGGGCACTTGTTCTGGCAGGGCGGCAGGCAGTACGCGTTGTGGTCTCTGAAGATGAGCTCCAGATTGGTCCGGCGCAGGCGGCGGACCGTCTCGGTCTGGGTCTGGACCTTCATCTCCGGCTCGCACACGCGCGAGCAGCTGATCGGCGGGTGCTCCTCGCCCTCGACCTCGACGACGCACATGCGGCACGCCCCGAAGCCCGGCAGCTTGGGCTCGTAGCACAGGGTCGGGATCTCGATCCCGTTGTCGCGGCAGACCTCCAGGATGGTCTGGCCTTCGAAGCCCTCGACGACGCGACCATCGACCTCGATGCGGATGCGCGGCGTCGACTGCGGGCGCTGCGGCGACTGCGTGTCGAGCAGGCGGTCGGCCAGCGTCTCCGGGGCGGCCGAGGACGCAGACGACGCGGACGGCGGTTCGGGGCGCTCGGGTCGGATCAGGGTGTCGGTCATCGGGGGGTCTCGCTGGCGGCCGGCACGGGTCGGCTGGCACGATCGAACGCAGACGCGAAGTATCGCATCCCGCTCGTGTACGGGAGCGTCGCCAGGCGCTCGTGATCGCACAGCGCGGAGGCCACGATATCGGCCGACAGGTCGGCGCCCAGGGCGTCATCGGTGGGCCGAGCCAGGCCGTCCTCGCGGCGGGCCACGATCTCCGCCAGGCGCTTGGTCCCGATCCGGCACGGGATGCTCTTGCCGCACGACTCGCCGGCACAGAACCGGGTCAGGACGCCGATCAACTCGACGAGATCGGTCCGGTCGTCGACCACGACGATGGATCCCGAGCCCAGGTGCGCCCCGGCGGCGCGCAGCGCGCCGAACGTGTACGGCGTGTCGAGCGCGTCCGGCGGCAGCAGCCCGCCCGACGGACCACCGACCAGCACGGCCTGCAGCGAGCGACCGGCCGGGAGCTTGGCGCCCAGGCCGATGACGTCGCGCAGGGACGTGCCCAGGGGGACCTCCGCGATGCCGTCGCCGCCCGGCGTGCGCAGCTGGACGAGGACGGTGCCGGGGCTCGCCGGATCGCCGACCGCGGCGAAGGCGGCGGCGCCGCTGCGGACGATCCAGGGCACCGCGGCCAGGGTCTGCACGTTGTTGACGACGGTCGGCATCCCCTGGTAGCCGCGCTCCGCCGGGTGCGGGGGCCGCTGCTCAGGCTGACCGCGCTTGCCCTCCAGGGCCTTCAACAGGACCGTCTCCTCGCCGAGGAGGTAGGCGCCCTGCACCGGTCGCACGCTCAGGAACAGGTCGTGCCCGGAGCCCAGGACGTCGGGTCCCAGGAATCCGGCTTCCGTGGCTTCGCCGACGGCCGCGGACAGTGCAGCCACGACATCGCTGTCCTCGGCCCGGACGGCGATGAACGCCTCGGTGGCCCCGATCGCAAAGGCGGCGATGGCCAGGCCCTCGACGACGGCATACGGGTCGCGCAGCATGAGCGTTCGGTCGGTGTGCGAGGCCGGGTCCGCACCGTAACCATTGGCGACGGCGTAGCGGCGCGGCGCCTCGGTGTCCGCGGCGGTCCGCCACTTGTCGCCGGTCGGGTAGCCCGCCCCCCCGCGCCCGCGCAGGCCGGACGCCGAGATCTCGGCGATCGTGCCCGTCGCCCCGAGGTCGCGAATCGCGCGGCGCAGGCCCTCGAAGGCGCCGGCCGCGGTGGCAAGGTCCAGGTCCGCGGGTCGCTTGAGGGTGGCGGCGCGCCCCAGCAGGATCGACGGCCAGCCCGCCGGCGTCTTGAGCAGATCGGTCATGGTCAGGCCCGGGCCGCGGCGCCGGGGGTGCCTGGGGCGCCGTGCCCACCCAGGGCGGCGTCCAGGGCGGCGAGGTAGGTCGTCTCGGTGGGGCGGTGGCGGGCCATCGCCGCGGCCTGGTCCGTGGCCGTCGCCGGCTCGAAGCGCAGGTGGCCGTAGAACGTCGCCGTCCCGTAGATCGTCGCGTACCAGGCGCCCGTCGCGTGGCTGATGCGCTTGATCGCCGCCACCGGCAGGTAGCCATACGCCGCCTGGGTCGCCTCGAGGATGGCGAGCATCCGTTGGGGGTCGTGGTCGTGCTCGTCGAGGATGGCGTCCACCTCGGCGAGGTCCACGGCCTCGAACGGGCGGAACACCGGATCGGGCACGGGGCGGCCGGAGCGGCGCAGCGCCGATTCCTCGCGGCGTTCGCCGTACTGCTCCGGGGCGCCCCAATGGACGTGGTAGCGGCCGCGGGTGTCCATGCCGCCCATGTCGATGCACTCGATCGGGCAGGCCTGCGCGCACTGGAAGCAGGTCTCGCACTTGAGCGTGCCCCATTCGTCGTACAGGAGCTGGAGCCGGCCGCGGAACTTGGGCGCGACCTCGTAGCGCTCCTCCGGGTACTTGATCGTGACCTTGGGTTCGAAGAAGCGGCGCAGGGTCAGGGCCATGCCCTTGGCGATGCCGAGGCCCGGGATCATGCTCACGACGGCACCTTGCCGAGGCCATTGAGCACGACGATCGCGGCCGCCGTGATGAACAGGTTGAGCAGTGACGCCGGCAGCAGCCACTTCCAGGCGAAGTCCATCAACTGGTCGATGCGCACGCGTGGCAGGGTCGCGCGCATCCACACGAAGGTGAACACGAACAGGTACGCCTTGAGCATGAACCAGAGGATACCGGCGACCCAGTCGAGCTCGACGTACGCCCACGCGATGAGCAGGCCGCCGATGAACAGGTTGGCGAGCAGGAAGCCGATGATGAGCGCCTGCCAGCCCTTGATCCGCGACCTCGCGATCCAGAACGGGGCGGCGAACGCGACGGTCAGGGCCACCGGCGCGATGGCGATCAGGAGCGGCAGGCCGATGCCCAGCGACGACGGGTCGATCGAGAGACCGGTCTCGAACGGCCAGGCGAACGGCGCGTTCCAGCCGCCGAAATAAAGCGTGACGGTCAGTGCCGACATGATGAACACATTCAC
This sequence comes from Candidatus Limnocylindrales bacterium, assembly GCA_051306295.1. GTDB lineage: Bacteria > Chloroflexota > Limnocylindria > Limnocylindrales > CSP1-4 > SPCO01. Next base: position 22,961 of record JBPPMZ010000085.1, read on the forward strand.
GTACTCGGCAAAGAAGAAGAACCCGAAGCGCATGCCCGAGTACTCGGTCGCGAAGCCGGCCACGATCTCCGAGTCGGCCTCGGTCAGGTCGAAGGGGGTGCGGTTCGCCTCCGCGGTCGCAGCGATGAAGAAGATCAGCACGCCGAGCGGCTGCTGGAAGACGTACCAGTCGGTGAACCAGCCGCTCTGGTTCTGGACGATGGTCTGGAGGCTCATCGAGCCCGCCAGCAGGATGAGCCCCACGACCGACAGGGTCAGCGGGATCTCGTAGCTCACGACCTGGGCCGCCGAGCGCAGGCCGCCCAGCAGCGAGTACTTGTTGTAGCTCGACCAGCCGCCCATGAGCAGGCCGACGACGCCCAGACCGCCCATCGCGAAGAAGTACAGCAGGCCGATGTCCAGGTCCTGGCCCAGGATCCCGTCGCCGAACGGGATGACCAGCAGGGTCATGACGCTGGCCAGGTAGACCACGACGGGAGCCCAGGTGAAGACGGTCGAATCCGCGCCGGTGGGGGTGAAGTCCTCCTTCATGAGGACCTTGAGGCCGTGGGCCACCGACAGGAGCGACCCGTACGGCCCGACGCGGTCCGGCCCGATCCGAAGATTCATCAGGGCGATGATCTTCATCTCCATGTAGATGATCAGGAACGCCGACGGGATGGTCATCAGGAGCACGACCGTGACCGCCACGACGAAGCGCACGATCGGCAGGTTGTCGGCCAGGAGGTCCAGCAGCGGCCCGCCGAACAGGACGATGGCCGCGACCAGGCCCACCGTCAGCGCCAGCAGCACCGGCACCAGCGTGAACACGACCTTGCCGGGCAGCGTCAGGCGGTCCCAGCCCCGAGAGATGACGGTCATGCCTCGCCTCCGTGGCGGCGCCGGGACGCGGTCAGGCGAAGGCGGAGGGGAGCACGCGAGCGAGCGCACTCCGTCGTGCGAGAGCGAGCGCGCGCACCCGACAACGCGCGCATGGCCCGTACAGGTGCCGTCACTTGTCCACTCCGCCCATGATCGGGTCCAGGGACGCCATCACGGCCATCGTGTCGGCGATGAGGTGCCCTGGCATCATCAGACCGACCGCCTGGAGGTGGATGAACGAGGGGTCGTGGATGCGCAGCCGGAAGGGCTGGTGCGTGCCGTCGCTCATGGCGTAGGTCGCGTACTGGCCGCGCGGGCCCTCGACCGCCGCGTACGCCCGACCCGGCCGCGGGCGGAGGAGACGCGGCAGTTTGGCCATGATCGGCCCGTCGGGCATCTGGTGCAGGCACTGGTCGATGATCCGCAGGCTCTGCTTGATCTCGTCCATGCGCAGCAGGTAGCGGGCCAGGCAGTCGCCCTCACTCCGCGTCGGGATGTCGAACTCGAGCTCCGGATAGACGCTGTAGGGATGGGCCCGACGGACGTCGAACGGCACGCCGGTGGCGCGCAGGTTCGGGCCGGAGAAGCACATCCGGAGCGCCGTCTCGCGGTCGATGGTGCCCAGGTCGCGCATCCGGCGGACGAAGATCTCGTTCTCGTTGAGGAGCGCCTGACCGGACTCGACCTGCTCGGTGGCGTGGCTCATCCAGTCGCCCAGGCGGCTCATGAAGTCGTGGTTCAGGTCGCCGTTGACGCCGCCGATGCGGAAGTAGTTGAAGAGCATCCGCTGGCCGGTGAGCGAGGCCAGCATCTCGATGATCTCATCGCGCTCGATGAACGACCACAGGATCGGGGTCAGGCCACCCAGGTCGAGGGCCATCCAGCCCAGGAACAGCGAGTGGCTGGAGATGCGCAGCAGCTCGGCCGAGAGGACCCGGATGTACTCGGCGCGGCGCGGGACCTGCACGTCCAGGAGCTGCTCGAAGGCCATGACCGGCGCCCATTCGTTGAACAGCCCGCTCACGTATTCCAGGGGATCGACCTGGCTGATGACGTGGTGGTAGTCGGCGTTCTCGCACAGCTTCTCGACACCGCGATGGAGGTAACCCAGCACCGGATCCAGGTCGACGACCTTCTCGCCGTCGAGCTTGAGCACGACGCGCAGGACACCGTGGGTCGAGGGGTGCTGCGGCCCGACGTTGAGGAACATCTCGCCGTCGCGGAGGGTGTAGAACTCGGCCTCGCGCTCGGTCCGTGGCGGGTACGGCGGGACGGGCTCGAAGACGCCCAGGTCGCGGTCCAGGATGACCCGCGGATCGTCCGTGGAGGCGTGCGGCACCTCGTGACGGTGGGTGTGCGGCGGTCGGGTGGCGGTCATCGCGTGGTCCGCACGATCGCACCGGTCGGGGCATTGCGCGGCGTGTGGGTGCGCTCCATCGGCCGCACGCCGGCGCCGGGCGAGCGGGCCGCGTCATCGGGCAGGAAGAAGTCCTTGCGCAGCGGGAAGCTCGTGTAGTCGGGCGGCATGTAGATCCGGCGCAGGTCGCGGTTGCCCTCGAACGTGATGCCGAACATGTCGTAGGCCTCGCGCTCCATCCACTCCGCGCCCTTCCACAGGAAGGTGGCGGACGGGACCCGCGGATCGTCGCGCGACAGGCCGTCGGCGATGAGCCGTAGCCAGTCGGGAGTCGTATCGCTCCAGAGGTGGTAGACGACCTGCATCACGGTCCCGGTGTCGACCCCGGCGAGGTCCGCCAGGAACTCGAAGCGGAACTCGGGCTCGTCGTGGAGGGCGGTCAGGACCTGGGTGACGTCGCCCGCGCCGATGCGCATCTCGGTCTGGTCATGGCGCTGGCGGATCGGTCCGCTGAAGCGCTCGCCGAAGCGGGCCTCCAGGCGGTTCTTGAGCGCGCGATCCACGCTAGACGTCCTCCGGGACGGTCGGCCCGATGGCGCGATCCGCCCAGTGGCCGCGGCGATCCTTGACCAGCTGCTGGAGCTTCATCATCCCGTAGATGAGGCCCTCCGGCCGGGGCGGACAGCCGGGGATGTAGATATCGACCGGCAGCACGCGGTCGATGCCTTCCACGGTCGAATAGCTGCGCTTGTAGCGACCGCCCGAGCAGGTGCAGTCGCCGAGCGCGACGCACCACTTGGGTTCGGGCATCTGCTCCCAGAGGCGGACCAGCGGTCCGGCCATCTTGGTCGTGAGCGTGCCCGCGACGATGAGCACGTCCGCCTGCCGAGGGCTCGCGCGGAACGGGAACATGCCGAAGCGGTCCATGTCGTTCTTGGAGGTGGCCGCCGACATCATCTCGATGGCGCAGCAGGCGAGACCCGACAGGAGCGGCCACAGGCTGTTCATCCGGATGAGGTCCAGGACGTAGTCGGCCTTGGCCGGGATGACCTCCAGGGCACCGCCCCAGCGGGCATCGTCGCGCCGGCCCAGGCCGCTGGCCTCGTACTCGGCGAGGTGGGTGACGTCGGTCGGGCGACCGCCGTCGTAGGCCGACGGGTCGGCGGCCTGCCAGAGGGAGTTCGGGACGACGATGGGGACGATGACCTCGGTCGAGCCCGTCGTGGTCAGAGCGCTGTCCGGGGCGGGGCTCGCGGGGGCAGCCGGGCGGTCGGTCTTCAGCGCCATGTGAGCGCGCCCTTCCGCCAGGCGTAGGCCAGCCCCAGGAGCAGGATCGCGACGAAGATCGCCATGCTCACGAACGCGCCGGCCATCATGTCCGGGCTCTTGAACACGAGCGCCCAGAGGTAGATGAAGATGACCTCGATGTCGAAGGCCACGAACAGCAGCGCGTAGATATAGAACGACAGGCCGAAGCGGCCGTGGGTATCACCGAACGTGTCGATGCCCGATTCGTAGGGCAGGCCCTTGTGCTCGTCGCCGCGGTTGCGGTGGGACACCAGCCACGCCGCGGCGATCGTCCCGAAGACGAACGTCACGCCGGCGAAGGCGAAGCCCAAGACGTACCAGAGCTGTTCCACCGAACTCCCTTTGCGCGGGGGGGCCAGGTCGGGGCTGTCCCGCCGGAGATGGTCGACTGAGCGGCGGGCAGACGGTTCTGCGCTGGACCTCGGGTCCACGCCGCGGCCATTCTAGCGCGGGCGTGCGGCCGTCGCGGTGGCGAACAGGGTACGCAGGCGCCGGTGACAGGCGCTGCCGGTCCGGATCCGTCGTTGGCGATCCGCGGATCAGCCGGCACCGGGTTCGGGGAGCGGAACGTGCCGAGCGCGCGTGCAGGTTCACGTCCCGCTCCCCGGCGGTGCGGCCGTGCGACGGCCAACAAGAGCGTGGTCGCCCGAGGACTCGTGCCGCAATAGGGCGTTCACCCTAGTCGTGGTGGAGACAGTCTCTCTTCGGCGCTGCTCGGGCTGATCCGTGACAGATGCCCACCGTGTGAGCATCGGTCGGTCGGTCGGTGACAGCGACTTGTGCCCACCAAGAGCGCAGGTGTCAGCACCGACCCCTACCGCTGTGGCAGCCGGAAGGTGAAGATGCGCAGCTGGCCATCCTCGGCTCGCTCCGGCCAGTCGCGCCCGAAGGCCATCACGCGGAAGCGGCCCATCGCCCCCGGATCCAGGAGGCGCAAGAGGGAGGCCCGGACCAGCGTGTAGTCGGCCATGGTCGTCGTCGGATCGGCCTGGATGGCCTGCAGACGCTCCTGGACGCCCAGACCCATGAGCGCCTCCGCCTGGGTGGTGATCCCGATCGTCGCCAGACCCGCGGCCCGAGCGGCGCCTTCCACGGCGGTCACGTCCACGTGGGCGGTCAGGTCCTGGCGCCCGACATGGACGTACAGGTCGTCGTGGACCCGGTGGCGCAGGTACGCCCGGAGCGTGCCGTCGCGACGCCGGACCGGGTCGTACAACTCGGTGGCGGGCGCGCCATAGTCCATGAGCAGGACCACGCCGCGCGCCACCGGGGCGGCCGCCTCGGCGATCCATGCCTCCAGGTCCAGGCAGATCTCGGCGGTCTGGCCGTCGAGGAGTTCGATCCCTTCGGCCTCGAGTCGGGCGGCGAGGGCCGGCGTCGTGGGCTCGATCTCGACCTCGACCAGGGCGCCGTTCGCATCGACGGCCACGGCGAGCTCGCGCAGGTCCGCGCCGCGCCGACGCACGCGATGGACCGGCAGGGCATCGAGCACTTCATTGGCCAGCACGACACCGATGAACGGTTCGTCGTTGGCCGACCCGATGGCGGCACCATGGCCAGCCGCGGTCAACGCGACTCGGAACGCCTCGAGTCGGCGCGGGTCCACATCGACCGGCTCGTAACGGATGGCCAGCCGGAACGCCTCGTCGTCGATCGCGTCGATGATCGCGACGGCCAGTGCGCCCGTCCCGGCGCCATGCTCGCGGATCGTGAACGGGGTGGGTCGATCCAGGCGCTCCCAGATCTCGGCCAGGCCGGTGCTGAGCGCCGCGCCGAAGATCGGGTGCAGTTCCGGGGCCGTCAGGAAGTCGCCGCCACGCCCCGGTCGCGCCTCCGCCGAGCGGTAGTAGCCGCCGTCTGGATCGGTCAGCGCGAGGGCCATGAACCGGGCGAATGGCATCGGGCCGGTGGCGGCGATCTCGTCCCGGATCCGCTGGACCAGCGCCGCGTCCTCGCCGACCGCGTCGAGGTCCGGGCCGGGCTCGCGCCGAAGGTGCACGCCCCGCTCCATCAGGCGGTTGCCGCGCGGCGGGGGGGAACGCGCAAGGCCAGGCGGAGGCCCGGCCCGACCAGCGTGTGCCCCCCGAGCACGACCGGGGTCGGCGCGTCGAGCGCCGCCTGCGTCAAGGCCCGCAACCACGGGTCCTCGATGGCGTCGGGCGCCAGCAGGTCGGAGGCGAAGCGGTCTTCCGCCGACGGCCAGCCGCGTTCGTCGGCGCCCAGCCGATGCGCGAGCAGGACCCGGGTATCGATCAGCGCGGCGTCCGCCAGGCGCGGAAGGTGGGTCGCCAGCGCGGCGGGCCGGTCGCGATCCAGGAGCAGGCCCAGGACGCTGGCCGGCGGTCGTTGTCCCGGCTGGCTGGTACGCAGGCCACGCTCCTCGACGAGCGCCCGCGTTCGGGCCGCGGTGGAGCGCTCGAGCCAGGTCAGGCTATCCGGCGAGGTCCGCCCGGCGACCAGCAGCTCTGCGCTCGGGTCGGCGGCCACGGCGCGCACGGCGTCAAGGCGAGCCGCCGCCCGGTCGGCGGCGCCGGATGGCAGGTCGGCCGACCATCGACGGCCGAGCAGGACGAGGTCGAGCGGCGAATCGATGTCGACGCCCAGACGCCAGCGCCGCCGCAGGTCCGTCACCGCCAAGCCGGCACGTTCCGCGAGCCAGCGCGGCAGCGCGTTGTCGGTCGCGAGGTCCGGAACGTCCGCCAGGGCCGATCGCGCTGCGGCGACCGCGACGATGTCCGCCGAGTACGCGTTGTTGGCCAGGACCGCCGGCATCGGCCCGGCCGCCGCGCGCACGAACGTCCGGCGCTCCGCCGCCGACAGGAGCGGGACCGCCCCGGAGCCCAGGATCACGAGGCCACCATCATCGGGGAGGCGGTGCGCGATGGCTCGCAGGCGCGCGCCGAAGGACACCCCGTCGGGCGGCCCGGCGACCACGTCCACCCGATCCGCACCGGCCGCGGCGAACCTGACCCGGTGGGTCTCCGCGAGCCGCGTCCGCGCGGCCCCGAGCGCACGGGTCAGCGGCCCGGCATCGGCCGCCGGTTCGACATGGAGGATGACGACCGTGACCGACGTCACGGCAGGAGTCGGGCCGGGAGCGGCGTCTCCACGGCGCCACCGTCGGGGCCGCGCGTGACCCGGTACGCCGTGGGTCCGGCTCGGGCGGCGATGACCTCGACCAGGTCCGGACCGTCGAACACGGCGGCGGCGTCGTCATCGACCGCGATCCCGTCGGGGAGGTCGCCCTCGGCGACCAGGCGCTGATAGGTGGGGCGCCGCTGCAGCTCGCCGTCGTAGTGCGGTGAATGGCTACCGGCGATGAGCCCGAGACCGCCGGTCAGCGCGTGGAGCGTCGGCCCGTAGGAGTCGGTCGTGCCGCTGTCGAACCAGCAGATCGACCCCGCCGAGGCGCCGGCCAACACGACGCCGGTCTCGTGGGCACCCCGCAATGCCGTGTCCACGCCGTGGGTCCGCCAGACCGCGAGCAGGCTGGCGGTATTGCCGCCGCCGACGTAGATCGCATCCTGCGCGCGGAGGAAGGGGGTGACGTCCTCGACGGTCCGTGAGAACAGCGCCAGATGCGTCGTCTCTGCCACGTCGCCGAACGCCCCGTGGAACCGGCCGATGTAGCCGGCGTCGTCGCCCGTGGCCGTCCCGATGAAGCACATCGCGGGTCGCTCCGCGCCGCGATGTGCGCGCGCCAGCGAAAGCACGAACTCGTCGAGCGGAGTGCGCTTCCCGCTCGACGCGAAGGTGCCACCGCCCATCGCCACGATCCATCGCCGCATCGACCGATAGTAAGGTGCGGACCATGCACGACCGCCGACGGGTCCGCACCTACCTGGGTCTGGGAGCCAACCTCGGCGACGCCGTCGGGACGCTGGCCTGGGCGGTGGCCGGCCTCGGGGACCTGCCCCGGGCGCGCGTCGTGGGCGTGTCGCCGCTGTACGCGACGGCGCCGTGGGGCGTGACGGACCAGCCCGAGTTCCGGAACGCGGTCGTCGCGCTGGAGGTGGAGATGGCCACCCGCCAGACCCCGGAGCAGGGCGCGCTGGATCTGCTCGGCCGGCTCAAGACGCTGGAACGCGACGCCGGACGGCGGCCGGGTCGTCGCTGGGGCCCGCGCGAGCTGGACATCGACCTGCTCGTGTTCGGGCGGCACCGGATCGCGGTGGACCGGACCCGAAACGCCCGCAGCCTGGACGCCGACACCGATCCGGCGAAGGCCGCCCGGCGGCTGGAGGTGCCGCACCGGGACCTCGGGGAGCGGCTGTTCGTCCTGGCGCCACTCGCGGATCTCGCGCCCGGGCTCGTGCCGCCCGGTTGGCAGGAGACGGTCGCCACGAGGCGCCGACGGGTGGCTGCCGCAGAGGACCCGGGTGCCGTGCGCCAGGTGGGCACCTGGGACGCCGCCGCCGGACGGTGGATCTAGCGCCGACCGTCAGTCGCGGATGGCGACCACGGCCTCGATCTCGACCGGTAGATCGAACGGGAGTGCCGCGACGCCGATCGCCGAACGGGCGTGCCGCCCCACTTCGATGCCGAAGACCTCGATGAGCAGGTCCGAGCAACCGTCGATGACCAGCGGCGTGGCCGTGAAGCCCGGCCCGACGTTGACCATGCCGAAGACGCGCAACACGGCGCGCACGCGCGACAGCGCTCCGAGCTCGGCGGCCATCGTCGCCAGCAGACCGAGGCCCGCCTGTCGCGCTGCCGCACGCCCCTGCTCCAGGGTGAGGTCCGTGCCGACCTTGCCGGACGGGCGTCGGCCCTCAGGGTCCGGTGGCGGCCCGTGGCCGGCCAGGTAGAGCGTGTCCCCGTCACGGCGCGCGCGGACGTAGTGCCCGCGAGGCTCGCTCAGCGTGGGCAGCCGCAGGCCGAGCGACGCAAGCCGGGCCTCCGGTGTCGTATCGGTCGTCAATGGGTCAGCGCCGGGAGCGGTCCCGCTCCTGGAGCGCGTTCCATACCCGCTCGGGCGTGAACGGCGCCTCACGTAACCGGATCCCCGCCGCGCGGTAGACGGCGTTCGCGATCGCCGCAGCGACCGGGTTGAGGGACCCTTCCCCACCGCCCTTGGCCCCGTACAGGCCGACCCCGTCGCCGCGTTCGGCGATGACCGGGTGGAGCTCGGGAAGATCGGTCGTGCGCGGCACGCGGTAGTCGAACAGGTTCCCGTTCATGAGGTTCCCGTCCTCGTAGATGAGCTCCTCGCGGGTCGCCATGCCGAGCCCCATCATCGCCGCCCCGATGTCCTGGCCTTCGACCAGCTGCGGGTTGATGGCGCATCCGACGTCGCCGACGGTGACCAGCTTCTCGACCTTGATGACGCCGGTCGACTCGTCGACCGAGACCTCGACGCCGACGCAGCCGATCTCCCAGAACGGCGGCATCTCCTGGGTGGTGCCGGACCGACGGATGTAGCCGCGCCCGATGCACTCCCCGGCCTGGCCGCCGAACCAGGAGCGCACGACCGCGCCCCAGTCGTGGAACGCGTCGCCGACGCGGACGCCGCGCTGCTCCTCTATGACGGTCGGGCCGTCAGGCGCGAGACTCTCCTGAGCCCACTCGACGAGCTGCGCCCGCGCGTCACGGGCCGCCGCGCCGATGGCGAGGCCCATGAGCGTCGTCGTGCGACTGGCGCCGGTCGATCGGTCATAACTGACCGCCGCGGTATCCGACTGGAGCAGATGGACCCGTTCGAGCGCGACGCCCATCTCGCCGGCCGCCATCTGGGCGAGGACGGTCGAGGAGCCCTGGCCCATCTCGGTGCTGCCGCAGGTCACCGTCATCGATCCGTCGGAATGGATCCGGACGAGTGAGGTCGTCATCGGCTCGGATCCGGCGTCGGAGGCCGAGAGGCAGATGGCCCGTCCGCGTCCCGCTGGCAGTGGCGTGTCCCAACCGAGCTCCTCGGCCGCAAGGTCCAGATCGGCGGGCAGGTCGGCATCGATGCCGCGGACCGTCGGCCACGGTCGCTGGCCCGAGAGCAGGACGTTTCGTCGCCGCATCTCGAGCGGGTCGATACCCAGCCGCTCGGCGGCCTCATCCATCTGCGACTCGCCGGCCAGGGTCACCTGCGGGGCACCGAAGCCACGGAACGAGCTGGCGGGGGCGGTGTTCGTGTAGACCGTCGAACAGGTCACCTCCAGGGCGGGGATCCGGTACGGGCCGCCCAGGCGGTTGGCGGCCTTGCGCCCGACGAGCGGCGAGTTCTCGGCGTAGCCGCCGGTGTCCAGGAGGATCGTGGCCTGGCGACCCAGCAGCAGGCCGGCCCGATCGAAGGCGCTGCGCAGCCGGACGATCGCCGCATCGCCGCGTGTCGTCAGGATCGATTCCTCGATGCTCAAGGCCAGTCGGACCGGGCGACCGGCGCGCAGGGCGAGGGCCGCCGTCAACGGTTCGATCTTGGTGTAGGACTTGCTGCCATACCCGCCACCGACGTACGGGACGATGACCCGCACCGCGGACAGGGGGAGGTCGAAGCAGTGGGCGAGGTCCTCGCGGACCATGTACGGGTGCTGGCCCGAGGTCCAGACCGTCAGCTCGCCCTCGCCCCAGCGGGCAACCGCGGTATACGGCTCCATGGCGAAGGCGTACGAGCGTGGGTAGCGGTACTCGCCCTCCACGACGAGGTCGGCCCGGGCAAAGGCGTCGTCGACGTCGCCCCAGGCCTGGCGCGAGTACGAGCAGACGTTGGGATGCGTCCGCTCGATGTCCTCCTCGAAGCCTCGGTGGGCGCGCTGCTCGCCGGGCTTCTCGTGGATGATCGGTGCGCCGTCGGCCAGCGCATCGGTCGGCGAGGTCACGAAGGGCAGTGGCTCGTAATCCACCGTGATGAGGCGGAGGGCCTCATCGGCCGTCACCGCGTCCTCGGCCACGACACCGACCACGGGTTCCCCGGCGAAGCGGACCTTGCCGGTCGCGATCAGCGGGTGGTCCGCCACGGCGTGACCGTAGACGAGGTGCACGTCCGCCAGGTCGTCGGCGGTGACGACCGCGATCACCCCGGGATGTCGACGGGCCTCCTCGGTATCGATCGAGCGGATCCGGGCGTGTGGGTAGGGGCTGCGCAGCACCTTCGCGTGGGCCATCCCGGGCATCCCCAGGTCGACGGTGAACCGGCCACTGCCCGTGACCTTGGCGACGCCATCGCGGCGGGGGACGGATTCCCCGATCGGCGACGGGGCGACCCGCCGGGTGCTGACCCGCCTCATCGGGCGACCGCCCGCGCACCGGCGGCCGCGGCCAGGACCGCGTCGATGATCTGGGCGTATCCCGTGCACCGACACAGGTTCCCCTCGAGGGCATGGATCACGGCCTCCCGACTGGGGTCGGGGTCCTCCTCCAGGAGCGCCGTGGCCGCCATCAGCATCCCCGGCGTGCAGAACCCGCACTGGAACCCGGCATGATCGATGAATGCCTGCTGGAGCGGGCTAAGGGTGCCGTCAGTGGCGAGTCCCTCGACGGTCCGCACGGACCGCTCGTCGGCGTCGATGGCCAGGTATGTGCAGGCGCTGACTGCCAGATCGTCCACCAGCACCGTGCATGCGCCACAGACCTGGGCATCGCACGAGATCTTCGTGCCCGTCAGACCAAGGCGGTCGCGCAGGACGTCGCCCAGGGTCTCGCGCGGCTCGATGCGCAGCGGGTGCGGCTGACGGTTGACGGTCAGCGTCAGGTCCACGGTCTCAGGCACGGGCGATGGCCTCCGTCAGGGCGCGGTCAGCCGCCTGGCCCAGCAGGACGCCGGCCAGGTGGCGCTTGTAGTCGGCCGAGCCGTTGTGGTCGGCCACGATGTCCAGGTCGTCGAACACGTCGAGGGTCCCACCCAGGCCATGCCCGAGCGTTCCGGGCTGTGTCTCGCGTCCAGTCAGCAGGTCGCCCGCGCGAGGTACCACGGTCGGGACGTCGGTCAACGATCCGACCGCGACCCTTGCCAGCGTCACGATCCCGTCCTCGACGGCGAGGTGGACCGCGACGGACGCCGCCGGTCGCTCGAAGAAGGCGAACTTCGCGTAACCACGGCCGACGCCCTTGGCGGCCACGGGGATGCGGATGGAGACGAGCAGTTCATCTTCCTCGCGCGCGGTCCACAACGGGCCCAGGATGAAATCACCGATGCCCAGCGCACGCCCCCCGCGCGGCCCGACAAGGTGGATGATCGTGTCGCATGCCAACAGGAAGGTGGCCGGGTCCGAGTGGGGCTCGGCGAACGCCAGGTTGCCTCCGATCGTCCCGGTGTTACGCACCCGAACGTTGGCGACCTCCGCGGCCAGGGACGCGAGGGCCGGCACATGCTCGCGGACGATCGGCGAGCGCTCGATGACTCGATGGGTCGTGCCCGCCCCGATGATCAGAGCGCCGTCCGCATCGGCCCGCAGGCCGTGCAAGTCCGCGATGCCCTTGACGTCGATGAGCGTGCCGAACTGGGCGAGGCCCATCTTCATGACCTGCAGGAGCTCCGTGCCGCCGGCCATCCAGGCGGCGTCGCCGCCTGTGTCGGCGAAGGCCGCGAAGGCGTCCGTCAGGCTTGCGGGACGGAGGAACTGGAATCGCGGGATCACTGGCGACCTCGATCAAGCGGGATGTCCCCTGCGCGCTACCGATGATAGCGGGTCGCGGGGAGATTATGGTTACAATGCTTCTGATATTGTCTCCCCTACGAACCAGTCTGTGTCCTACTCAGCCCCAGCAGGAGGATCCGGTGTCCGACGCCAACAAGCTCATCGCGCATGAGGAACAGCCCCTCAGCGGCACCGCGATCACGGAGATGACCCAGCGGGAGCAGTGGAACAAGAAGCACCCCCCGGTCGAGGCCACGATCGTCAAGGACCTGCGCACGACCGAACTCGTCGCTCGCGAGTACCGTGGGACCAAGGCGCGCTTCTACCGCCTGTCGGGGGCGATCCGGCTCCAGCCGCACCTGTCCGAGCTGCCAGCGTCCCACGCGTCGGTCAAGCATCGCCACACGACGGAAGCGGTGCTCTACATCGTGAAGGGCACCGGACACACGATCATGCACTTCGACGGTGAGGAGGAGCAGCGGGTCGATTGGGGCGAGGGCGACCTCATCGGCATCCCGCTCTGGGCGTGGCACCAGCACTTCAACGACTCCGACTCCGACACCGCCCGGTACCTTGCCATCCAGGACACGTTCACCATCAAGGCCATGGGGCTGCACCAGATCGAACGTCACCCGGACAGCCCGGCTGGCGAGGAGTAGTCGAAGCCGACCGAAGACTGAGGGTCCACCATGACCGAGCGTTGGCGTTCCGTGAATCGGCTCGAGCGGGCGGACTTCTATGCCGACTGGCTCGCTGCCAGCGAACGGAACGCGTCGATGGTCGAGCGCTCGCCGATCGTCGCCAGGGGACGTGACCTGGTCTGGATCGAGACGCCCAATGAGCATCGCCTGGCGATGCTCATCGGCGAGCAGGTGGGCTTCCCGACGAACGGCACGAATCTGTGCCAGGTCGTCGTCCCCGTGGGACATCACACCGGCCGTCATCGGCATGGCGAGGAGGCGATCCACGTCCTCCGCGGCCAGGGCTTCTTCGTCATCGATGGGCGCCGCTACGACGTGCGCGACGGCACCACCGTCCACGTCCCGTACATGAACGATCACCAGGTGTTCAACACCGGCCAGACCGATCTCGAATACGTGTCCGCATCGACGATCGATCTCGACCTGTTCATCCGCCTGGGCCGACTGGAGCAACTCGAGGAGAAGGGCGCCAACCCCGAGGGCCTCGAGGCGGCATTCCCGGCCGAGGACGGCCAGTTCGACGCGATGGGCCGGCGGATCGCCCTCCATCTCGAGGACGCCCCCAATGAGGCCGATCGCAAGCGCTCGAGCCACGCCGATCACGCCGGCCATGATCACGCGACACCCGGCGAGGGCACCGCTGCGACCGCGACGCCCAAGGCACCCGAACGCCTGATCAAGAGTGACCATCCGCACCGCCATGGCGCCATCTACAACCTGATGGGTGGCGGCGAGAGCAAGAGCGAGCATCGCAACGGGTTCACGGCTCTCACCGCAGCGATGACCCAGATCTTCGAGGAGGTGCCGCACACCTCCAGCCACTGCCACACGCACACGGAGGCGGTCCTCTACGTCCTCGAGGGTGTCGGGTTCTCGGAGATCGACGGCGAGCACTACGACTGGGAGGCCGGGGACGCTGTCCAGATCCCGCCGAAGATGACGATGCACGAGCACTTCAACCCGTCCGACGGCCGTACCCGCACCCTGCGCATCGAGTACGGGATCCGGTACTTCTACGAACAGCTGTGGCCGGGCTACTTCAAGGTCGAGCACCGCGAGACTTCGATCTCCCGGCCGTAGCCCGTTGCGCGCTGAATGCCCTGCCGGGGCGCCCTGATGCGTTGCGAGCCGGCCCATCACTTCACCGTCGCCAAGGCGCGTGCCTGGCGGCATTCCATCGACGACGATCCGCCCTACCAGCGATCTGGTGACGTCTGGTCCCTCGCTCGCCGGCAGCTGTTCATCGACTCGCTGCTCAACGGCTACGACGTCCCGAAGATCTACTTGCACGACCTGCGTGGCCGTCATCCGACCAAGGTCTACGCTGTCGTCGACGGGAAGCAGCGCCTGACGGCCCTGTGGTCGTACCTTGCCGACGGGTTTCCCCTCGATGATGCCTTCCGGATCGAGACCCCTGGCTCGGCCGGCGTGGCGCCGGAGGCCGCCGTCCCATCGGGCCCGCTGCGATGCTCCGAGCTCGATCCGGCCTGGCGGGCACGATTGTTTGGGACGTACCTGTCCGTGGTCCTCATCCGGGACGCCACCGTGGCCGATATCGAAGAACTCTTCTCGCGCCTGAACAACGGGGTCCCGCTCGCGTCCGGCGAGCGGCGCAATGCGTTCGGTGGCGACATGGCGGCGCTCGTCCGCGAGGTCGCCACGTCCGTGGCGCTCGGGGCTGTCGGCGGTGACGATGGTGAAGGCCGAAGCGCCCTGGACATCGCCGTCCGGCTCCTCGCGACCGAGCACGGCCGGCGCCACCATCCGGGTGTCGCGGTCGACCTCAGCGAGGCCGGTCTCGACGCGTTCGTCCGACGGCACCGAACCCTGGATGCCATCGAGCGCTCGTCGTTGCTCGCGTCCGTGGCCGGATACTGATCCTTGGCGCCGAGCACCGCGCGGGCATTCCGAAATCCGCTCGATCCACGGAATCCCATCGCCGGCCTGTACCTGGCGGCCGGTCTCTTCGAGCTGGCCGAAGGGGCGCTCCGGTTCCTCGTCCCGATCAATCTCGATGCGCGCGGTCTCACGTCCGCCCAGATCGGGTTCGTGATCTTCGCCTTCTCGCTGACGAGCCTGCTGTCGCGCGGGGTTGCCGGCGCGCTGTTTCGTCCCGAGCGCGCCCGTGCCCTGATCATCGTGGCCGGCCTGGCCAGCACGCTGGCCTACCTGCTGACCCCGTTCGTCAGCGATGTGGCCACCTTCACGGTGCTGATGGCCTTTGACGGCTTCGGCTGGGGGATCGCCACGACCTGCCTGCTCACGATGGTCATGCTCTGCACCCCGACGAGCATCTCCCCGGCAACGGCGATGGGCTGGTACATCGGGTTCCAGGGCATCGCCTTCGCCATGGCCACGACGTTGGGCGGCGTGCTCGGCCAGGCCATCGGCGTGACCGGAGCCATGCTCGCCCTGGCCACCCTGCCGGTCGCGGCGGGCATCCTCATCTCGATCCGCCTCCCACCGGTCGTGCGCTCGACCGACGACCCAGACCGACCTCGCCGTACGATCGAGGCAGGCGGCGTCGACCGACCCGCTGCGCGCGGCGACGCGATCCGCGCGTCCGTACGGCAGATCGGCCTGCTGCCGTTCGCCGTCTGGTCCGCCGCACTGGTCGCGGTGTACCTGAATGTCATGAACGGTCTTCTTTCGAGCTTCTTTCCGCTGCTCGGGCTGGCGATCGGCCTGTCCATCGCCCAGATCGGCACGTTGTCGAGCATCCGGTCCGGGATCTCGTCGATCGGTCGGTTCGGGGCCGGCTGGCTGTTCGACCGAGTGGGGCCGACGCGCCTGCACGCCCCCTTGTTGACGGTGTCCGCCGCGACTCTCGCGCTCCTGCCCGCCGCCGGCAGCTACCTGGCGGTGCTCCCGCTCCTCGCGGCCAACGGGCTCAGCCGCGGCTTGCTGCGTGTGACCACCAGTGCGACGGCCATGGAGTCGACACCCGGCCACCAGGCCGGCATGGCCGCCGCGGTGATGACCGCGGGACTCGATGTCGGCAAGATGCTCGGCCCCCTGATCGGTGGCGTGGTGGCGGCCACGATCGGTCTCGAGGCGATGTTCCGGACGGTGCCATTCGCCTTCCTGGCCGTCTACTGGGTGATCTATGTGCTCGCTCGACGGACGCGACCTCGAGCGCCTGCGCCTGCCCGGCTTCCAGCCGATGACAAGGAGACCTGAGTGCCGATCGTGTTGGTCAACGACACCGCCATCGCCTACGAGCTGACCGGGAGCGGTGATCCTCTCGTCCTCATCGCCGGGACCGGCTATCCCGGCGCGACCTGGACGCCAGACCTCGTGGACCGGCTGAGCGCGCGCCACACCGTGCTGACCTTCGACCATCGTGGCACCGGGGCCTCCCCGTCGACGCCGGGGCCGTACTCGACCCGCGGATTTGCCGCGGACGCGGTCGGCCTCATGGACGCCCTGGACCTCCCCGCGGCCCATCTCGTCGGCCACTCGATGGGCGGGCGGGTCGCGCAGTGGATCGGGCTCGACCACCCGGACCGGGTCCGCACCCTGGTCCTGGCCGCGACCGGTCCGGGCGAATGGCGGCCCGACAGACCCGTGACCCGCGGAGTCCCGCTGCACACGGCGCGCCACATGATCGAGCTCGGCTACGAGGCGTACATGCGGGAGCACATCGCCGAGACGTTCTTCACGCCCGAGTTCGTGGCCAGCGATCCCGATCAGGTGAGCTGGCTGGTGCGGGCCTTCTGGGAGCACCGACCGAGCCTGTCCGACTACCTGCGCCACGTCATCGCGCGGCAGGAGCATCAGACCGCGGATCGGCTATCCGAGCTCACCATGCCCACCCTGGTCCTGATCGGCGATCGCGATCGACACCAGGGCGGCACCGGCGTCCACTGGGAGCAATCGGCATACCTCGCCGAGCACCTGCCCGCGGTCGAGTTCCAGGTGGTGCCGGACGCGTCCCATGGCTACTTCTGGCAGGCCACCCCTCGATCCGCCGAGATCCTGCTCGATTGGACCCAGCGGCACTGAGGGCCGGCCGAGTCGACCCCGGGGCGCCGTTCAGGCCGGGCGCGACCAGCGGTCGAACGTGACCCAGTAATGGGCCCAGCGGGTGTGCCGTTCCGTGCGCGTGTCGCGTTCCGGGCGGCGCTCCTGGTCGAGCCGTGGTCCACGGCGACAGATCTCGCGGATCTCGAGCGCCACGAGACCGACGATATGGTCCCCATCCGGTTCGCCATGGGACGGCGTCGGGAACCCGCCGGCCACGGAGCGTCCGGGACACTGATGGGCACCGGCCCCGAACGAGAGGCCCCAGCGGGCCACGCTCGGGTCGACCGTCCGGTCGGGGTCGAAGCGCTCGGGATCGGGGCCGAACAGCCGAGGGTCGCGATTGGCGACTTCGGCATCGAGCACGACCAGGCTATCGACCGGGATGGCTCGTCCGGCGACCACGGTGTCGGCGACGGCACGACGTCGGATCCTGGGCGTGGTGGGCCGCAGGCGCAGCGTCTCGTGGACGACACGCTGGGAGAACGTGAGGTCGCTCGCAGAGCGCTTGAGGTAGGCGTCGCTTCGCGGACCCGCGGCGAAGAGCAGGTCGAGCGCATTGACCAGCGTCTGGGCACTCGTGTGCGTGCCGCCTTGCAGGTAGGTCGCGACCTCGCGGACCACCCGGCCGCGGTCCCCGAGCTCCAACTTCGGATCGTCTCGATGTCGCAGGAGCACCGTCAGGATGTCGTGCGGCAGATCCGCTTCACCGATCGCCCCACGGCGCTCCTGCTCGATCAGCCCCGCCCGGCGTTCCCAGGAAGGGCGGACCCAGTCACGCTCGAACGTGTCGTAGGCATCGACGACCATCCGGCGCACCGCCTCCGGATCCTTCGCATCCAGGATGGCACTGCCCTGCGAGAAGACATCGACGTAGTGGACGAGGTCGCGCAGCTGGTCGAGGTCGCTGGCGTCGACGTCGATGCCTGCCCGCAGGGCGGCCAGCACGACCGATAGTTGCTCGCCGACGGCGAACAGGTCAGCCGATCCACCATCGATGAGGACGTCGAGCAGGTCGTTGAGGACGGTCGGGAACAGATCTCGCTCGTACAGACGCAGGACATCCGGACGGAACTGGGTGTTCTCGATCCGGCGTCGGGCGCGATGGACCGGACCGTGGCTGACCGACACGACACCATCGCGGATGTTGCCGTCGTGGTAGCTCCGGTCATCGAACGTCCGGGACAGGTCCGCGTTGAACAGGGCCTCGCGGATCTCCTCGTAACCGTCGAGGACGAGCCTCGTCGGGAACTCCGTGAACAGCTTGCCCACCCTGATCTACCTCCGGCGACGCCCGCGACCCGTCTAGTCCGACGCGGGGATGACCGGCTCGCCGTGGACGATCCGGATGGCCTGGGTCGGGCAGCCTCGCGCCGCCTGACGCAGGGCGATGGGGTCGGCTGATGCTGCCCCAGCCAAGGGGACGGAGACGCCCAGCGTCTCGTCGATCCGGAAGGCCGTCGGCACGAGGCGGGCACAATCGCCCGACCCGATGCACAGATCCGGGTCCACGGTCACCTCGACGTCCATCGCGCGCCCTCTACTGGTCCGCTGCGCATCGAAGGCAGCAGATTGTACGCATAACAGCGCCACTAGAATACAATATCGCTGCGCCCACGTTCCGGGCGACCGATCGTCGAGGGGTCACCCATGATCACCGAGCGGGTCCTGGCAGAGGGGCTGGCGGGCGCGGCGCCGACGATCGGCTCGTGGATCGGTGGGACCGCCGAGGCGGCCGCGGACGCGGCGACGATCGATGTCCACGATCCGGCGACCGGTCGGCTGATCGCTCGGGTCGCAGAGGCCGGCGAGACGGGCGTGGAGCGGGCCGTGGCCGCCGCCGAGATCGCTGCCGCCCACTGGCGGACCGTGCCGGCCCGTGAACGCTCGACCCTGGTGAGCGCCTTCGCCGACCGCATCGCCGCGCACGCCGACGACCTCGCGCGGTTGGACTCGCTCGATACCGGCAACCCGATCACGGCGATGCGCGCGGACGTGGCCAAGGGGGTCCGGTCGATGGCCGATGCCGCCGGGCTTGCCCTCCAGGTGAAGGGCGAGGTCATCCCCCTGCCCGGCTTGCACTACACCCAGCGAGAGCCATGGGGCGTGGTCGGTCGGATGATCACGTTCAACCATCCGGCGATGTTCGCCTGCGCCCGGCTCGGGTCGGCGCTGGTGGCGGGCAACAGTGTCATCCTGAAGCCGTCGGAACTCGCCCCGCTCGCGCCCCTGGCGATCGCCGAGCTCAGTGCCGGGCTGTTGCCCGACGGCCTCATCAACGCCGTGGTCGGCGGTCCGGCGACGGGCGAGGCATTGGTGCGTCATCCGAGCGTGCTGCGCCTCTCGTTCACGGGCAGCACGGCGACGGCGCTGCGGATCCAGCGGGCGGCGGCCGATAGCGGCAGGATCAAGACGTTGTCGTTCGAGCTCGGCGGCAAGAACCCCATCATCGTCTTCGACGACGTCGACCTCGACGAGGTCGCCGCCGCGGTCGTCCGCGGGATGAATTTCAGCCGCGTCCAGGGTCAGAGCTGCGGCTCGACCAGCCGGCTGGTCATCCATGACGCGATCGCGCGACCGGTCCTTGACCGCGTGGCCGACCTGGTCGGCCGCATCCGGATCGGACTCCCGACGGATCCGACGACGGAGATGGGTTCGCTGATCACCGTGGCCGCCCGCGATCGCTGCCTCGCCGTCGTCGGCCGAGCGGTCGCCGCCGGCGCCCGGGTCCTCGCGGGCGGAGCGATCCCGTCGGGTTCCGACTTCGCGAGCGGCGCCTTCCTGCAGCCGACCGTCGTCGAGGGCGTGGCGCCAGGGTCCGAGCTGGCTGACGAGGAGGTCTTCGGGCCCGTCCTCGCGGCACTCACGTTCCGATCTGAGGACGAGGCCCTGGCCCTCGCCAATGCCGGCGCCTACGGCCTCACGGCCGCCGTGTGGACGAACGACCTGGATCGCGCGTTCCGGACCGTCGGTCGCCTTGAGGCGGGTTACGTATGGGTCAACGACGTCGAGACACGATTCCCGGCCATGCCCTTCGGAGGATGGCGCGACTCAGGGGTAGGCGTCGAGAACGGGCTCGAGGAGATCCTGTCGTTCACTCGACAGCGCTCCGTCAACGTCCGTTTGCGCTAGCTGGAGCCGGTCGCCGCTGGCGCCTCAGCGCCCGACGTGTCTTCACTCTCGGATCCCGCTCGCAGCATCCGCCAGGCGCGCCGGGTCACCAGCAGGCCGACCGGCGCGAGGATCGCCCCCCCGATCGCCGCGTGCTGGGCGCCGACGATCGTCGCGATCCCACCGAAGAGCAGGGCAGTGATCGGCCGATTGCCGAGGTGGGCCGTCTGGTGCAGGGCCATGATCCGGCCACGCAGGGCGTCGGGGACCGTGATCTGGAGGGTGCCCGTCAGGACCGGGAAGCACAGCGAGAAGCCGAACCCGATGCACCCGACCGATACGAGGGCGACGAGCAGCCCCGGCGCGAGGGCGATGCCGAGCAGGCCCAGCGCCTGGAGGATCAGCCCGACGCCGACCATGTGCTGCGACCAGCCACGCCGGCGCAAGGGGACGAAGGCGATGAGCGCCATGGCGGACCCGATACTCTGGGCTGCCACGATCAGGCCGGCCACGCTCTCCGGCTGCCCAAGGCCCTCGACGGCGATGGCAGGCGACAGGGTCCGGACCACTTCAAGGGGGGCGCTGACCGAGACGATGCCGACCAGCAGCGCGACGACCCACGGCTGCTCGCGAACGAACGCGCCGACACCGACCACCGGCGCGATCGACCCGTCGTCGCGCCGGGACGGCTCTACTCGGACCCCGAGGCCGCGTCGCTGCAGATAGAGCATGCTCGCGATCGGCCCGAGGAACGTCAGGGCATTGACGGTGAAGGCCCAGCCCGCCCCGGCTGTCGCCATGACCACGGCCGCGATGATCGGGCCGCCGATCTGGCCCAGGATGAACTGGAGGGTGTTGAGGCCCACGGCATCCGTGACCTCGTCACGCGGTACGAGGCCCGGTAACAGCGCGATGATCGAAGGCTTGGCGATCGCGTAGCTGGTGTTCAACGCGAAGAACGCCACGATGAGGTGCACCTCGCTCGCGATGCCGACGAAGGTCGCGATCGCGAGGGCCGCCGCGATGGCTCCGGAGACGACGTGGGTGGCGATCACGATGCGCCGCCGATCGAAGCGGTCGGACACGACGCCGCCGGCGATCGAGAACAGGAAGATGGGCAGGTAGCCGACGAAGTTCAGCAGGCCGACGGCGAGCACCGAGCCCGTCAGCTGGTACACGAAGATCGACCCGGCCACGGCCTGCAACCAGGACCCGAGGTTGGACAGGAGGCCTCCCGCCCAGTAGACGGCGAACGGACGGTGCTGGAAGGGTCCCAGTCGACTTCCGCGGGTGTGGCCCGGCGGATCTCCGTCGACAAGGGGAGGCGGTGGCTTCATCGACCCCATGAGTGCTGGACAATCCTCACCAAGATGCATACATTCTAGTCGTGCCGCAGCCCACCGGACGCCTGCTCGACGTCGTGGTCCGTGGGGCACGCGTCCACGAGACTGCCGGACACGAGTTGCCCGGCGACGCGGTCGGCATCCGGGATGGTCGGATCGTGGCCCTGGGACCCTGGACGTCCCTGCGTGTGGACGTCGGACCTGCGACGCGACTCGTCGAGGTCGATGGGCGCATCGTGACGCCCTCGTTCACCGACAGTCATGCCCACTTCCACCGCGGGGCGGTGCTCCGGCACTGCTTCCTGGATCTCGAGACGCTGGCGCCGCGTGGCATCCCCGACATCCTTGGACACGTCCAGGCCCGGGCCCGATCGGTGGCGGCCGGTACCTGGATCCAGGGCGACTCGCTGTCGGCCAGTCGCCTGGAAGACGGACGGTTCCCCGATCGTCACGAATTGGACCGCGCCGCGCCGGAGCACCCGGTCGTCCTGCGCGGCATCGGCAAACACGTCGTGGCCGCCAACTCGCTGGCGCTCGCGGCCGCCGGGATCGATCGCGAGACGCCGGACCCGAGCGGCGGGCGGATCGAACGCGACGAGGCCGGTGAGCCGACGGGGGTCCTGCATGAGCAGGCCAAGTTGCGCCTCGACCAATCCCGGACGGACACGGTCGTCCCGATGCCATCCGTGGCGGATCGGCATGCCGCACTGCGGGCCGGGTACCGCGATCTCCTGGCCGCCGGGATCACGACCATCCATGAGATGGTCCGGGTGCCGGAGGAGGCTGGCGATCATGCCGCCCTCCGGGCACAGGGCGAACTGGGCGTCCGGGTCCGCCTCTTCTACCGGATCCATGAGTCGCCACTGTCGCTCGACTGGCTGGTCAAGCTTGGGATCCGCCGCGGGCTGGGCGACGAACGTCTGCGGGTGCTCGGGGTGAAGGTCAGCGTCGACGGGTTCTGCATCTTCCGCAACGCAGCCGTCCATGAGCCGTACCGTGGCGAACCGGACAATCGAGGGCTGCTTCGTGTCGATGCCCAGCGCCTCGACGAGCTCGTCGCGACGGCCAACGCCCAGGGCCTCCAGGTCGCCGTGCACGCCGTCGGCCCGCGCGCGATCGACCTGGCCCTCGACGCCTTCGAGCGGGCCGGGCCGGCCGTCGCCGGCCCGCACCGCCTGGAGCACGCATACCTCGACGTCGCCAGGGAGCGCCTGGAGCGCGCCCATCGCCTTGGCCTTGCCTGGTCCGTCCAGCCCGCGTTCCTGCGTGCCTATCGACGTGAGTGGGCGGATGCCTTCGAAGCCGAGCGGATCGACCGGATCATGCCGCTTCGCCTCGGCGCGGAGATCGGCCTGCCGATCCAACTCAACAGCGACTTCCCGTGCGTGCCGTTCGACCCGCTCGCCGGCATTCGCGCGGCAGTCACGCGCGCGACGACCGACGGCCGTCCGCATGACCAGGTGCTGGATGTCGCTGCCGCATGGCGCGCCTACACCACCACGCCACCCGAGCTTGCCGGCGAGTCTGATCTCGGTCGGATCGCGATCGGCTCGCGTGCCGACATGATCGTCCTTGACGGGGATCCGTTCCGCGACGGCGCAGACCTCGCGACGGTGGCTGTCCGTGCGACCATGCTTGATGGCACACTGGTAGCCGGAGAAGGGCTGGTCGGAGGGTGAAGACCTTGGAAGTCGAACGGGCGATCCGGGACGTGGATCACGTCAAGCTGACCGCGATCATCGATGCGGCGCGCGAGGCGAACGTGACCGCGCAGGAACTCGTCCTCGCCTCGGTACGGAATGCCATCCTGTCCGGCGTCCTTGGTCCGGGTGCCCGCCTCCGGCAGGAGGAACTCGCCGAGACCTTCGGGACCAGTCGCATCCCGGTGCGTGAGGCGTTGCGAGCGCTGGAGTACGAGGGCCTGGTGACCTCTGAGCCACACCGCGGCTTTACCGTCACAGCGCTCGACGCCGACGATGTGGAGGAGGTCTACGACCTGCGCATCCTGCTCGAGAGCGAAGCCGTTCGGCTGGCCCTGCCACTGCTGACCGACGACGACCTCGAGGATCTGGAGGTCCTCTTCGGGACCATGCAGAGCGCCGCGACGCCCAACGATCAGCTGGCCGCCCGCGAGCAGTTCTACATCCGCCTGTACTCCGTGACCGGCCGCCCGCGACTGGTCGGCCTGATCATGCGCCTCCGACACGAGGTGGCTCGCGTCCTTCGCTGGGCCACGATCCAACACTCGAGTTCCATCCACGAGCACTTCTTCGAGGCCGTCCGCGTCGGCGATGCGGACCGCGCCGTGGCCCACCTCAGTGGTCACTACCGCCGTGTCGCGATCCTGATCCGGCGCTACATCAAGGAAGCCGAGGCGCGCGAGCGGGCCGACCGCCGCGCCAACCGCTGATCCGCGCAACCGCCGGCCCAGTCGCGCGGATCGGTCCCGACCCGGTCAGTTGAACTCCGGTCGCCACTTCTCGAAGCGTCGCTCGATGCGCCGCACGCCCTCACCGAGGACCACGCCGAGGAGGCCCAGGATGATGACGCCGAGCATCACCCGATCGGTCCGCAGCGTCGTGCCGCTGAAGTTGATGAAGAATCCGATGCCCTTGTTGGCGGCGAAGAACTCGGCGACGACCACGCCGACCAGGGCTCGCGTCGTGCCGAGTCGGAGCGCGGTCAGGATGTACGGGAAGCTGCTGGGCAGGATCACCGACGTGAAGGTCAACCAGCGCGACGCCCGGAAGCTCTTCGCCAGGTCCAGGTAGCGCGCCTCAGCCGCGCGGACTCCGACCATCGTGCTGACCACGATCACGAAGATCGCCTCCAGCCAGACGATGAAGATCTTCGATTCGAGCCCGAGTCCCAGGATGAGCACGATGAGCGGCACCAGGGCGATCGTCGGCGTGGCATAGATCGCCGACAGCCACGGGTCCAGGAAGTAGTTGAGGCGGCGGAACAACCCGAGCGCCAGCCCCAATGGGACGCCGGTCAAGAGCGCCAGTCCAAGGCCGAGCACGAATTGCTGCGAGCTCTGGAACAGGTGCGGCCACAGTTCACGAGTGACCAGCAGATCGTTGACCGCGGTGCTGGCGATGATGCTCGGGGCACTGAGCGTGACCTTTCGGACGATGCCCAGCTGAACGACCAGTTCCCATAGGGGAAGGACGACCACGAACCCGATCAGGCCGTACTTGATCCGGTCCGGGATCGCGGGCAGCCGCCACCGGCGAGCCTCAGGGTGGGGCGACCTGGAGCGCGCGAGGCCCTGGGAACCGAGCGTCACGCCACGGCCTCGCCGCCGTGCGCGGCAACGTCGTGCAGGTGCGGCTTGAGCTGGGTGGAGATCAGGGACCAGATCTGGTCGGCGTACTCGATGAACCGTGGGCTCCGCTTGATCTCGAGCTCACGCGGCCGTGGCAGGTCGATCTCGATGTCCGCCAGGATCCGCCCGGGCCGGGCGCTCATCACCAACACCCGGTCGGACAGGTAGATCGCTTCATCGATCTGGTGGGTGATGAACAGGACGGTCTTGTGCGCCTCGTTCCAGATCCGCAGCAGTTCCGCCTGCATGAGCTCGCGTGTCTGGGCGTCGAGGGCGGCGAATGGCTCGTCCATGAGCAGGATCTCGGGATCCACGGTCAGCGCGCGGGCGAGATTCGCCCGTTGCTGCATCCCGCCGGACAGCTGGTACGGGAACTTCGTCTCGAACCCGCTCAGGCTGACCAGGTCGATGAGTGGCTTGGCCCGGGCCTGGGCCTCCTTCCGTGGGACCCCCTGGCAGACAAGCCCGTACGCCACGTTGTCGACGATCGTGTACCACGGGAAGAGCGACGAGTCCTGGAAGACCATGGCGTGGGCGACGCCGTGGTCGGCCTCACGGATCTCGATGGTCCCTTCCGTCGCCGGAAACAGCCCGTTGACGATCTTGAGGAACGTCGACTTCCCGCACCCGGATGGGCCGACGATGCTGACGAACTGGCCCTCCTTGATATCGAGGTCGACGCGGTCGACGGCGAGCAGGCGCTCACCCGTCGCCTGGTCGACGTACTCCATCCGGACGCCCTGAGCCTGGAGTGCCAGACCTTGCTGCATGTAGTTACCTCCGCTCGAGCGATGTCATGGGACGCCACTTCTGGAAACGAGCCTCGACCCGGCGGATGGCTTCGACGCCGATGATCCCCGAGATCGTGAAGAGCAGGACGCCGAACAGGGCGCGGTTCGCATCCCCGTTCTCGGTCGCCCGTCGGATGAGGACGCCGATGCCCTCGGTCTGGGTGTACAGCTCCGCGGTGACGACGCCGATCAGCGCGCGGGCGATGCCCAGGCGAAGGCCGGTGATGATGAACGGGACCGTCGACGGGATGACGACGGATCTGAACAGGAGACGTTCTGACGCCTGGAAGCTGCGGGCCACGTCGATGTACCGACGATCGGTGGTTCGCACGCCTTGCATCGTGGGGATGACGATGGAGAAGAAGGCTCCCAGGAAGACGACGGCGATCTTGGATCCCGGCCCGAAGACCCCGAACATGATGACCAGGATCGGGAGCAGGGCGATGCGCGGCAAGGAGTTGAAGAAGTTCAGCCACGGGTCCAGCGCGTACTGGAGTCGTCGGAATCGTCCCGCGGCCAGCCCGATCGGGATGCCCAGGGCGATGGCCAGCAGATAGCCCAGCGCGAACTCGGAGAAGCTGGCGAACAGGTCGCCCCAGAACCGCTCGTTCTGCACCTCCACGATGGCCGCCTCGACGATCCCCGTGGGGCGCCCGAAGAAGTAGGCGCTGATCACCCCAGCGCGGCTGCCGAACTCCCAGAACGAGAGGAACAGGACGACGCCGGCCAGGCCGAAGATCAACCGCTCGTTCTCGAGCAGTCGACCGAGGCGGCCTCGGCGGGGGCGGATTGGTTGGCTTTGGATCGCGACGCTCAACCGCGCACCTCAGGACCTTGACGTGGGGGAGTGGTCGGCCACCCGCATCGCGGACGGCAGGCGTGGTGGGTCGACGGGAGCGTAGCGCATCGCGATCGTCGACCCTCCGATCGCGCTCCGACGGTGTGGGACCTTCGGCCCCGCTGGGCCGGATGGCGCAGTTTGTGGCCAGAATGTAGACAATGTCAATCGTTTCGACTACATTCCTGCCGAGGCGTGCTCCGAGGTGACTTGGTGCCGGCGCCCTATCGGAGGAGGAGCACACCCAATGGCGAAGCGCTCGCGAACCCTCGCATTGCTCGCTACCGCCGCCGTGTTCGCGGCAGCGTGTAGCGGAACCGGAGCCACGACGGCTCCCGAGCCCAGCACGGCGGCCAGTGCCAGTGCGGGCCCGGCCGTGTCGGCCGATCCCGCGGCGTTGCCGACGCCCGAGAAGACCGACATCAAGATCGGTCTCAGCGTCACCGAGACGAGCCAGTTCGCGGCCAAGCTGGCCGAGATGGCCGGGATCTACGAGAAGAACGGCCTCAAGGTCGAGTCGACCGTCTTCGAGGGCGACGGCAAGGTCATGCAGGCCCTGCAGGCCGGCCAGCTTGACGTCGGCTTCGGTGGCACCTCGGCATTCATCACGTCGCAGACGACGGACGTCCCGGTGAAGGCGCTCGCGGTCAATGCGGTCATCCTGACGGACGAACTGGTCTCGACGGCTGATGTGAAGACCGCCGACGACCTGCGCGGCAAGTGCGTAGCGGTCTCCACCTACGGCGGCACGTCGCACGGTGCCGTCATCCTCTCGCTTCGTTCCCTGGGCCTGACCCCCGAGGACGTCGTCATCACCGAGGTCGGCGGCCAGAGTGCCCGCATCGCGGCCGTCGAAGGTGGCGCTTGCGCCGCCGCGCCGGTCGACGCTGCTCGGCACGACGAGATGGCAGGCCTGGGCTTCAACTTCCTGGTCAACCTCAAGGAAGCGAAGCTCCCCTGGGGCCGCTCCGGCCTGGGCGTCACTGAGGAGTGGCTCGCGGCCAATCCCAACACGGCCATCGTCGTTGCCGCGTCCGTTCTGGAAGCCCAGAACATGATGTGGACCGACGCCGACAAGGCGGCCGAGTACTACGCCGAATTCACCCAGACCTCGGTCGAGGAAGCAAAGGCGCTCATCCTCGAGTTCCAGACCATCGGCAATCGACCGATGACCTGGACCGACGATGCCTTCCAGAACCCCAAGGATGTGCTTGCCACGGTCAACCCGGCCATGGCCGACGTGCCGGTGACGGAGGCCTTCGATCGCAGCGTCCTTGAGGGCCTGCAGGCGTCCGGCTTCTACGACGCCATGGGCATCCCGACGGAGTAGTCCCGCTCCTCCTGCACGACCGCCCCCGGAGTTCGCTCCGGGGGCGGTCGCTGTTCTATCACGAGGTACGCCCGATGTGCGGCACCAGCAGCGAGCACGGACCCGTCCGACCTGAGCCAGGGCCGACTGGCGGCGTCGAACGGGTCATGGCGCTCGTGGACCTTCTTGACGTCGCGCGGCATGTCGTCGGACAGGATGAGACCCGGCGCACGGCCGCCGGGTTCATCGGCTACGGCGCCACCAAACCCGGTGACCGGGTCCTGATCGGGGTCGACAGCCAGACGGACCCGGACATCACGGCGGCGGTCGCGACCAGTCTGCGTGAGATCGGGGCCTCGGTCGACGTCGTCGTGGCACAGGCCGAGCCCGATCGCGAGTTCGACGATCTCGATGAGGTCCGCGTCGCGATCCGTCGCCAGCCGTGGACCGAGCGGCCGCGACGCTGGGAGGGAACACCCTGGATCGAGGAGCTGGCCCGCGCCCGCGGCTACGACCTCCTCATCCACGGCAAGGGTGGGGCCATCCCGAAGGTGGACCACCGGTATGAAGGGTTCCCGTGGGTCGTCCGTGACCACTTCGCCGCGGGTGCCAACCTCTTTCCCCGAGACCTGCATCGACGTATCAACGAGGTCACCTGGGCGCGGATCACCGACCATGCCGGCGCGCGGCTGTCGTTGACGGATCCGGAGGGGACGGACCTGTCCCTGACGATCCTGGAGAAGCCGTTCACCGACCCCGGGCGCCATGACTATGGCATGACGCCGAAGTGGGGCCACTTGATGGCCCATCCTCCGACGCCCATCGAGCGCGAGGACGACACGACGGGGGTGATCGCGGGCACGCTCAATCACTTCAGTCGGCCATTCCCGCGCATCGAGGTCGACGTCGAGAACGCGCGTCTGGCCGCGATCCGAGGCGGTGGTGGCTACGGCGACGCGTGGCGCGAGCTCGAGGATGAATCGAGGGATATCCAGTATCCGTGCTTTCCCGCGCCCGGCCTGTTCTGGCTGTGGGAGATCGCCATCGGCACCAACCCGAAGATCACCCGGCCGACGGACATCGACCGGCTGTCCTCCGGGGGCTTCGAGTGGGAGCGTCGCCGGGCGGGCATCATCCACTGCGGCCTCGGCACGCGCTGGCGTTCATCGGAGGAGGTGTGGGCCGGCGAACGCCATCTCGTCTACGGGCACCTCCACGTGCATCTGCTGGCCCCGACCCTGATCGTCCAGACGACGACCGGCGACATCCCCGTCATCGAGGGCGGTCGCCTGAGCGCCTACGACGATCCATCCGTACGCGATCTTGCCGCCCGATACGGCGATCCCGATCAACTGCTCCATGACGACTGGATCCCCGAGATCCCGGGCATCACGGTTCCGGGCAGCTATCGAGACTACGCGGCGGATCCTGCCCGGTTCATCTATGGGCCGGGGCGATGACGACGTCCGGCACCGCAGCGAGGCGCCAGACGGCCAGGATTGATGTAGACAATCGGATGACAGTTGGTTACATTACGACTCCATTCGTACACACCCGGCCGTCGTGGGTGGCCAACGGTCCCGGCCGAAACTGAAGGAGTCCGATGCGCACCGAGCAGGTCCGCTTCTACAGCCATGGAGCCGCGCTCGCGGGCACGCTCCTGCTGCCGGACCACGCCGCGGCGGAAGCCCCGGTCCCCGCGATCGCCCAGGGTCCGGGCTGGCTCGGACTGCGCGACGCGAAGCTCTACCAGCCCTATCACGAGGCGCTGCTGGCCGCCGGGATCGCGGTCCTGGTCTTCGACTACCGCGGCTTCGGCGACTCGGACGGCGACGCGAGCTACTTCGACCCGATGGGCCAGGTCGAGGACTGGCGCAGCGCCCTGACGTACCTTGAGTCGCGCGCGGAGATCGACGGCACGAGGCTGGGCGCCTTCGGCTCGGGTGGCACGGGCGGGGGCAACGCCGTGATGGTCGCCGGCCTCGATGACCGGGTGAAGGCAACGGTCAGCCAGGTTCCGGTGGCCGACGGGCGTGACTGGCTGCATCGCATGCGCCGCGAGTCGGAGTGGCTGGAATTCCTTGCTGCGATCAACGCGGATCGTCTGCAGCGGGCGACGACCGGGGAGGCGACGATGGTCCCACCCCGTGACGGGATCATGGTGCCGACGCCGGAACGCAAGACGACGACCATCAAGAGCGATGTCGACGGACGCATTCCCAAGCTCGTGGAATTGGCCAGTGCGGAGGCCGTCTTCGCCTACCGCCCGATCGACGTCGTCGACCGGATCGCCCCCCGGGCACTGATGCTCATCGCCGTCGAGAACGACGCCACGACGCCAGAGGATCACGCGATCGCGATGTACGAGAAGGCCGCCGGACCGAAGCGCCTCGTCATCCAGACCGGCACGACCCACTACGCGGCGTATGCCCAGTACCGCGATGTCGTGAACCCGCTCATCGTCGAGTGGTTCGAGCGGTACCTCGTCAGCGGCGAGGTGCACGTCCACGAGTCGGGCGCGGCGGAGGAGATCCGGTACCTGAGCCGTCCGGCCAGCGAGGGGGCCGGCTGATGGCGACCCACGACCTACTGATCCGTGGCGGGACCGTCGTCACGCCGGATGGGACCCGCCGAGCCGATATCGCCATCGACGGCGAGCGCATCGCGGCCATCGTCGAGTCCGGTACACCGATCGACGCGGCTCGAGTGATCGACGCGACCGGCAAGCACGTCATCCCCGGCGCGATCGACGTCCATTCGCACCATCGCGAGCCGGGCTTCACCCACAAGGAAGACATCATCAGCGCGACGTCGGCCTGCGCCGCCGGCGGGGTCACGACTTCCTTCGCGATGCCCAACGTGTCCCCCCCGCCCAACACCGTCGAGCACCTTGACGCGATGCTCGAGCTCTACGAGCAGAAGGCGATCATCGACTGGAACATCAACGCCGCCGGCACCGTGCCGACGGAGATCGCCGGCCTGGCGACCCGCGGGATCGCCGCCTTCAAGGTGTTCATGGTCGTGGACAGCGGGCGCTCGTACCCCCACATGCCGGGCATCGGCGTGCACGACCACGGCAAGCTCCTGGAGATCTTCGAGACGGTCGCCGAGACCGGACTGCCGCTGATGGTCCATCCCCACGACCAGGCGCTGATGACCCACATCGAGGAGGGGTTCTGGCAGCGCGGCGAGCGCGACGCGCAGGCCTATGCCAAGGCCTATGCCGCCTACGACGGCATCATCTGGGACACGGCCGCGTCCCTTCTCCTGCGCCTGCAGCGGGCGACCGGCACGCGCCTGCACCTGCTCCACACCCAGACCGAGGGCGTGGTCGAGCAGTTGCGCGCGGCCAAGGCCGCCGGCCAGGCGGTGTCGGCCGAGCTCAACCCATGGGCGCTGTTCCTGGGCAACGATTGGTCGAACATCGAGCGCCTGGGTTCCTATGCCCTGTCCTACTGGGTCCCCGAGAAGCACGTCGAACCGCTGTGGGGAGCCCTCCGCGATGGGACGATCGACCTCATCTCGACGGATCACGGCCCGCACACCCGCGCAGAGAAGGAGCCGGGCTGGACGGATGGCTGGAAGGCCCACACCGGCACGCCGTCGGCGCAGTTCTACGTCCCGCTCTTCCTGGACGCCGCCGTGCGCGGTCTGATCACGCTGGAGCGCGTCGTCGAGCTCATCGCGACGGTGCCGGCCCGGACCTTCGGTCTCACCGACAAGGGTCGGCTCGAGGTGGGCGCCCACGCGGATGTGGCGATCGTGGACCTGGAGCGTGAGTTCGAGATCCGCGACGAGGACGTCCTGAGCAAGATCGGCTACACCCCGTACGCGGGGCAGCGGATCCGGGGGGCGGTCGATGCGACCCTCGTCCGGGGCCGCGAGGTGTATCGAGATGGCGCCGTCGTCGGCGCGCCCGGTTGGGGCCGCCAGGCTCGCCCCGTATGACGACCAACAAGAGGAGTGTTCCATGACCCGTTTCGGCCTGCTCGTGCCCCACTTCGGCGTCGAGGCGGATCAGGACCTGCTGATCGAAGGCGCGCGGCTGGCCGACCGGCTCGGCTTCGATTCCCTGTGGGTCCGTGACCACCTCGTCTTCCACCCGCACGGGATGGAGGGCACGGACCGGACGTTCATCGAGCCCTTCGTCGCCCTGACCTATCTCGCTGGCGTGACCGAGCGGATCGGTCTTGGCGCAGCAACCATCATCCCGTTCCGTCATCCTCTCAACATGGCCTACAGCGTCGCCTCGATGTCGTGGATGACGCGTCGCAAGTTCGACCTCGGCATCGGTGCCGGCAACTTCCAGCACGAGTTCGATGTCATCAACCAGGGCGACCTCAAGCGCCCGGAACTGATGAAGGAGCAGACGCTCATCGCCCGCAAGCTATGGACCGGCGAGTCGGTCGAGTGGCACAGCGAGCTGTATGACTTCGACGATGTCGATCTCAAGCCCCAGCCGCTGCACCCGGTCCCGGTCTGGTGGGGCGGCGCGACGCCGGCCAGCGCCCGCCTGGCCGTCGACTTCTGCGAGGGGTGGTTGCCCGGTCGGATCACGTTCCCGACCTATCAGGCCCGCGTGGCCAAGATCCGCGAGATGACCGCCGAGCAGGGCAAGCCGATGATCATGACCGGCGCCGTGCCGGTGACCAGCATCGACACCTCGTTCGAGGCAGCCACGGCGCGGATGAACGTTCCCGGTCTGATCAAGAACGCCAATGCCCAGAAGTTCTGGCTCAAGCCGGAAAGCGGTGAGTTCACGACCATCGAGGAACTGGACGGCTCCATCCTTGCCGGCTCGCCGGACG
This sequence comes from Candidatus Limnocylindrales bacterium, assembly GCA_051306295.1. Taxonomy (GTDB): domain Bacteria; phylum Chloroflexota; class Limnocylindria; order Limnocylindrales; family CSP1-4; genus SPCO01. Next base: position 55,303 of record JBPPMZ010000085.1, read on the forward strand.
ATATCGTTCGCGGCATCCAGCGCTACCAGGAGATCGGCACCGACCTCCTGATCTTCGACTTCCGGATGCGCTTCCCAGATTGGCTCGAGCAGATCGAGACCCTCGCGCGGGACGTGCTGCCCCGCGTCAGCCAGCCGGCCCCCGTCGCCGTCTGACCCCGCCTTTCCGTCACGTCGGCGTCGCGGGTCCCCCCGCTCGCGACGCCGACGCCTTCGTTCGACCACAGGAGCTGACCGGTGAAGACGACGACCTCCACGCAGGTCACCCACTACGAGATCCAGAAGAAGCGGCGCGAGTCACTTCTGGAAGAGTGGCGCGGCTACCACAAGAAGATCATCAAGCGCAGCGACGTGACTCTCGTGGAGTCGCCGGCTCGGCGAACGCGGCGGGGCGTCTATGCGGGCTGGGACGGCGATCGCCCGACCAAGAACCTGGACGCGACGCTGCACGAGATCGATCCGGGCGTGACGACGACCATCCACCGCCACTCCTGGGACGCGATCATGTTCGTCGAGTCCGGATCGGGCTGGTCGGAGATCGACGGCCAGCGCGTCGATTGGAAGCCGTGGGACACCATCCACCTCCCGAGCTGGGCGTGGCATCGGCATGGCAACACCGGTGAAAAGCCGGCGGTCTTCCACACCTGGAGCGTCCAGCCCATGCTCGAGCAGTTCGGCGTGGCCCTCCTCGAGGACGGCGGCGACACGCCGGTGGGCAAACTGCCTCCCCGCCCGAAACAGGTCGCCGCGCTGACGGGCGACGATCCATACGCGCGCCGGACCCAGCGCCTGGCGCGCCAGTGGGAGGGTGCGTCGAGCGCGCGCCTGATCACCCGCTTCGAGGACGTCCGCGGCCTGATCACCAAGCGCGGTGCCCGGAGCCTGTTCATGGTGGACAAGTCGATCGGGTATCACACGGCCGGCCTGTCGGCCGTGATGCACGAACTGGCCCCTGGCCTCTACCAGTCGCGCCACCGTCACGGCGGCGAGGCCTGGCTGTACGTCATCTCGGGCAATGGCCACAGCGAGATCGACGGCGTCAGGCACGAGTGGGAGGCGGGTGATCTCATCGTCGTCGACCACTGGCAATGGCATCAGCACTTCAACGACAGCACCGAGCGTACCGCGCGGCTGGTGCGCGTCCACAACTTCGACGCCCTGTACGACATGATGCGGATCCTGCTGGACCCCATGAACCTGTTCGAGGAACTGCCGACACTCGACGCTCCCGACCTGAGCGGCGTGGTCTGGCCGGACCACCTCGAGGGACGACCGGAGGCCTGACCGGATGCCCGTCATCACCGTCCCGCCTGGCGTCGAGGGATTGCTCAGCCTGACCGAGCTGCCCGACGACGCCTGGCAGGACCGCTGGGATCGCATCTTCCTGCCGGCCGCCCAGAAGGACCGACTTCTCGACTACGTCCTGTTCTCGCTCCGTCATCGCGGTCGAGTCAGCCAGGTCGGACTGCCGATGCACGGCCTGATCGTCCTGTCCGGGCCGCCCGGCACGGGCAAGACGACGCTCGCCGGGGGCATCGCCGACCAGGCAGCGCGGACCCTGGATGACGGGCCGCTCCTGTTCGTCGACATCGACCCGCACACCTTTCCGTCGCAGATGCTCGGCGAGAGCCAGCGCGCCGTGGCGCGCCTGTTCGAGCGCACCCTGCCCGACCTGGCCAGTCGTGGCCGGCCGGTCGTCGTCCTGCTCGATGAGGTCGAGGCCCTGGCCGTCAGCCGCAACCGCGCCTCCCTGGAGACGAACCCGGTGGACGTCCATCGCGCGACCGATGCCGTGCTGTCCGGCGTGGATCGCGTCGCCCGCGCGTGGCCCAACGTGACGTTCATCGCCACGACCAACTACCGGGCCGGCGTCGACGCCGCATTCCTGTCCCGGGCGGACCTCATCGAGGAGATCGCCAGCCCCGGCGCCGAGGCTATCCGCGAGATCCTGGCCGATACCATCGTCGAGCTGACCGATGGTGCTGAGGTCGATGCGCCGGCGTTGGCCCGACTCGCGGTCGCGTGCGCAGACCTTGGTCTGGATGCCCGCCAGGTGCGCAAGCTGGTCCTGCGCGCGATCTGCTCGCGGCGGGACCTGGCGCTTGCCCCGGAACGGCTGCGCATCGATGACATCGCCGCCGTCGTCGACGCGGACGCCGCCGGCCCAGCGCCCTCGTGACCGGGGCGACCGCCCCGAACGATACGGGCTCGGCGCCGATCCCGCGCGAGGCGCTCATGCTGGCGGCCTCGATCTTCCTGCTCATCGCGGCGACCAACATCCTGACCCCGCTCCTGCCGGACATCCGGACGGACTTCGGGGTGAGCATCACGACGGCCGGCCTGATCGTGGGGTCGTACGGCCTGGCCCGCCTCGCCGTCGACTTGCCGGCCGGGTTCCTGGCCGACAAGGTCGGCCCGCGCCGGCTGAGTGTCATCGCCATCATCGTCCTGCTGGCGTCATCGGTCATCGGGGTCTTCGCCCCCACGGTCGAAGCCCTGATCATGGCCCGGATCGGGTCTGGCTTCGCTGTCGGCATCCTGGCCACGGTCATCCTGTCCGCCCTGAGCTCGACGGCATCGCCGGCCAACCGCGGCAAGGTCATGAGCCTGTTCCATGTCGCCAACAACACCGGCATCGCGCTGTACCCGATGGTCGGCGGGCTGGTGGGCCTGGCCGTGGGATGGCGCGCCACATTCGTGGTCAGCGCGGTCCTGGCGGTCGTGGCGGCCGCGATCCTGTTACCGCTACTGATGCGCCTGGACCTGGGCGGCAACGCCGGAGGCGGCAAGGGGGGAGGCGACGAGCGTCGCGTCCTGTACGGGCGTCAGCGCGCCATCGCCATCGCCGTGACGAACTACGGCGTCATCGCCAACATGATCCATCGCCACGGCTTTCGGAACACCATCCTCCCGCTGTATGCCGCGACGGCCCTCGGCCTGGGCGGCATCTCCATCGCGACGGCGATCGGCCTGATGTCGATCACCGGCCTCATCGTCGCGACCCCGGGCGGCATGCTCGGCGATCGGGTCGGTCGACGGCGCGTGATCATGGCGGGCCTTGCCGCGGTCGCGGTCGGCGACCTGGTGTTCCTGCTCACCGGCGACCTGCTGTCCTTCCTCCTGGCCGCGGCACTCATCGGCTTCGGTGACTTCTTCACGAGTTCACAGACCGCGCTCCTGTCGGAGGTCGTGCCCCCGGAGGGGCGCACGAAGGTGCTGTCCGGCTATCGCTTCTCCGCGGATCTCGGAGCCTTGATCGGCCCGGTCGTCCTTGCGGCCGTCATGGATGGCTTCGGC
>JBPPMZ010000086.1:0-83374 GCA_051306295.1 Candidatus Limnocylindrales bacterium
AGGGCGGGCCGTCGCGGTCCGGCGCGATCTTCATGCCCCGGCCGTCGACCGCGGGGACGCCGTAGAACGCCCCGTCGTAGTCGACCCAGCAGGGCAGCCACTCCGCCGCGAACCGCCCGTCCCCGGCGGCGGGCCCCAGGAACACGACGTCCTGCTTGGTGACCGTGATGAGCTCGCCCAGCAGGGCCGGGAACACCTGCGGGAGCCACGGCCCGGCTGCGAACACGAACGTTCCGCCCGGATGGCGCGCCCCGTCCGCCGCGACCACGTCGAGGTCGCGCCGCCCGTCGCTCGCACCCGGCCGTACCGATGCCAGCTCGAACCGCCCGCCGTCAGCGGTGAACGAGCGGACCGCGGCGGTGACCCCGTTGCGGGCCAGGACCAGACCGGCCTCCGGCTCGTAGGCCGCAAAGGCCAGGTCATCGACGCCGATCTGCGGCCACAGCCCGCGGATCTCGTCGGTCGATACGCGCTGGATCGGGATCGCCAAAGAGGTCAGGGTCGCGATCGAATGCGCCTCGAAGCCGTCCTCGCGGCGCGCGAACCAGAGCATCCCGACCTCGTGGAAGAGCCGCTCCCCGACCTCGTCGCCGAACGTCTGCCACGCGAGCCGTGCCTCCCGGGCCCAGCGGGCGTAGAAGGCATCGGCCCCGTGCGAGGAGCGCAGGATGCGCGTCTCATCGCCGGATGTCGCTCGCGGATGGCCGACCCCGAACGCGTCGATCAGCGTCGTCGACCAGCCCGCCCGTCGACAGCGCAGGGCGGTCCACGCGCCCATCGCGCCCGCCCCGACGACGACGACGTCCGACGCGCTCACGGCGTCAGGGTCAACGTCGTCACCGTCGCCGCCGTGACCGCCTCGGGGGTGAACGGGAAGGGGAGGGTCTCGCCGGAGCGCCACGGGTCGATCTGGTCGGTGTAGTGGCGGTCGAACGGGTTGCCGGCCTGGCCCGTCGTGATGACCACGCGAGCGCCATCCAGGTCGGTCATGTCGATGAGCAGCCGATACGACGGCAGGTTCGTCACCGAGAACAGCCGCGTGATGTCGACCGGCACGAACTCCGGGTCCAGCGGATCCGGGTAGGCCCGCGACAGCCGGTAGTAGGCGTTGTTGACGGCACCGGCCGTGCCCGGCACCGCGACCGGATCGTGGTTGAAGTACCACTCCAACGGCCCGATCCCGCTCTGCCCGACGGTCCCCTCAGCAAAGGTCGCCTGGTGGAGCTCACCCCAGACCCAGCGCTCGGGGTTGCTCAGGGCGGTCCGCAGTTCCGCGCCGGCCTCGTCCATGGCGCGCAGGACGATGACGTCGGCGGTCTCGACCTCCGGCGTTCGGGTGTCGTCCCACCAGGTCGATGCCGTCTCGGTCACGAGGCGCTCCAGCGTCACCCAGCTATACGGGCTCCCGACGTAGTCTCGGGCGAGATCACCCAGCTCGTCGTCGAACACGGCCCGCAGCACGCGGTACTCCCAGGTCATGTAGGCCGCGCAGCCCTGACTGTCGATGGTGCAGGTCCCATCCCAGTCGGCGATGCGCGCGGCGATGATCTGCCCGTCCTCGGTCGCGGGCTCGCCGTCACCCAGGAGCAGGGCGATGTCGCGCGCCCGGAGGGGCGAGGTGTCGTTCTGGATCGCGCCCATCTCCGGGACGGTCAGGCCGTCCTGGCCGTAGTCATTGATCAGGTCGATGATCCGCTCGGCGCGGTAGCCCGGATCCCACTCGCCGCCGATGAAGTCCGGCCACTCGTCGTCCACGGCGGCGTTGTTGGCGGTCACGATCCAGCCGTCGATCGGGTCGAACTGGCGCGGGAGGTCGTCGAACGGGATGAAGTCGACCCACTCACCGGTCCCGTCGTCGCCACGGACCGGGCGCAGGCCGCGATCGTCGGGATCGGAGCGGACCGGGATGGTGCCTGGCAGCTGGTAGCCGATATGGCCATCCACATCGGCATAGACGAAGTTCTGCGAAGGGGCACCGTACACGGAGAGGGCCGCCCGGAAGTCGTCGAAGTCGGCGGCGACGTTCAGGGCGAGCACGGCATCGAACGTGCGGTCAGGGGCGGCGCTCGGCAGCGTCCCGGTCCAGCGCAGGGCCATCAGCGGCGCACCGGCCAGGCGCTCGTCGACGCCGTTGAGTAGGGGGCCGTGGACTGTCTCGCGGACCTCCAATGCGACGGTGTCCGCGCCCTTGACCGCGATCTGCTCCGTCCGGACCGTGAACGCGAGCGACGTGCCGTCCGGCCCCAGGTAACGCGTCGGATCGGCCGGGTCGGGCGTCTCGATGACGAGGTCCTGGACATCGGGGTCGACGTTGGTGACGCCCCACGCGACACGGGCGTTGTGCCCCAGGACCACGCCCGGCACGCCCGGAAAACTGACGCCGGCCACGTCGTACGGGCATTCGGGGGAGACCACGACGCAGTGGAGCCCATTGATGAACCAGATCGACGGTAGGGCGATGCCCAGGTGCGGGTCGTTGGCCAGGAGCGCACCGCCCGTCGCGGACATCGATGGCCCGACGACCCAGTCGTTGGAGCCCAGGCCGTCATCGGAGGCGAGCGCGCCGCCGGCGTCCAGTCCGGCCATCGCCAGGGCATCGGCCGCGGCGGCGGCGACGGCACGCCAGGCGACCGCCTCCTCGTCGCCGATCGTCGCGACCCTGGGCGCGGCGGTGGCTGACGCGGCCTCGGCGGGCGGCTGGGCCCCGTCCGCGCCAGATCCGCCGCTGCCCGGCAGGCCGGTCGGGGTGATGACCGGTCCACCCTCGCGCGGCGCGAACAGCTCGTCCGTGCGCGCCGGGTCGCCGAGTCGGGCGTCGGCGAGGTAGCGGAAGATCTCCGCGTCCACGTTCCCGCCCAGGTTCCAGGCCTGGACCTTGCCCCAGGCCAGGGTGTCGAGCACGGTCCACGGCTCGGGCGTCGTGCCGGTGGCGATGAAGGCGAGTCCCAGGGAATCGCGGTGTGTGTCCAGCCAGGCATTCACCCCGGCCGCATAGCCATCCAGCGCGACCCGCCCGGCCGCCGAGACCGAGGCAAGATCTCGTTCCGCGGCGGCCCGCCAGCCGAGCGTGCGGATGAACCGGTCCGTGTCGAGCTGACTCTCGCCGAAGAGCTCCGAGAGACGACCGGCTGAGATATGGCGCCAGACCTCCATCTGCCACATCCGCTCCGACGCATGGACGTAGCCCTGGGCGAAGAACAGGTCTGCCGGGGTCTGGGCCGTGATGTGAGCGATGCCCGCGATGTCGCGCGCGACCGTCGCTTCGCCGGCCAGGCCCGGAACGCGGACCGTGCCACTCACCTGCGGCTGGGCGCGGCCGGTGACCCAGGCCAGGGCGCCGATCCCGCCGACGACCACGACCAGGACGACGACCAGCAGTCCGACGACTGCGATCTTGAGAGCGCGCACGTGCACCCCTCCAGGCGGCCGTCGCTACGCGAGTCGGCCGGGACGCTAGTGTGCCGACCCTCGAGGAACGGTGCTCGGCCCGGCCGCTCAGCGCGCCAGCAGCGTCCCGAGCCCCGCGACGCGCGCCCGCTCGACGATGGCCGCCGCGAACACGACATCGGCGAGGCCGATACCCAGCGGGACGGCGACCACTCGCCCGACGGCCGGCCGCTGCGTGCCGGCGAGGATGGCCTCACCGATGGTCGCGGTCGGGTCTGGAAAGCCATCGAACTGGCCGGTGTCGCGGTTGGCCACGAACTGGCCGCGGTCGTCGGTCGCGAACAACGCGGCATCGCGCGCCACGGCCGCCGAGCACATCGCCGCATAGTCGACGGCGACGAGCAGGGCGTTCGGCGCCAGCCAGTCGGGCGTCATGGGCTGCCGATCCTGCGGGCGGGCGAAGGTCACGGCCGTGATCACGACGTCCGCGTCGCGCACGGCTTCCTGGGCCGTCACGCCCGCGGCGGCTCCGCGCGCCATGCCCACGCCCGGCATCGTCGCCGCTTCCTCGGCCAGGGTCACGGCGCGCTCCGGGTGGCGGTCGTGGATCGTGATCGCGACCCCGGGCAGCACGTGGCCCAGCATCTCGACGTGGCTGCGCCCCTGGACACCAGCCCCCACGACCGTCGCGCGTGGCGCCCGCCCGTCGACCTGCGGCGCCCAATGGCGGACCGCGACGCCGGACACGGCCGCGGTCCGATCCGCGGTGATCGGTCCGCCATCCAGGATCGCGGTCGGTCGGCCGGTCAGCGGGTCGTTGACGACGACCAGCGCGTGGATCGGCGCCAGCCCGAGCTCCCGATTGGCCGGGAAGCCCGTCACCCACTTGATGCCGAGCAGGTCGCCGGCGCCCTCTTCAGCGTCCGCCGGTCGAAGGGAGGCCGGCATCGCGTGCGCGAACGAACCTTCCGGTCGCGGGTGGACGCCGATCTTGGGCGGCATCTCCGCGTCGGCCACCAGGGCGGTCAGCGCCCGCTCGGCCAAGGCCAGCCGCTCGGCGATGGGCGGCATCGAGCGCACCACGTCCGCGCCCGAGAGGTACAGGATCCCGTCGTCCATCGCGGTCAGTCTAGGCCGCCATCCGCGCCGCTGGTCACGCGTCGCGCCACACAGCCGCGCCGGTCCAGCCCAGCCGAGCCGGGCGCTGTCCCGGCGGGCGGTCCTAACGTCGAAGGACGCCCCCGGGGCGCCGTACCTCCGACGATCTGCCCGCCCGGCGGGACACCCATCGGAGGAAGCAGTCGTGCCGACCCTTCGATCGACGATAGGACCATCCCATGGGACACGACCTGATCGCGGTCAGTCCAGGCCGCCATCCGCGCCCGGGCGGCGCCGCGGGTACGATGCGGTCGTGGCCTCCATCGACATCCCGACCAGCCTCGAGAACCTCAAGCTCGAGCGCGACGCGATCGTCCTGTACGAGGCCCTCGCCCGGATCGAGAAGGACCCGCACCGCCGTGCCGCCTTCGAGCGCATCGCCGGCAATGAGCGACGACACGCCGATATCTGGGCCGGCAAGCTGACGGAACTCGGCGCCGATGTGCCGGCTGCCGGTGCTCCCCGAGCCCGCGTCCGGTTCATCGTGACCCTCGCCCGCCTGTTCGGGACGCACGCCGTCGCGGACCTCGTGAAGGCGATGGAGGGCGACGAGGAGGACATCTACCAGGCCCAGGGTGCCGGTCCGGAGGTCCAGGCGATCGCCGCCGACGAGCGCGAGCACGCCGAGATCTGGGATCGCCTTGCCTCGGGCGCCGCGGTCAAGGCCATCGGCGCGGCCGACCCGCAGCGGGACGGCGTGGCCGTGGCGCAGGCCGCCGGATCGGCCGCAGAAGTCGGCGCGAGAGAGACCTGGCACGGGACCAGCGGCCGCTCCGGAACGCTTCGGGCGGTCATCTTCGGGGTCAGCGACGGCCTCGTCAGCAACCTGTCGCTGGTCATGGGCGTCGCCGGAGCGGCGGCCTCGAACCCGAGCTTCATCCTGCTGGCCGGCATCGCGGGCCTGCTCGCCGGGGCGTTCAGTATGGCCGCCGGCGAGTACATCAGCATGCAGAGCCAGCGCGAGTTGTTCGAGCGCCAGATCGCCCTGGAGCGCGCCGAGATGGAGGCCATGCCCGACGAGGAAGAGGCGGAACTCGCCGCGTCCTACCGGGCCAAGGGTTTCACGGCCGATGAGGCCGCGACCATCGCCCACCGCATCTTCCGCGACCCGAAGCAGGCGCTCGACATGCTCGTCCGCGAGGAGCTCGGCCTGGACCCGGACGAGCTCGGGTCGCCGTGGGGCGCGGCGCTGGGCTCGTTCCTGGCCTTCGGCTTTGGCGCGATCATCCCCGTCATCCCGTTCCTGTTCGGCGGCGGGACGGTGCTCACCGCGCTCAGCCTGGGCCTCAGCCTGGTCGCCCTGTTCGGTGTCGGTGCGGCGGTCAGCCTGCTGACCGGCCGAAGCCTCCTGTTCTCCGGCTTCCGCCAGCTCGGCATCGGCCTGGCCGCGGCGGTCGTGACGTACCTCATCGGGTCGATCATCGGCGTGTCGGCCGGATGAGCGACAGCGCGGCCCTGCAGGCACGACTCGAGGCCGAAGGGCTGGATCCCGGTGCCTGGTCCAACGGACCGGGCGATCGCTACGCCGCGCACGACCACGGCTACGACAAGGTCATCGTGGTCGCGGCCGGCTCGATCCGGTTCGGGCTGCCGGCGACGGGTGCGTCGATCGACCTCGTCGAAGGCGATCGACTGGAGCTTCCGGTGGGCGTCGCACACGACGCGGTCGTCGGAGCGAGCGGAGTGACGTGCCTGGAGGCGCATCGGCCGGCGGGTTCCCTGGCTGGGCTCGCCCATCGCGAGGCGGGGGCGTGGTGACGAGACGAAACCGGGGCGCCAGCGGGCGACGTACCGCATGACGGAAGCCGACGCGCGGAGGCGCGACGACGACGCCCTCGTCCTTGCGGTCGCGGGTGGGTCGCACGATGCGCTGGCGACCCTCTACGACCGGCACGGCGATGCGATCTTCGCGACGTCGAGCCGGCTCACATCCGATCGAGGCCTGGCCGAGGAGGTCGTGCAGGAGACGTTCCTCGCACTCTGGAACCGCGCTGAGATGTTCGATCCGACGCTCGGGTCGCTGGCTGCCTGGCTGCACACCATCGCCCGCAATCGGACGGTGGACCGGCTGCGGGCAGCCGGACGACGGCCAGACCTCGTCCCGCTGTCGGTCATGACCGGTGGCGGCGTCGGGACGGTGGACGAAGCCGACGCGGACGCGCTCGAGCGGGTCCTCGCCGGCGGCGCGATGGTGGCTGGCGGCATGCCCGCCCGGTCGCCGGAAGTCGCCTATGCGCTGCAGGAACTTAGGACGGCTCTGCAGGCGGCGCTCTCGGCCATGCCGGAAGCCGAGCGCACGGTCATCGTCCTGGCCTACGGCGAGGACCTGACCCAGACCGAGATCGCTGAACGGCTCGGGTGGCCGCTCGGTACCGTCAAGACCCGCACCCGTCGAGCCCTGGCCCACCTCCGCGAGGTCCTGGGCAGCGGGGTCGGACCGGAGTCCACGCGCTACCTGGCACCGGCCACGTCGGCCGGGCCGGACCACTGACAAGGATCGATCAGGACACGATGGAGCACGACGAGACGCGCGAAGCGCTCGAACTCGCAGCGGTGGAGCCCGGTGGGCTCGATCGGCTGATGGCCGGCGACACGCCCCAGGCGGCGGCAATCGCCGGGCATCTCGCGGGCTGCGAGGCGTGCGCGGCGGAGCTCGAGCGGCTCCATCGGTCCGTGCCGCTGCTCCGGGACGTCGTGCGGACCACCCCGCCGCCGGAGCTGCGCGAGCGGACGCTGGCGTTCGTGCGCGAGCACGGAGTGGCGCGTGGCACGGCGGCGCGGGAGGCGCGGGCGCACGATGCCCGCGAGGCGCCGACACCTCCGCCGACCCCGATGACTCGCACCCGCCCGGCCATCCTGCCGTGGGTCGCGGCCATCGCCGCGGCGGTCGTCGTGTCCGTGGCGGCCACGTCGCTCATCGTCGGGGGACGCATCGATGCCCAGCTCGCCGTCCAGCAGCGCGCCATCGCTGGCCTCCAGGCGGTCACGGCAGCCACCCTGGAGATCACCGGCGCGCCCGATGCGGAACGCGTCACCCTGGCGGCCGTGGACGGCTCCACGACCGCTGGCTCGCTGCTCTACTCGCCGGCCACCACGCGCCTGGTCGTCGTGGCGACCGGCCTCACGCCGCCGGCGGCCGGCCAGGAATTCCGCTGCTGGGTCCTCGTCGACGGGGCGCGGCAGCCGGTCGGTCGCATGTTCTTCGCCGGCGACCTGGCGTTCTGGGTGGGCGACACACCCGCGGTCGCCACGCTGCGCGACGGGGTCACGTTCGGCGTGTCACTGACGGAGGTCGGGGGCTCCTCGCTCGATGCCGAGCCGGTCATCGTCGGCCAGTCCTGAGGCCGGCTCGTCCGTCGCGACCCACGGATCCTCGTCGGGCGGTGGCGCCTCGAGGTAGCGGCGGTGCAGCGTGAGGAGTCGCTCGGCGGCTTCGACCGGCACGTCGTAGCCCTCGTCGGCCAGGGTCGACGCGAGCCAGGCGGCCTCGCGCGCTCGCTCGATGCCCTCGACATCCTCCTCGCGTCGCCGCGCGTCGAGGACGACGAACCAGACGAGTCCCGCCCCCACGACGAGCCCGACGATGAGCAGCCACCAGTTGAACTCGGCGTTCACCGCGCCGAAGTATAGGGAGGGACGGCCCAGACGGCCCGGGCGCTCGCGCCGGTACACTCCGCGGATGTTTGACATCCCACCCGGGCCGACGGCCCTGGAGATCGGCCCCCTCGTCATCGGCTGGTACGGCCTGGGGTACGCCATCGGGCTCGCGGTCGCGTACTTCGTCCTCGTCCGCCTCGCGCGCCTCGCCGGCGAGGATCCCGAGATCGTCCAGAACGGGATCATCATCGTCGCCGTCGCGGCGCTGATCGGCGGCCGGGCGTATCACGTCATCGACCAGTGGCAGCTCTACGCCGCCGACCCGCTCAAGATCATCCTGCCCCCGTATTCCGGGCTCGGCGTGTACGGCGGGATCGCGACGGGGGTCCTCGCGGCCTGGTGGTATGCGCGTCGGCGGGGCGTGCCATTCGCCCGTTGGGCGGACATCGTGGCGCCGTCGCTGTTCGTCATGCAGGCGATCGGGCGCTGGGGCAACTACTTCAACCAGGAGCTGTACGGCCCGCCGACGACGTTGCCATGGGGCATCCCCATCGACTGCGCCCACCGGATCGCCGGCGCCGGCTACGACTACTCGTGCGCGGTCCTGCCCGAGACCACCCGATTCCATCCGCTGTTCCTGTACGAATCGCTGTCCGGGGTCCTGGGCGCGCTGTTCCTCGTGTTCGTGGGGTTCCGCCTGCGCGACCGGCTTCGACCGGGCGACCTGCTCCTGATCTTCTTCATCTGGTACGGCTTGACCCGCTTCCTGCTCGAATCGCTGCGCGCGGGCAACTGGACGTTCTTCGACGTTCCGACCGCCCAGATCGTGTCCATCGCGTTCATCGCCGTGGGCATCGTCGGGCTCATCGTGCGCCACCGGCGCGGCCATGAGGCGGATCCGCCCGCGACCTACCCGGAGGTCGCGACCTGGGGCGCGCTCGGCGAGACGTGGATGGCGAAACCGATCGACGAACCGTGGGCGCACGCCGGTGAGCTGTCGGCCAGCGGCCCGGGCGCGTCGACGCCGGCGGAGCTCGGGATCGGTGCCCCCGACGAGGACGCCGATGCAGACCAAGAAGACGACGACGACGAGGTCGAGGCCCGCCCACCGTCGTGAGCGACGGTCCGAGTTCGGAGCCCAGGGCGCCGCGCCGCCGACCACCGCCATCGCGCATCGCGCCCGAGGCCCTCGCCCGCCAGCGTGGCGGCGCCCAGGAGGGCCTCGCCTGGCTGGGCCGGACCCCGGAGGCGCGCGGGCCGTGGGCCTACCATGTGCTCCGGCTCGTGATCCGGTTCGTGTGCTTCGGCGTCCTGCGGTTCCGGATCGACACCTCGGGCCGCGAGCACCTGCCCAACGGAGGTGGTTACCTGCTGGTCGCGGCGGCGCATCGCGGCTGGATGGACCCCTTTGTCGTCATCCACGCCATCCCGGCTGAACCGCGCGCCTGGTTCCTGGGGAGCGGCCCATCGACCTTCACCGCGCGTTGGCGGGAGTGGCTCATCCGCCTTGTGGGTGGGCTCTTGCCGGTCTGGCGGGGCGGTGTCGGCGTCGAGCAGCACGTCGCCTCGGCGCGGGCGGTGCTCGGCAACGGCGCGGTCTTCGCCCAGATGCCGGAAGGCACGGTCAGCGGTCCGGCCGGCCGGATCGGGCCGTTCCGGACGGGCTGGGCGATCATCGCGCTCCGCACGGACGCCCCGATCGTGCCACTCGCGATGGCCGGCACGGAGGAGTTGTATATCGGACGGCGGATGGTCTCGCGGCTCCTGCCCGCGACCACGGTCCGATCGCTCGCCGGTCTGGCGCCCGATGCGCCGCTCCCGCGGGCCGGGACGCGGGAGGAGCTGACCGTCGCTCGGACGATGACCGATCGTCTCGCCGAGATCCTGGGACCCGTCGTCGAGGCGCTCCACCCATCGACCATCGACCCGCCCGAGCACCCGCGTCGCCTGCGTCGACGCCTCACGTGGCTGCTCCTGCGACCCGGGCGCCTGGACCGCGACGGATAAGGGCGCCCGAGCGCGGTGAGGCGGGCGTGGGGCTGCCAGCCGCACCTTTGAGGCACAACGTCCACATCGGATAAGGCACGACCCGATGTGAGGCCAGGGTCCCCGGAACGACCATCCGATCAGATCGGCGGAACAAACCGCCGAGACGATAGGAAGGGAGATCCGAACCATGCACGCGACGTCCACTCCGACCCTGGCCCAGCCCAAGCCGAGCGCCTTCGGTGCGATCGCTGCGGTCGCCCTCGCCGTCGGCATCGCCGCCGGTGCCATCGCCGCCGTGAACCTGGCCCCGACGACCGTCTCCTTGACGAACGACGCCGGGAGCGCGACCCAGATCGAGCAGGGCCTCAAGCTCCAGCGCCAGGGCGAGATCGGCGCCGGCGTCACCACGACCCCGGTCGAGGTCATGCCCAAGTCCGAGTCGATCACGGCACCGGCGATCACGTCGCTCGGTGGACGCGATCCGATGGCCTACTGGAACGCGTACTCGCTGGTCGGTCCGTCCGCGATCGACCTCCAGCGTGCGGCTGGCGGGTGGTACGCCTTCCCGCCGGCCGCGGCCGACGGCAACACGCAGCCGGTGGGCGTCAGCCACCGCTGACCGATCGCCCACCAGGGGGGACGCGACGCCCGGACCATCCGTGGTCCGGGCGTCGGCCTGTTCGGGCTCCGGGGCCGGTCGACCGTATACTCCGCCGCGATGCACTACGCCGAGTCGGTCCTGGAGCTCGTCGGGAACACGCCCCTCGTCCGGATCACCCGCGTGGTCCGCGACCTGGGGCCGCTGGAGCGCCAGCCGCTCCTCCTGGCCAAGATGGAGATGCTCAACCCGGGCGGTTCGGTCAAGGACCGGATCGGGTTGCCGATGATCGAGGCCGCCGAGCGGGCGGGTTTGCTCAAGCCCGGCGGGACGATCATCGAGCCGACCAGCGGCAACACCGGCCATGGCCTGGCCATCGCCGCCGCCCTCAAGGGCTATCGCTGCATCTTCGTCATGGCCGACAAGCAGTCGGTCGAAAAGCAGTCGCTCTTGCGGGCGTACGGCGCGGAGGTCGTGCTCTGCCCGACCAACGTCCCGCCCGAGTCCCCGGAGAGCTACTACAGCGTCGCCGCCCGGCTGGCGCGCGACATCCCGGGGGCCTTCAAACCAGACCAGTACTGGAACATGGAGAACCCCGCGGCGCACGAGCGGACGACCGGCCCGGAACTGTGGGAGCAGACCGAGGGCCGCCTCACCCACTTCGTCGCGAGCGTCGGGACCGGCGGCACGATCTCGGGGACGGCGCACGTGCTCAAGGCCCGGAATCCGGCGATCCAGGTCATCGGGGCGGATCCGGAGGGCTCCATCCTGTCGGGCGATGTCGCGCGCCCGTACCTGACCGAGGGCGTCGGCGAGGATTTCCTGCCAGGCACGTACGACGCATCGGTCATCGACCGATGGGTGCGGGTCAGCGATCGCGACGCGTTCGCGATGGCCCGGCGCCTGACGCGCGAGGAGGGGATCCTCAGCGGCGGTTCGTGTGGGACGGCGATGGTCGCGGCGCGCGAGGTCGTGCGCGATCTCACCGCCACCGATGGCGGTCACGAGGCAGTCGTCGTGGTCCTCCTGCCCGACAGCGGCCGGAGCTACCTGTCCAAGGTCTACAACGATGAGTGGATGCGGGTGAACGGCCTGATGTCCACGACCGGCGCAGCGACACGCATCGAGGCGCTGCTGGCCGATCGCCACCACGGCACCGACCGACCGGCGGTCATCGTCGCCCGGACGACGGAGCGGGTCGGTGACGCCATCGCCCGGCTCCAGGAGTACGGGGTGAGCCAGTTGCCGGTCTCCGAGGAAGCCGAGGGCGACGACATCGTCGGGCTGGTCGGATCGATCAGCGAGAAGGGACTGTTGGACCGCGCCTTCCGGGACCCGAGCGTCGTCGAGCGCACGGTCGGCGAGGTCATGGACCACCCGCTGCCGCTGGTCGCGGCGACGGCCACGCTGGACGAGGCGTTCGCGCTGCTCAGCGGCGGCGTCAACGCCCTGGTCGCGGTCCGCGGCGAGCGCCCCGCGGGCGTCGTCACCAAGCTCGACCTGTTGGAGTACCTGGCCCACCGGCCGACCCGCGGCACCTGAGGTCCGGGGAGCGAGCGGGCTACCATGCCGCCATGCCAGATCGCGATCCCAGCTTCGACACGCTCGCCGTCCACGCCGGCGCTGAACCCGACGAGCTGACCGGGGCTGTCGCCCCGCCCATCTACCAGACGTCGACCTACCGCCAGGACGCGGTCGGGACGCCGCGCGGCGGCTACGAGTACGCCCGCTCCCAGAACCCCACGCGTGAGCGGCTGGAGCGCGCCATCGCGACGCTGGAGGGCGGTCGCCACGGCTTCGCCTTCGCCTCGGGCTCGGCGGCAACGGCGGCCATCGCGGAACTGGTCGGACCGGGGGAGGAGGTCGTCGTCGGCGACGACGTGTACGGCGGCACGTATCGCTACCTCGAGCGCGTGCGCAAGCCCGGTGCCGGCATCGCGACCGCCTTCGTCGACCTCGCGAGCGGCATGGACGCGCTCTGGGAGGCGCTATCGGAGCGCACGCGCCTGGTCTGGTTCGAGACGCCGACCAACCCGCTCCTCAAGGTGGTCGACATCGCGGCCGTCGTCGCGACCGTCGAGCGCCGCGCGGCCGAGGGCGGTCGCCGCCCGCTCGTCGTGGTCGACAACACGTTCGCCTCGCCCGCCATCCAGCGGCCGCTGACCCTGGGCGCGGACATCGTGTTCCACTCGGCCACGAAATACCTGGCCGGCCACTCCGACACGATCCTGGGTGTGGCGGTGACCTCGGACGACGCCGTCGCCGAGCGGCTGCGCTTCCTGCAGAACGCGATGGGCGGCGTGCCGGGTCCCCTCGACTGTTTCCTCGTGCTGCGCGGACTACGCACGCTGCACCTGCGCGTCGAGCGCCACCAAGCGAACGCCACGGCCGTGGCCGCGTTCCTGCGTGAGCGTCCGGACGTGGCGTCCGTCAGCTATCCGGGGTTCGGGGGCATGGTGTCGTTCGTCCCGGCTGCCGTCGTCGGCGGCCGGTCCGCCGCCGAGCGGGCCGTGGCCGTCGCCGAGGGCACGCACTGGTTCACCCTGGCCGAGTCCCTGGGCGGCGTCGAATCGCTGATCGAGGTGCCCGCCGCGATGACCCACATGTCCGTCGCGGGGTCGACCCTCGAGATCGATCCGTCCCTCGTCCGGCTGTCGGTCGGCATCGAGGGCGTCGACGACCTCATCGACGACCTCCGCCAGGCGCTCGATCGCGCCTGACGGGCGATCAGGGACGGGAGGGCCCGGTGAGCCGCTGCCGCAGGCCGTGGAAGAGGAGCGCGCGACGACGGGCGTCGGGGTCCGGCTCCGGGGCGGCGGGCAGCGGCGGGCAGTCCGGTCGTGCGTACATGGCGCGCCGCTCGGCCTCGACATCGTTGGAGTTGGCCAGGTGGCGGACCTGGAGGATGAAGAGCAGTCCCTGGGATGGCATCGGTCGGTCCTCGACTGGGCGTCGATCACGTCGATCGACCTGACCCGCATGGTCGGCCCGCTGCCTCGCCATGCCATCGGGCGGCTCCTTATCGCCGACCTCGCGACGTCCTCAATCCTTACGAGCGCTGCTCCAGCCACGCCTCGAAGGCGCTGAACGACGCGGGCAGGACCGGCGCCAGGCCGGGCGCACGCTCACCGTCGCCCGACGCCGAGGTCCCGAACGACCGGGCGTCCGGGGTCTTGAGGCCGTTGCCCGTCAGGAGCGCGACGACCTCGTCGCCCGGCCGGATGACGCCCCGACGGCGCGCCGCCGCGACGGCGCCCAGGGTCACGCCCCCGGCCGTCTCCGGATAGAGGCCCTCGAGCCGCGCAACGTCTCGGATGGCGGTCGCGGTGTCGATGTCCTCGATCGCTTCGATCGACCCGCCGCTCGCGCGCGCCAGCTCGAGGGCATACCCGCCGTCAGCCGGATTGCCGATGGCCAGGGAGCGGACGATCGTGTCGGGCTCGCGAACCGGGACGATCACGTCCGTCCCGTCGGCGAACGCCGTCGCGACCGGCGCGCAGCCGGCTGCCTGACCGCCGACGAAGCGGATCGGGCGGCGCTCGATGAGGCCGAGCTCGGCGAGTTCCTCGAAGCCGCGGGCGACTCGTGTGAACATGGCGCCGCTGGCGACCGGCCCCACGATGACGTCCGGCGAGCGCCAGCCGAGAGACTCCGCGATCTCATACGCTAGCGTCTTGGAGCCTTCGGCGTAGAACGGGCGGAGGTTGATGTTGACGAAGCCCCAGCCCGTCTCGTCGGCGACCTCCAGGCACAGGCGGTTGACGTCGTCGTAGGTGCCGTCGATCGGGATGACCGTGGCGCCGTAGGCCAGCGCATGCTCGACCTTCGCGGGTTCCAGGTCGGCCGGGATGAACACGTAGGCGGGCAGGCCGACCGCGGCCGCGGCGGCGGCCGTGGCGCCCGCGAGGTTGCCGGTCGAGGCACAGGCCAGGGCCGGCACGCCGAATTCGACGGCGCGCGCGACGGCCATCGCCACGGCCCGGTCCTTGAACGAGAGGGTCGGGTTGCGCGTGTCGTCCTTGAGCCACAGTCGATCGACGCCGAGCGTCGGGGCCAGTCGATCGGCAGCCAGGAGCGGGGTCGAGCCGACCGGCAGCGACCGCGCCGGCGCCGCGTCGACGGGGAGCAGTTCCAGGTAGCGCCAGATCCCGGCCGGTCGCGACGCGATGGCCGCACGCGTGAATGTCCGCGCGGCCACGGCCAGGTCGTAGGTGACCTCGAGTGGGCCGAAGCAGGCCGGACAGACGTACGACAGGCCGATCACCTGCGTCTGCCCGCAGTTCCGACAGGCCATGCCCGTGACGCGCGGCCGCAACGCGTCAGCGGCGGCGGACGGCGTGTACCCGAGCCGGTCGGGCGGAGCGTGCAGGGTCGGGGCGGTCATGTCGGTCGATCTCCAGGTCGCGGATCGATGCGGACGAGACCGGCATGGATGGGCAGGGACCCTGGTCGATCGGTGGGCTCCGGAGAGACCCGTATCGCGCAGGCTTGCCTGCCCGGACTTGGCACCTTGCCGACGTCGCGTCGGTAGGTTGTCGTGGCGTCAACGGGCCGGTCCCTCAGCCATCTCTTGATACGAACTCTTCGGTTGTGGGCCGCATCCTACGAGCCCCACGGACTGGCGTCAAACCGCCGTTCCGACAGTCACCCGTCGCGTCGCGAGTGGCACCGTCCCGCAACGATAGTGAAACGTTCCCGAAAACGACCACACAACCACTGAGGACGGATACAATCCCCGCAGTCCCCGACTGTGGAAGCCGACTTCTGCGGGCCCTCGCCTGCATCACGCGCGGCCGGTCGATCAGATCCGTGATCGTCCGTGCCCCGAGCGCAAGGAGTCGACGCCGATGGCCGCAACGCTTCCACCTCGATCGGCAGCTGCTTCGGCACCCGCCGCCCCTGTGTCCGGGCAGGCGTTCGGCCGCGGCGTCCGCGTGAACCTGTCCACCGCGGAGCTGGTCGAGGCCGCCATCCGCGCCGGCGAAGGTGTCCTCGCCGCCGATGGGCCGCTGGTCGTCCGGACCGGCAAGCACACCGGTCGATCGCCCCAGGACAAGTTCATCGTCGACGAGCCCGCGAGCCACGACAAGATCTGGTGGGGCCCCGTCAACCGGCCGATCGCGGAGGCCGACTACGAGCGCCTGCGGGCGCGTCTCATCGACTACTGCGCCGAGCGCGACCTGTACGCCCAGGACTGCCTCATCGGCGCGGACCCGATCCACCAGCGGCGGCTGCGCGTCCTGACCGAGACTGCCTGGGCCAGCGTCTTCGCGCGCAACCTGTTCCGTCGCCCGACCGACGACCAGCTGAACGCCTTCCAGCCGAACTTCACGATCGTGTGCGTGCCGTCGTTCCAGGCCGATCCGGCGACCGAGGGCACCCGGACCGGCACCGCCATCCTGCTCCACCTGCAGCGCATGGAGATCCTCATCGTCGGCACGGAATACGCCGGCGAGATCAAGAAGAGCGCCTTCACGGTGATGAACTACCTCATGCCCGACGAAGGCGTGCTGCCGATGCACAGTTCCGTGAACGTCGGTCCGGCTGGCGACAGCGTGGTCTTCTTCGGTCTGTCGGGGACGGGCAAGACGACCCTGTCCGCGGACCCTGAGCGCAGCCTCATCGGCGACGACGAGCACGGCTGGGGCGAGCAGGGCCTGTTCAACTTCGAGGGCGGCTGCTATGCCAAGACCATCCGCCTCTCCCCGATGTACGAGCCCGACATCTTCCAGACCACGCGCCGCTTCGGCACGGTCCTGGAGAACGTGCCCGTCGATCCGGTGACGCGCGCGTTGGACCTGGACAGCGAGGCGTTCACGGAGAACACCCGAGGCGCATATCCCCTGCACTTCATCGGCAATGCCGACCCGACCGGGATGACCGTCCAGCCGAAGACCGTGGTCCTGCTGACGGCTGACGCGTTCGGGGTGCTGCCGCCGATCGCGCGCCTGACCCATGACCAGGCGGCGTACCACTTCATCAGTGGCTACACGGCGAAGCTCGCCGGCACGGAAGTCGGGGTCAAGGAGCCGAGCGCCACCTTCTCGACCTGCTTCGGGGCGCCGTTCATGCCTCGCCACCCCGGCGAGTACGCGGCGATGCTCACCGAGCGGCTGGCCGCCCAGGACGCGACCGTGTGGCTGGTGAACACCGGCTGGACGGGTGGGCCGTATGGCACCGGGGAGCGGATGAACATCGCGCACACCCGGGCGATGGTCCGGGCGGCGCTCGACGGCCGCCTCGCCGACGTCCCGATGCGCCGTGATCCGATCTTCGACATCGATGTGCCGACGACGTGCCCGGACGTGCCGGCAAGTTTCCTGGACCCGCGCGCGACCTGGCCGGATGCCGCAGCCTACGACGCGGCCGCTCAGCGCCTGGCGGCGATGTTCGCCGACAACTTCGCGGGCTACGCCGACGGTGTCGGCGAGTCCATCCGGGCCGCTGGACCCAATGCCGCCGGACCGATGGCCGGCGGCTGAGGCCGGAGGTCAGCGACGAACGAACCGACGCTCCTCGGGATCGACGGCGAACCCGGCCACGGCCAGGCCCAGTGCAGAGACCAGGCCAAGCGCCAGGGTCACCGGCATGACGACCACGATGACGAGCGCGATGAGTTCGCCGATCATGCGGCAGCGCTCCGGGGTTCGTCCGACCAGCCCGCGGACACGTGGCGCCAGCCCCGGAACGCGACGATCACGCCCAGCGCCAGCGGCGCGAGCATGAGCCCGAACGGGATGGCGACGATGACCAGGAGGATGCCGATCAGGGTGGCGGTGGCAGACATCGTCACTCGCCCGCGGTGCGGCCGGCGGCCACGCCGAGCAGGCCGGCGGCCAGGACCGCGACCAGGCCGAGAACGACGACCTAGAATCACCCACGACCGTACCGATCGGAAGGAGCGCACCCACTCATGGCTCGCAACAAGGTCACCGTCATCGGCGCCGGCAATGTCGGAGCGACGACGGCACAACGGATCGCCGAGGCCGGCCTCGCGGACGTCGTCGTGATCGACATCGTCGAGGGTCTGCCGCAGGGCAAGGGGCTCGACCTCGCCGAGGCGGCGCCGGTCGTCGGTCACGACGCACGGGTCACCGGCACCAACGACTACGCGGATACGGCCGGCAGCGACATCATCGTGGTGACGTCGGGCCTGGCCCGCCAGCCGGGCATGAGCCGCGACGACCTGCTGGCCAAGAACGCCGGCATCGTCAAGGCGGTCGTCACGGCGGCCGTGGAGCACTCGCCGGACGCGATCCTCATCATCGTCACCAACCCGCTCGACGCGATGTGCCACGTCGCGCTCGCCGCGTCTGGCTTCCCGCGCGAACGCGTGCTGGGCATGGCCGGCGTCCTGGATAGCGCCCGCTTCCGGACGTTCATCGCCCAGGAGCTCGGCGTCAGCGTCGCGGACACCCATGCCTTCGTGCTCGGCGGCCACGGCGACACGATGGTCCCGCTGTCCCGCTACTCCACGGTCGCGGGCGTGCCGATCACCGAGCTCCTTTCCCCTGAACGCGTCAAGGCCCTCGAGGAGCGCACGGCCAACGGCGGCGCCGAGGTGGTCGCGCTACTCAAGACCGGCTCCGCGTTCTACGCTCCGGCCGCCAGCACGTTCGAGATGGTCGAGGCCATCCTGCTTGATCGCAAGCGCGTCCTGCCGTGCGCCGTCCTGCTCCAGGGAGAGTTCAAGACCCAGGGCCTCGTCGTCGGCGTGCCGGTCGTCCTTGGCGCGTCGGGCATGGAGCGCGTGTTCGAGATCTCCCTGACCGACGCCGAGCAGGCCGCCTTCGATGCCTCCGCCGCCGCCGTCCAGGAGCTCGTCGCCAAGCTTGGGTAGCGGGGTCCGCCTGACGCGACAGCGCGACTCCGGTGCGCTTTGCGGTGCGGCTGTGCACCGATGCGCCTGCCGTGCCGTCGATCGCGCACGGACACCTGGTTGACCCGCCGCCACATGCGGTAGTAGGGTCGCCACACGACCGAGTCGACCACGCGCCACCCCGTTTCGGTGGCGCGTGTCTCGTTCACCAGATCCTCCGCCCCGGTGCTGGGAGGCCCGCCGGCGGATGCCCCTCGCGCGCACCCCATGAGTGGAGACCGGGTATCGCTCGATGCCGGCTGCGACCGGCGTCCAGGAGGAACCATTGGACCGTCGAACCGTGTTCGCCATGCTCGGCGCTGCGGCGCTGCTTGGCACCCTGCTCCCGACCGCCATCGCGGCCGGACCCAAGACCAAGGACCGGGCCGTCCGGCCACTCCCTGACGTCGTCAGCGAGTTGCGCCTGGAGACGTCCGTCACCCGAGCCCGCGACTACGGCAGCCTGAAGCTGGAGCGCGCCCTGCAGGGCGCGACCGGACCGCAGGATGTCGTCATCCGCCTCAAGACCGCGCCGACCGCGCGCATCAAGGGAGCCGCCGGCCAGCGCGCCCAGGCGACCAAGGTGAAGACCCAGCAGCAGGGCTTCGAAGCCCGCGCGAAGAAGATCGATCGGTCGTTCACGGTCCTGGCCCGCACGACGGTCAGCCTCAACGCCGTCGTGGCCCGGGTGAACGGCAAGCAGCTGGCGAAGCTCGCCACCGACCCGTCCGTGGCGTCCATCCGCAAGGTCCGCGACTACCAGCTGGACCTGTCGGAGACGGTGCCGTACATCGGCGGCACGGCCGTCCAGGGTCTGGGGGTGACCGGTGAGGGCATCACCGTGGCGGTCCTGGACTCCGGGATCGACTACACCCACAAGGACCTCGGCGGGCCGGGCACGCTACTTGCCTACAAGAACGCGTACGGCGTCAAGACCAAGGACACCAAGAACACCAAGATCAACGACGCCTACAAGGGCAAGAAGCTCTTCCCGACGGCCAAGGTCATCGGCGGCTACGACTTCGTCGGCGAATCCTGGCCGGACGGGGCGCTGGCGCCGGACCCGGACCCCATCGATTGCGGTGGACCGGTCGTCATCGGCGGCTGCGACGGCGGTCACGGGACGCACGTCGCGGACATCATCGCGGGCACGCTGGGCGTGGCCCCGGATGCCACCCTGCTAGCCATCAAGGTCTGCTCGGCGGTCGCGACCTCCTGCAGCGGGATCGCCCTCCTGCAGGGCATGGACTTCGCGCTGGATCCCAACCAGGACGGCGTCACGACCGACCATGCCGACGTGATCAACATGTCCCTTGGCAGCGACTACGGCCAGCCTGGTGACGACGACCTCGTCGCCGCGGTCGAATCGGCCACCGCGGCCGGCGTCCTGACCGTCGCATCGGCCGGCAACGGCAGCGACAAGCCGTACATCGCGGGGACCCCGGCCTCCGCGCCGACGGCGCTGTCCGTCGCCCAGACGTCCGTCCCCTCCGACGAGGGCTTCGCGATGCGCATCGATGCGCCCGCGGCCATCGCAGGCAACTACGAGGCTGTCTTCCAGCCGTGGTCCACGCCCCTCACGAGCGTCATCTCGGGCGGCGTCCAGTACGGCGACGGCATCGGGGGCAACCTCGACGGTTGCGCCGCCTTCCCAGCCGGTTCGCTGGCGGGCAAGATCGTCTTCGTCGATCGCGGCGCGTGCAACTTCACGCTCAAGATCTCGAACATCGGGGTCGCCGGCGGCAAGCTCGGGATCATCGGCATGATCGCCCCGGGAGACCCGTTCACCGGCGGCGACGGCGGCGACCGGCCGCTCGACATCCCGGGCTACATGGTCAGCCAGTCGGTCGGCAACCGATTCCGCGCCAACATCGCGACCATCCAGGTCACGTTCGATCCGGCCAACAGCATCCCGCTCGTCGGGGTGATGGTCGGCTCGTCGTCGCGCGGTCCATCGATGGACATCAACCAGATCAAGCCGGAGATCGGGGCGCCCGGCGCGTCCATCTCCGCCGAGGTCGGCACGGCCACGGAGCGGACCGGATTCGGCGGCACGTCGGGCGCGGCCCCGATGGTCTCGGGTTCCGCGGCGCTCCTGCGTTCGGCCTTCCCAGGCAGGACCCCGCTCGAGATCAAGGCCGTGCTCATCAACACGGCTGAGACCGACATCCTCAACAAGCCGGAGCTCTTCGGCGGCGCCATCGCCCCGATCACCCGGATCGGCGGTGGCGAGGTCCGCGTCGACCGAGCCTATGCGTCCAAGGCCGCGGCCTGGGACAAGAACGCGCCGTCGGCGGCCCTCTCGTTCGGCTTCCACGACATCACCGAGGCGACCACCACGCTCACGCGCACGGTCGTCGTGAAGAACTACTCGTCCTCGTCCATCACGTACGGCATCACGCCCGACTTCCGCTTCGCGGGCGACGCGGCGTCCGGCGCCATCGATATCTCCGCCCCGGCGACCGTCACCGTCCCCGCATCGGGCACGGCCGAGTTCGTCGTGACCATGACCATCCATGCCGACGCCCTGCCGGGCTGGGGCATGGACTCCGGCGGCAATGGCGCCTCGGCGGCCCGCCTCACGGCGGCCGAATTCGACGGCTACGTGTGGCTGGATGACCAGTCCACGGCCGCCGACGATGCCGATCCGCTGCACCTGCCCTGGCAAGTCCTGCCGCGTCCCGCCGCGGACGTGGCCCTCTCCGCCCCGACGGTCGCTGGCAACAGCGCCATCGACATCGCGAACCCGTCGGCCAACGACGCGTTCGTCGAGGCCTACTCGCTCATCGCCACCAGCCCGGATGACCCCGACAGCGGACCGGGCGACGCCCTGGCCGATGTCGACCTGCGGGCCCTTGGGGTCCAGACTTTCCCGGTCCCGGCCGGCTTCTGCTCTGCCGACGCGTCCTTCGTGCTGGCCCTCGCGGTCAACACCTGGGATCGCCAGACGCACGCGGTCGCCCCAGCGTTCTTCGAGTGGGACCTGGATACCAACGGTGACGGCGCGGTGGACTACGCGGTCTACAACGCCGATGCCAGCGGTCTCGGCAACGTCTCGGACGGACGCAACCTCGTCAATGTCCTGGACGTGGCCGCCGAGACCGAGACGGCGTTCTTCTTCACCGATCACCGGACCAACAGCGCGAACACCGTGCTGTACCTGTGCGGTGAGCAGATCGGGATGAACGCCGCCGACTTCTTCACCCCGATCACAGCCACGGTCTACGCCGTGGACTACTACCAGAGCGGCACGGAGCGTGATGTCGTCGAGGACATCGCATTCAGCCCGCTCGGCGAGCGCTATCTCGGGTATGTCGATGGTTCCCCGGCCGGCGGGCCGGTCGGTGCCGGCGACAGTGCCGAGCTGTATGTCCAGGACTTCGGTCCGGCCGGGACCAACCCGGGCGAGACTGGCCTGCTCCTGCGGGTCATCGATGGCCCGGAGGACAACGAGGCGATCCTGCTGCCCGTCGACTGATCGGCTTCGCCGATCCTCAGCGGCAACGACGAACGCCCCGGTCGCGATGACCGGGGCGTTCGAGCGTCCGGGTGGGTCGATGCCGGGCGGGAGGAGCGCCGGCGCCGGACGGGGGAGGGACGACTGGCGGTAGCCGGTTCGCTCAGCGGCTCATCACCGCCAGCGGCCGACGGGGCGGCGCGTCCATGAGCTCGGCCCGCGCGCGCGATCGCTGGACGGCACGGCTGAGGGCCAGGCGGTAGGTCGCGTCGGTCTCGGGCAGCGGGACCTCGCCGAGCTCGCGGGCCAGGATCTCGCTGACGCGGCGGTACTGGCGGACGACCTGTGAGCGCGTCCCGACCTGGCCGTGCACCGCGATGAGCACGGCGTGCGCCTCCTCGCGGAGCGGATCCCGGATGACGAGCCGCTCGGCGGCAAGGCGCGCTCCGTTGACGTCGCCGACGGCCAGGCGGGCGGCCGCCACGGTGGCCAGGGCATCCTCGAATCGGTCGGCCAGCCGCTCGCGCTCGGCGCAGAAGCAGTCGTGGCCCAGGCCCTCCGCGAGGTCGCCGCCGTACAGGGCGACGGCTCGCTCGGGTCCGCAAGTCGGGTCATCGGTGCAGCGCTCGAAGGCATCCACATCCAGGGCAGAGATCGCGTGCGGGCGCAGCCCGAGCGATTCCGCGTCGGCCTCCAGGATGTCATCGGGATCGGTGCCCGCAGCCGCCAGGGCCTGGCGGAGCTGGTAGAGGGCCTGGCGCAGCGGCCCGGTAGAGATCGCCGCGGAGTCCGGCCAGAGGTCGGCCGCGATGGCCTCTCGGGTCCGTGGTCGGCGGGTCAGGGCCAGCAGGGTCACAAGCGCCTGCGCATGGCGGCCCAGCAGGCGGACGTCGGAGCCCGCGGTCGTCCGGATCGAGACCCGGCCCAATAGGTCGATCCGCAGGCGCGCGTCGGTCGGCGCGATCCGTTCCGTCACAGCGTCCCCTGATGGCGCGGCGTCCGGCCCGTCCCCCCATGGGCCGGACGCCGGGTCGGCCGTCGTGCGGCCCCCAGACCGTCCGACGCGCGTCCCCCCGACGACCGTCTGCGCCCCCGCGCAACCGGCCGGTTGACGGCCATCGTGTCGTGTGCGACACGCCCCGACCAACCGCCAGGCGACACCGGATGTGTCGGCCAGCCGACACCGGCGCCTTGGGTACACTGCCGGGACCGTGCCGATCGCCGTCATCACCCTCACCTTCGACCCCGTGGTCCGCCTGACCGACGATCTCGTCGTGCGCTGGAGCACGATCGCCCTCGCCGCGGTATTCGCCGTCGTCCTGATCGCCACCGGTGTCGCCGCGCGACGCGCCCGGCTCCGCGCTGACGACCTCCTGTCCATCGCTGTCGGAGCGGTCCCAGGAGCGATCGTCGCGGGTCGGCTCGGCTACATGGCGATCCACCCGGAAACGTTCGCCGCAGGCCCGGGCTCGATCCTGGACCCGGCCATCGGTGGCCTGGAACTCGGGGCCGCGGTCGTCGGTGGCGTCCTGACGGCGACGTACGTGGCGATCCTGCTCGCGGCGCCGGTCGGGCGCTGGGCCCACCTGGCTGCCGTCCCAGTCCTCGTAGCCATCGGGGGTGGCAAGCTGGCGATGCTCCTGGGTGGCGGTGGCCAGGGCCTGCCAACTGATGTGGCGTGGGCGACGGCATACGAGGGCACCGGTCCATGGGGCTCGCTCGCCCCGGAGCTCGCATCCCATCCGGCACAGGCCTACGAAGGCCTCGCCACGCTGGTCATGGCGGCCATCCTCGCCCTCGCGCTGGGTGCCGGCGCGTTCCGCTCCCGTGATGGGCGGCTGTTGCTGATCGCCATCGCCGGATGGGCGGTCGTCCGTGCTGCCGTCAGCGTCACGTGGCGCGATCCCATCGCGGCTCCGCCGCTGCCAGCCGGTGGCTGGCTCGCCGTCGCCCTCGCGATCGGGGCCGTCAGCGTGGCGCTGCTGGCCACGGTCATGCGGCGTCGGCAACGCGGCGCGCACGCCCGGGCCACCCAGGAGCCGGCCTGGCCCGAACCGGAGTCGCGCCCGCGGTTCTGACGGCCGGTCCGCGCGCCGGCTCGGGGCCGATGGTGCGGTATCGTGGATGCCCCCATCGCACACGAGGACCCTACCGGCCATGACATCGATCGCCGAGCGCGAGACCACCTCGACCACCACCCCCGGACGGATCAGTCACTGGATCGGCGGCCACGTCGTGGCGGGCACGTCCGGCCGCGAGGGCCTGGTCTACGATCCGGCCACCGGCGCGGTGACCAAGCACGTGGACTTCGCTTCGGTCGATGAGCTCGGGGCGGCGGTCGCGGCGGCCAAGGCCGCGTTTCCCGCGTGGCGCGCGACCTCGCTCTCCAAGCGCACCGACATCCTGTTCAAGATCCGGAACCTCGTCGAGGCGCGCCGCCACGACCTCGCCGCGCACCTGACCGCGGAACACGGCAAGGTCCCATCCGATGCCCTGGGCGAGATCGCCCGCGGCATCGAGAACCTCGAGTTCGCGTGCGGTATCCCGAACCTGCTCAAGGGCGGCTTCAGCGAGCAGGTCAGCACCGGCGTGGACGTCTATCAGATCCGCCAGCCGCTGGGCGTCGTCGCGGGCATCACGCCGTTCAACTTCCCGGCCATGGTCCCGATGTGGATGTTCGCGACAGCCATCGCCACCGGCAACACGTTCATCCTCAAGCCCTCGGAGAAGGACCCATCGGCTGCGATGTTCCTGGCCGAGTTGCTCGCCGAGGCCGGTGTCCCGGCCGGCGTGTTCAACGTGGTCCACGGCGACAAGATCGCGGTCGATGCCATCCTCGAGCACCCCGACATCGCCGCGGTGTCGTTCGTGGGCAGCACGCCGATCGCCCGCTACATCTACGAGACGGGCACGAAGAACGGCAAGCGCGTGCAGGCCCTGGGCGGGGCCAAGAACCACATGATCGTCCTGCCCGACGCTGACATCGACATGACCGCGGACGCGGCGATCTCGGCCGGCTACGGCAGCGCCGGTGAGCGCTGCATGGCCATCGCGACGATCGTCGCCGTGGGTGACGTGGCGGACCCCCTGGTCGAGGCCATCAAGGCCCGCCTGCCCAAGGTCAAGGTCGGCCCGGGTTCGGACCCGACCGCCGAGATGGGTCCGCTCGTCACGAAGCAGCATCGCGACAAGGTCGCGTCCTATCTCGACAGCTCCGCGGAGCAGGGCGCCACGGTCGTGGCGGACGGTCGTGACCTGCCGCTCTACAAGGAATCCGACGGGTTCTTCCTGGGCGTGTCGCTCATCGACCACGTCACGACCGGGATGGACGCCTACCGCGACGAGATCTTCGGGCCGGTCCTGACCGTCATCCGGGTCGACACCTACGAGGAAGCGGTCAAGCTCATCAACGACAACCCGTACGGCAACGGGACCGCCATCTTCACCCGCGATGGTGGGGCGGCCCGCCAGTTCCAGTTCGACGTGAATGCGGGCATGGTCGGCATCAACGTGCCGATCCCGGTGCCCGTCGCGTACTACAGCTTCGGCGGCTGGAAGAGCAGCCTGTTCGGCGACCTGCACATGTACGGCCCGGAGGGCGTCCAGTTCTACACCAGGGCCAAGATCGTGACCAGCCGCTGGCCGGACCCCGGCACGAGCAAGATCGACCTGGGCTTCCCGCGCACGCGCTGATCGACCCCGGCGATCGACCATGAGCCTCCAGACCCCGACCTGGCGCGCCCGACCGACCCTGGCCGGGCGTGACTACGCCACCGAAGCGGTCTACGCCGACGAGCGCGAGCGGATCTGGTTCGGCGGCTGGATCTGCATCGGCCGGGCGGAGGAGATCCCGACGCCCGGCGACTTCCTCGTCCGGGACCTGGCGGGCGAGTCGATCATCGTCACGCGCAACCGTGACGGCGCGATCCGCGGCTTCTACAACGTCTGCGCCCATCGCGGGACCAAGCTCCTGGACGATACCGATACGGGCGCCTGCGGCCACGTCGGCAAGGTCATCAAGTGCCCGTACCACGCCTGGTCCTACGACCTGGACGGCCGCCTGGTGGGCACGCCCAACGTGGACGAGGACGAGGGCTTCGAGCGCGGCGACTACCCGCTCCATGCCATCGGCGCGGAGGCATACGGTGGGTTCCTGTTCGTGAACCTCGCCGATCCCGACGATCGATCGCCGCTGTTCGACAGCCTGGCTGCCGGGACGGAGAGCATCACCAACTTCGAGCGCTACCGGATGGACGAACTCCGGGTCGGCGTGCGCATCGTCTACGAGGTGGCGGCCAACTGGAAGATCGTCGTCGAGAACTTCAACGAGTGCCTGCACTGCCCGACCATCCACCCGGAACTCGTCCAGGTCGTGCCCCTCTATCGGTTCGGTGAGGTCTGGGACGAAGAGACCCGCGACGACGGCAACTGGATGATCGAGGGCGCGACGAGCTTCACGAAGACCGGCCAGTCCAGCCTGCCCAAGTTCCCGGACCTCCTGCCCGATGACTACCGCATGTACTACGGGACCTACCAGTTCCCCAACCTCATGCTCAACCTGCACCCCGACGCCGGGATGGCCTACATCGCGCTGCCCAAGGGTCCGGCCCACACCACGGTCGTGTCCGAATACCTGTTCCGGCCGGAGACGATCGCGGCGGCGGACTTCGCGCCGGACCCCGTCGTCGAGCTCTGGGATCTCATCAGCAAGCAGGACTGGTCGGTCTGCGAGCGGGCCCAGACCGGAGTCTCGTCGCGGGCCTATCGGACCGGCGTGTACCCGCGCAAGGACCGGTTCCTGTACGACTTCAACGAGCGCTACCGTGCGGAGATGGGCCGACCGACCCTGGGCTGACGACGGCCCCGCGCCGATGTCCTGATACGCGGCTGGAACGTCGTCGATCGTCGCTGCGATGCCGGCGCGGACCGTCAGGGCGCACGATCGCCTCCCACCCAGGAGGCGAGACCATGACCGACTACGAGCGCACGACCGTGCGCGAGACCACGACCAGCGACCCGGCCGTGCCGATCCAGCATGCGACGCCCGTCGCGGCACCCGTGGCGGCTGCGCCGGTCCAGGAAACCGCGGTGCGAACGACGGAGCGCGCCTACGTGCCCGCCGGCCCGAGCGGCGTGACCACTGCCGCCAGGGTCGTCACGTTCCTGTTCGGCATCCTGCAGGCGGCCCTCGTGCTGCGCATCATCCTGCTGCTGCTGGTGGCCAACCAGGGCAACGACGTGGTCGGTCTCATCCTCGGCATCACCGACCCGTTCGTCGAACCGTTCCGGGGCATGTTCGCCTTCGATCGAGTGACGGCCGACAGCGGGTCGCGCTTCGATATCGCCGCCCTCGTGGCCCTTGTCGGTTGGACCCTGGTCGAGATGCTCATCCTGGCCGCGCTGCGGATCTTCGCTCGACGGCCGGCCGACGCCGTCTGACTGCGGCCTCGGTCCCTGCGACGCCGCTGCGCCGCCCGCGGTATCGTGAGGGCGTGAGGAAGCGACCGAGCCACGCCGCCCGGATCGTCTGATGGCACCCGCGCCCGATCCATCGGGCTGGGCTCGCGCGATGACGTTCGCGAGGACCCCCGCTATGCCGCCGTTCGCGACGACGTGCGATCGGAGTTGTGCGTGCCGCTGATCGCCGACGGCCAGCCGATCGGCGTGATCAACGTCGAGTCGGTCACCGCCGATCGCTACACCGAGATCGATGAACGGGTGCTGAGCATCGTCGCGGCCCAGGTCGCGGTCGCCATCCACAACGCTAGGCTCGATGCCCGGATGCAGACGGACCAGGCGCGCGTCCGCCACGCCGAGCGCGTCGAAGCCGCCGCCCGCCTCGCGGCCGGGGCCGCGCACGACGTTCGCGGCGTCATCACGGCCATTCGCGGGTACACGGAGCTGGCGGGTGCCACGATCCCCAGCGGCCATCGGGCCCATGACGACCTGCAAGCCATCCGGGCGACCTGTGACCGGGGCACGGCGTTGACCGACCAGCTCATGGACATCGGTCGCAGCTCATCGCTTCGGCCGGTCGCGCTGGACTTGCGGGAGACCGTGGACGCCACCCGCCCCACGGTGGGCGTCGCGGCCGGTGCGGCGCACCGCATCGAATGGGCACTCGCGCCGGGGCCGATCCCGGCGATGGTCGATCCCCGCGCCATCGAGCGCATCCTGGTCAACCTGGTGACGAACGCAAGGGATGCCTCCGCCGCCGGGTCGACGATCGGCGTGCGCCTCGATGGCGACGCGAGCCAGGCCTGGCTCGAGGTGATCGACCACGGGGCCGGCATGGACGCCGACACCCTGGAGCATGCCTTCGAGGCGTTCTTCTCGACGAAGGGGTCCGCGCGGGGCACCGGTCTGGGCCTGGCCGTGGTCGAGGGCTTGGTGGCGGCCAGTGGCGGCGAGGTCAGCGTGGACAGCGCGCCGGGACGCGGCACGACGGTCCGCATCACGCTTCCGGCGGCCGCCGCCTGAGACTGGCGTCGAGCGCCCGCGCAAGCGCGGCGATATCGGCCGGTCCCGTGCCGCAGCAGCCACCGAGCCAACCTGCGCCGAGTGTCGTCCAATCGGCTTCACCCGTCGCGTCGAACCGACCACCCGGTTCGTCCCCGACCCAGCGGCGCGCCGCGGCATCCCAGCGATCGCCGCCATTCGGGTAGGCGATGAGCGGCAGGTCCGTGGCGGCGCGCGCGGCGGCCAGTAGTGCCGGGACGTGGCGGGGTGCCGTGCAGTTGACCCCGACGGCCACGACGCCGGGCGAGCCGGCGGTCACCGCGACGGCCATCGCGATCGGCTCACCGGCAGCCGTGGAGGTGCCGTCGCGACACTGGTACGACAGCCAGCCCGTGGCCCCGAACTCGTCGAGGAGTGCGACCAGCACGTCCGCTTCGCGTAGCGTCGGGATGGTCTCCATCGCGAGCAGGTCCGCGCCGGCGTCGAGGAGCGCCTCCATGCGCGGGGCATGGACCTCGCGCAGGACCGCGGCACCCGGGTCGTAGTCACCGCGGTACTCGGAGCCGTCGGCGAGCATCGCCCCATACGGCCCGACCGACCCAGCGACGAGCAGCCCCTCGGCGCGGGCATGGCCGTCGCTCTCCGCCGCGAACCGGTCGCGCGCGTTCCGGGCCAGGGTCACACTCCGACGGATGGCGTCGAGGGCCTCCGCCTCACTCAGGCCGGCCTGCCGGAAGCCCGGCACGGTCGCCTGGTAGCTGGCCGTCGTGGCGACCTGTGCCCCGGCACGGAAGTAGGCGAGATGGACGGCTTCGATGGCGTCCGGCTCCGTCACCAGCAGCCGCGCGGACCACAGTCGGTCGGACAGGTCGTGGCCGTGGGCCTCGAGCTCCGTGGCCAGGCCGCCGTCCAGGATGACCGTCATGCCCCATCCCGCCGCCGGCCGATGCCCACGATCGTGATGTCGTCGGCGGGCTCCGCGCCATGGGCGAAGGCCTCGACGCTGTCGCGCACCTCGCGCACGATGTCGTGGGCGCTGCCGCCCCGAGCCCGCTCGATCGCGGCCAGCAGACCGGTCTCATCGAACCGATCACCGGCGGGGGAGCGCGCGTCCGTGACCCCGTCGGTGTAGAGCAGGACGACATCGCCCGGGGCCATGAAGGCCTCGACCTCGGGCAGGTCCAGGGTCGGGAACGCGCCGACCAGCGGCCCGGACCCAAGGATCAGGTCGGGCGGTGAACCGTCGCCCGGGATGAACAGCGGTGGCTCGTGGCCGGCGTTGG
Organism: Candidatus Limnocylindrales bacterium; assembly: GCA_051306295.1. Classification (GTDB taxonomy): domain Bacteria; phylum Chloroflexota; class Limnocylindria; order Limnocylindrales; family CSP1-4; genus SPCO01. Next base: position 29,787 of record JBPPMZ010000086.1, read on the forward strand.
CCAGACGCAGCATGCCCGTCCGAATGTCCAGCTCAGCCGCCAGGGCCGTGATGAACAGCGATGTCCGGCGCTCGCCGATGAGGATGTGATTGACCCGCTCCAGGGCTTGCGATGGGCCGGTCGCGTGGTCGATCGCAGAGTGGATCAACGGGCGGGCGAACGCCATCAACAGCGCGGCCGCGATGCCCTTGCCGGTCACGTCGGCGATGACGATGCTCAGCGGCCGACCGCGCCGCCGCAGTCGGAACAGGTCGAAGAAGTCGCCGCCGACCTCACGTGCCGCCTCGTAGCGGCTGGCCAGGTCGTAGCCCGGCACGTCCGGCGGCACGAGTGAGACGAAGCTGCGCTGGAGCCGACGACCGTGGGCCAGCTCCTCATCCAGGACTCTCGTGACCGTCGGATCACCCGAAGCGGCGATGGCCAGGGCTGCGGCGATCGCCTGGACCGTGGCGTGGCCCAGGCTCGTGTCCGCGGCCGCTCCGATGAGGACGACCCGCCCAGCGAGCTCGTCGTGGACGCGGATCGGAGCAGACGCCTGTGGTTCGCTCGCCCCGGCCGGAGCCCCACCCGCCAGCCCGCGGCCCGCCTCGTCCTCGATGACGAGCCGGCCGTCCGCGCCCGCGATCTCGAACGGCCCGACGACTGCATCGAGGTCCAGCCGCTCCAGGTGCCGCCGCGGGGTCATGGCGCGACCGCCCGGATCTCCTTGGTCAGAACGCCGCGATCCCGGCGGCGCGATCGGCGTGGGCCACGAACATGCGGCTCAAACCGGTCCGGTCCAGGACGCGCTGGACGGCCGGCTGTGCGCCGCACAGTCGGACGGCGGTCTGCGTGGAGCCACCGGACGCGTCGTTGCCCACGGCATGGAGCGCGTTCCAGCCGGCGTCGGCGTCGTCGGGCGCCTGGCCGTCCAGGATCCGCACGATCGAGTGCAGGGCCACGAGCCCGGAGCTGGCCATGAATCGCAGGTCGGACAGGTCGAGCAGCAGATGACGCGTGCCCGCGGCATACAACCCCTGGACCTGCGCCACGAGCGACGCGAAGTTCGATGCGTCGAGCTCGCCGTCGAGCGCGACGACGGTGACCGGGACACGGGCGTCCACCTGCTCGATGGTCGTCTCGAGCGCCATCAGCGTTCCTCCTTCGGGGGCCGGTCGAGCCGGCGTGACAGGGTCAGGACATTGCCGCCGCCCGGCCGCGGCGAGTGGCGGACCTCGTCGGTGGCCTCGCGGATGAGGTGGACCCCCATCCCGCCGGGCGTCCGGGCTTCGGGCGGGACGGAGAGGTCGGGCTCCGGGACGGTCGCCGGGTCGAACGTGGGCGCTTCGTCCTCCAGGGTGATGACGAGCCGGTCGCCGACCCGGTCGATCCCGACCTCCAGCCAGCCGGCGGCGCCGCGGTACCCATGCAGGATAGCGTTCGTGGCGGCCTCATCGACCGCCTGGACCAGGTCGTCCTGGCAGGCTTCGTCGGCGGTCGGGTCGATGGCGTCCACGGCCGTGCGGACCAGCGCGCGAACCTCGGCGATGCGGGTCAGGTCGGCCGGGACACGCAGGCGTCGCGATGCAGCGGAGGACCAGGCCTGGAGCTCGACGATGTTGCCGTCCGGGTCGGTCATGTAGCACCACGTGACCCGGCGTCCGTCAGCGGTCGTCGTGGTCACGATCTCGCCGATGCGCGCGCCACCAGCCGTCCCGACGGCCTCGACGGCGGCCGCGACATCGCCGACGGCGAAAGCGAGGTGCCCGAGGCCCGGCCGGTCGACTCGCGGAGGTGCGGCGTCGGCGAGCGCCTCGTACGAGAAGATCTCCAGCGTCGGGCCGGTATCGCCGTGGCCGGGCAGGCGCAGGTGGGCACCGGTCAGGTGGGCGCCGGTCAGCCCGGTCGCGGCATCCAGGACCGGTCCCTTGATGTCACGCTCAGGTGGGACGAGCGTGCAGCCGAAGACATCGGTGTAGAACGCGGCCAGCCGACGCCAGTCACGACTGGTCAGGTTGACGTGCCCGAACCGTGCGCCCTCGATCGGCATGACGCGGCTCAGTGCTGCCGCGCGTAGTCGGCGGGGGCGCGCTTCACGAACTTGCCGTGGCCCTTGCGCCCGGTGAAGGCGCCGTCGCGGACGATGACGCTGCCGCGCGACAGGACGATGTCGCTGGCGCCCTGGACGGAGCGGCCCTCGTAGCACGAGTAGTCCACGTCCATGTGGTGCGTCGCCGCGGAGATCGTGCGCCGCCGGTTCGGGTCGTAGACCACGATGTCGGCGTCGGCGCCGATGCTGATCGAGCCCTTGTGCGGGTACATCCCGAATAGTTTGGCCGGCGCGGTCGAGATGATCTCCACCCATCGTTCCCTGGTGATGCGCCCCGTGAGCACGCCCCCGTCATGGAGCAGATCCACCCGGTCCTCCACGCCTGGGAGGCCGTTGGGCACCTTGCGGAAGTCGCCGCGGCCCATCTCCTTCTGCCCCTCGAAATCGAACGGACAGTGGTCCGTGGCCACGAGCTGGAGGTCGTCCTTGACGAGCCCGGTCCACAGGTCTTCCCAGTGGTCCTTGGGCCGGAGCGGAGGAGAGCACACGAACTTGGCGCCCTCGAAGCCGTTGCCCAGGTCGTCGAGCGAGAGGAACAGGTACTGCGGGCACGTCTCGGCGAAGGCGCGCGTGCCGCGATCCCGCGCGGCCCGGACCTCCGCCAGGGCCTCGCGAGCCGAGAGGTGGACGATGTAGATCGGCACCTCGGCGGCTTCTGCCAGGCGGATGACCCGGTTGGTCGCCTCGCCCTCGAAGACTGCCTTGCGGGCGAGTCCGTGGCCGATCGGGTCCGTCGTGCCGGCGGCGACGGTCTGCTCGGCCACGACGTCGATGGCCATCCCGTTCTCGGCGTGAATCATGATCAGGCCGCCGTTCTTCGCGGTCTGTTGCATCGCTCGGAAGATCGCCCCGTCGTCGCTGTAGAAGACCCCCGGGTAGGCCGTGAACAGCTTGAAGTCCGGCACGCCCTCGGCGACCAGCGCGTCCATCTCCTTCAGCGTCGCGTCGTTGACGTCGCTCATGATCATGTGGAAGCCGTAGTCGGCGACGGCGTTGCCCTCCGCCTTCTCGTGCCAGGCATCCAGGCCGTCGCGCAGGCTGGCGCCGCGGGTCTGCACCGCGAAGTCCACGACGGTCGTGGTGCCGCCGAACGCCGCCGCGCGCGTGCCGGTCTCGAAGGTGTCCTTGGCGAACGTCCCGCCGAACGGAAGCTCCATGTGGGTGTGCACGTCGATGGCGCCCGGGATGACGTACTTGCCCGTCGCATCGATCGTCTCGTCGGCGGTCAGGCCGGCACCCGCGAGGTCCGCGCCGATGGCCGCGATCGTCTCGCCGTCGATCAGCACGTCGGCGGCCTGGGAGCCCTCCGCGGTGACGATCGTGCCGTTGGTGATGAGCGTGCGCATCTATCCCTCCTGGACGACGGACGTCGGGTCGGTCAGGAGGCAGATGGTAGGCGATGCTCAGGTGGCCGGGGCGCCGGCCGGGCGAGCGCCACCGCGAACGGCACCCGGGCCTCGGTCATCCTGGCGCAGTCGGCCAGCGTGCGGGCAAGCGGCGAGACCGGTGAAGGAGGGATGCCAGCGCTCAGCCGTCCGGCCGATGTCCCCGGTCCCGCCGCTGGTGCGGGCGCACCCGGGTGAGCAAGGGCGACAACAGCCACGTGGATAGCAGGAGCGCGAGGGCAGCGGCCAGTCCGTCGCCGCCCGGATCGGTCGGAGTGGCGAGCGCGGTGCTCGTCGCCGGAGGCGTCAGGTTCGGCAGTCGCGATCCAACGGGGGCCTGGGCGGGGGGGCCACCGCCACCGCCGCCACCGCCACCACCGCCACCAGCCGGGACCGGCGTCGGCGTCCGCTGGGGGGTTGCCGGGCTGGTCGGTCGAGGCGTGGGCGCGGGCGTCGGTGCGAGGGCCTGTGGCGGCAGGGTCCCCACGATCGCGCTCGGCTGGATGCTCCGGTCCTGGTTCTTGTTGCCGCTGCCGTCGAGCTGCAGGGTGCGCAGGTGCCACGGTGCCCCGGAGACCTGGGCCGCGCCATCGGGCCGGCCCCCGGCGGCGGTATCCCAGTAGTCGGACTGGGCGAGGTGGCCGCCCCAGGCCAGAAGCACGGCCGAACCGGTCGAGCGAAAGCGCACGAGGAAGTCGGTCGTGCTGTTGCCGTTGGTCGATCCTGCGTGGACGGGGGCCCCGATGCTGCTGATCGTGCCGCCCCAGATGGTCAGGAGGCGCGGCGCCCCCGAGTACCGCTCGGCGCCACGCACTGACAGGCCGTTGGTGGCGAATCCGTCGGTGGGAAACGCCCCCGTCGATGCGTTCGGCAGTGACGGACACATCGAGGAGACTGCGCCGCCGCCGCGGGTGCAGATCTTGCCCTTGGCGTTGGTGACATCCCAGGTCGCCAGGAAGTCGTAGGCCTTGTGGCCGCCGGCCGTGAAGTCGTGATTGATGTGGATGGTGTGCTCGCCGGCCTTGAGACCCTCGATGGCCAGCCGAAAGGGGACGATGCCACCCTCGGGATAGCGCGAGTTGTTGCCGTTGAGATTGCCGTTCTGCCAGGCCAGATCGGAGCTCGCCCACTGGTCCAGATCCACCGTCGCAGCGGCCAGCGCGGGCGCGGGCCCGGCGAGGCTCCCGATGCCCATGACCAGGACCGCGGCGGCCGTCGCGATGGACGGCAGGCGAGTGGTGCTAGCTGGCACGATCAAGTCCCCCGGCGGCGTGGACGATGGCAGCAGTGTCCATCCGGGGTGGGTCCGGTCGTCCAGTAGCGAAGGGTCCGGGGTCGCACCACGCAGACCCGTGCAGACCGCACGCCACGACCCTGTCGCCAGACGCGCCCCACAGGAACCGGTGCTGGGCGACACCGTGTCAGCGACGTCCGACGCTCCGCGGCGCCATCCGGGCGCCGGTGGTTCACGGTGCGCCCAGCGAAGCAGGCGACGATCGGACGCGACCTCGGCCACCGATCCGTGCGCTCAGCGGCTCGCTTGACGGCTGGGGCGTCGCTCAGCCGTCGATCCGTGCGCCTACCGAACGGATCGGCCGAATCTCCGGTCGCCTGCTGCGCTGAGCGGAGGGCGGCGCTGGGGCGCTCCCCAGGGTCTCATCCCAGGCTGACACCGCCGAACAGGGGAGCGAGGCGGGACATCCACGCGGCGGCCGTCAGGCCACAGGCCACGATCGCGACCGCGAAGGCCACGGAGCCCGTGATCCGTTGCCGTGTCCTCAGCCGCCGAGCCCCTTGGCCGTCTTCCCAGAATGGGTCTCGTCCCGAGCGCCAGCGCATCAGCATCTCGCCTCCACAAGGGCGCGTCGCCGGATCCCTGTCCGATCGTGACCGCAGGCCCTTCGTTCCTGGTCATCGTCGTCCACGAGACGCCCCACGACCAGCCTGACATCCGGCCCATGACCGTGGCCCGGCGGTCGTGGCCGCGACTGCGTCAGGTGACGGAGTGCACCACTTCCTCGTCGTCGCGGTGGTTTGCCGCCTCGCGGATGCGCCCTCCGCGGACGCGATCGACGATGCCCATGACCTGTCCGGCCACAGCGACCGCGACCGTGACCGGGTGCCAGGCGATGCTCTCGAGCGGCTGCCGCTGGGTGACCGCCAGCGCGAACCGGCAGAGGGCGATGACGACGAGCGGGACGGTGGCCGCGGCGATGATCGGCGTTTCGGCCCGGCCCAGGATGGCGGTCGGGAGGACCAGCAGCGGCGCGACGAACGCCGCCAGCTCCAGCGCGATGACACCCACTGCCGCCGCGATGGAGGCACCACCCGACGTGACGACCCGGCGCCAGCGATCGACCGCCCCGGCAGTCGTCCGATCGAGGTGTCGGACCGCCAGGGCCGCGCCGTGGATCATCCCGACGCGATGGCCGCGCCCCGCGATGGCCCGTGCGATCCCTCGGCCGCCCCGCGGGGCTTGTTCGTCCGTCGCCGAGTCGTCGACGGCCTCCAGGTAGGCGGTGCGGTCCACGAGCAGCAGGCCGACATCCGCCACGGCCGTCACGGCCGGCCGACCACCGGTCAGCGCGGACCACCACATCGGCACGAACCCGAACGGCAGCATCGCGAACCCGGGTGCAGCCGCACGCTCACCGGACGACGGCATGGCCAGGCGCGGGATCGCGGACAGGGCGGCCAGCCCGCGGGCCTCGAGCTGCTCGACCAGGATCCGCAGCGCCACGGGGGCAAGCACGGTCCCGGATCCGACGAAGAAGACCAGCTCGCCCGAGGCGGCGCGGGCCCCCATGTCACGTGCCCAGTCGTCGGCGTCCCAGCCGGATGGCAGCGCGGGCGCGCTGACCAGCCCGTCGGGGCCGACCACACGGGTCGCCTCGTCGTGGGCCGCCACCGACAGCCCGGCATCGACGACCAGGACGCTCGCATCGGCATAGGTCTGGCCGACAAGCGACTCCAGGGTGGTCGGCAGCCACGCGTCGTCTGGTCGGCCGCTGACGATGATCGTCACCGCCGGGATCACGTCGCCATCGCCACCCGGGCGGACCCGGTGACGCCGCGTCGCGAGGCGCGTGGCCAGGGTGTTACCGAGGGCCAGGCCGGTGAGGCCGGTCGTCAGGACGAAAGCGATGGTCCAGGCATCCAGGGCCACGATCCCCCAATGACCGACGAGCAAGGTCACGAGCCACGCGCCGACCAGGGCGTCCAGGGCCGGCCGCTCCGCCAGGGCCCGGCTTGTGCCCTCGACCGGATCGTCGGCCAGCACGAGGATCGCGGGCAGCAGGAGATACAGCGCGAGGGCGACGCTTCCCGCCACGCCGATCCCGTCGATCGCTGTAGCCAGGGCTACGGCGATCGCGTAGCCACCGAGTACGATCCAGACCAGGCCGGGACGCAGGGCCGCCGTTGCCACCGACCACGCCCCGAAGGCCAGGGCCGCCAGCCACGGCACCTCGCCGAAGGGCCGGCCGCCCAGCGTGAGGCCCGCGGCCACGATGAGCGTCGCCTGCGCCCCGACCAGGAGTGGCTCCAACCGCGACTGCTCCAGCGTCCGGAGCTGCGGCACGACCCGCCAGGCGGTCAGTGCGGCGGCCAGGCCGACGAGCGCCGCCGAGACGACCCCGCCGAACGCGGCCAGGAGCAGGAGTGACGGCACCCCGACCGCGGCGATGGCCGTGGCTGTCGCGGGCAGCGAGACACGAGTCCGCCCCGAGATCGCCTCGTCCAGACCGTGGCGCAGGAGGCCGAAGGGTGCCGTCAAGGCCAGGACACCGATGAGCAGGCCCGGCGTGATCGCCCGCTCCGCATCGAACCCGGCGAACAGGAACGGGATGGCGATCCAGCCCCACGTGAAGGGTGCCGTCAGGCCCGCGAGGTCGCGCCAGCGCGCGATCGCCTCTCGCGTGGCCGCGCGGAGGCTGGCGCTCAGGTCGGAGCCGGCTGCCGTGCCGATCGCTACCCCCTCGTCCGTCGTGCTGGGTCGTGGTCCTAGGCGCGCAACGCCGGGATGATGTCGCGCCCGTAGATCTCGAGCTGGGCTTCTTCATCGCCGTTCATGAGGTACAGGTTGAACTGGTCGACGCCGGCATCGCGCAGAGCCTGGAGCCGCTCGATGTGCGCATCGACGGAGCCGACGAGCGCGAACCGATCGACGATCTCGTCGGTGACGAACGCGGCGTTCGAGCTGCCGACCTCGGCGTGGTGCTGGTAGTCGTAGCCCTCTCGACCCCGGATGTAGGTCGTCAGTTCCTCCGGAAGGTCCTCGCGCGGATACTTGTTCACGAGGTCGACCACGTGGTTGGAGACGAGGGCCGGGAACCAGCGCACTCGATCGCGCGCGTCGGCGAGGTCGCCGACATGGGCCGGGGCCGCGGCCATGATCCGGACGGCGTCCTCGCCGCGACCGGATTCCACCGCGGACGCGCGGACCTGCGACACGAACCAGCGGACGAGATCCGGGTCGCCGATCTGGAGCATGACGCCATCGGCGATGCGACCGGTGAGCCGGAGCGCGACCGGGCCGTAGCCCGCGATCCAGACCGGCAGCGGGTGCCGACCGGTCCAGGGCAGCTCCAGGGTCGTACCCTCGTACTCGATCGGCCGCCCTTCGACGAGCGCCCGGATCACGTGCACGGCCTCCTCGAGGTCCTTCATCGAGGTCGGCGGCTTGCCCAGCACTCGCCGGGCGGAGTCACCGCGCCCGATGCCGAGGTCCATCCGCCCGCCGCTGATCTCGGCGAGGGTCGCCAGGGTGGAGGCCGTCACGGACGGCTCGCGGGTCGCCGGGTTGGTCACGCACGTTCCCAGGCGCATCGTCGTCGTGGCGCCTGCCATGAGCGTCAGCAGGGGATACGGATCCCGCCACAGGACGTGGGAGTCGAACAGCCAGCCGTACTCGAAGCCGGCGGCCTCGGCCTGGCGCGTGAGCGCCAGCGTGCGCTCGATCGAGTGTCCAGGCTTGAGGGTGAAACCGAACTGCATCGTCTCTGCCTCGTGTGTGCCGTTCGAGAACGAGGCAGCTCGGATGTCCTCCTCCAGACAGCCGAGCCGCGCGGATGATAGCGCGTCCGGACTACGGCCGTGTCAAGTCTTCGTACGCATCCGGCCGGCGGTCGCGATAGAACTGCCACGTGTTGCGGACTTCCATGATCTTGTCCATGTCCAGGTCGCGCACGATGAGGTCCTCCTCGTGCGCCGAGCCGATCTCGCCGACGAACTGGCCGCGCGGGTCCACGAAGTAACTCTGGCCGTAGAAGTCGTCGTCGCCGATGTCCGATTCGATGCCCACGCGGTTGATCGTGCCGACGTAGTAGCCGTTGGCGACGGCGTGACTGGGCTGCTCGATCCGCCACAGGTACTCGCTCAAGCCGCGCGACGTGGCGGATGGGATGAGCACGATCTCCGCGCCGTTGAGGCCCAGGGCGCGGGCCCCCTCCGGGAAGTGGCGGTCATAGCAGATGTACACGCCGACCTTGCCCACGGCCGTCTCGAAGACCGGGTAGCCCAGGTTCCCGGGGCGGAAGTAGAACTTCTCCCAGAAGCCCTTGACGTGCGGGATGTGGGTCTTGCGGTACTTGCCCAGGTAGCGCCCGTCGGCATCGATGACGGCCGCGGTGTTGTAGTAGATGCCGGCTGCCTTTTCGTCCTCCTCGTACATCGGGGCGACGATGACCATGCCGGTCTGTTTGGCGAGGTCCTGCATCCGCTTCGTGGTCGGGCCGTCCGGGATCAGCTCCGTGTAGCTGTAGTACTGGGCGTCCTGGACCTGGCAGAAGTACGGCCCGTAGAACAGCTCCTGGAAGAGGATGAACTGGGCACCCTGCTTGGCCGCCTCGTGGGCCCGCTCCTCGTGCTTCTGGATCATCGACTCCTTGTCGCCGGTCCAGCTGGCCTGGACGAGGGCGCCACGGACGGTACGGGACATCGGTCTGGAACCTCCTGCGGACGGGGGGCGGGTTCGGAAGGGAGAGGATACGACCGTCAGCCGGCAGGCGGCGGCTCGTCCGGCTCGGCTTCCGGTCGGCGGCGCATGTAGTACTCGGTGAACTCGCGGCAGCGACCCTCGTCGTCGAATCGGCAGACGAAGATGTTGGCGAACTCCCGATCGACGTCGCGCCGGTCGTCCGTCAGATAGCGCGAACGACCATGGGCGACGAACACATCGCCATCGACCGCGAGCGGCTCGTAGTCGGCCTGCCAGGATCCGGGAGCGTCGGGATCGTCCAGCCACGAGGCGATGACGGCGGCCCGACCGACGAGCGCCTCATCGAACGGGTCGTAGGCGTAGCGCACGTCGCTGCTGAACAAGTCGCCGATGGCCACCGGGTCGTTCAGCCGCCAGGCGTCCACGTAACGCTGCAGCCAATCGGCGAAGCCGGCGCGGTCCATCGGAAACCTCCTGCGATGCGTATCGTCCACCCTAACAGGCACGCGGGAATCGGAACGGCCCGGACCTTGCGGTCCGGGCCGTCGCTCGGGGGATCGCGGATCCCTCGGGAAGCCGGTCAGTCGGTCAGGTACTTGACGACCCAGCCGGTGCGGGTGCCCGCATCGACCTTGAGCCACCAGCGCCCGAGGGCGTCCTGCGCCTTGCCCAGGACGACGAGGCGCGCCCCGTCGCGGAGGGTCGCGATGCGGGCCTTGGCGACGCCCGGACCGACGCGCAGGTTGACCCGGCCGTCGGTCCGTCGGACGTCGCCGACCGCGATCCGGCGAGTGACGCCGGTGGTCGCGGTCGCCGGCGCGGCGTCGCCCGCCGTGGTGGCGGCCACGGTCGTGCCCGTGCCCTTCTTCCACATGCCGGTGTGCAGGTATGCCGTGAAGCGCGCCGTGACGGCGTGGACGCGGTGGACCCGGACGCCGCTGGTCAGGGTGCTGACCGCCTTGCCATTGCCGATGTAGATACCGACATGGCTGCCGCCGCCCCAGATGACGAGGTCACCGGGCTTCGGGTTCGAGCGGCTGGCCAGGCCGCGCGCCTTGTACCAGTGGTAGAGCGCGCGTGCCGAGCGCAGCTTGCCCTTGCCGATGGCCTTGGCGTCGCCCGACTTCGTGAAGGCGTAGATGACCAGGCCTGAGCAGTCGAACGCGCGCGGCCCCTTGGCGCCATAGCGCCACGGGTCACCGGTCTGCGCCCGGGCGATCTTGATGATCTGCTGGGCTTCGGTCTTGGGCTCCGCGGCCGCGGCGGTCCCGCTCGAGGCCGGGGCGAGGGTGAAGAGGACGGCTCCGGCCAGAGCCATCGGGATGAACGCTCGTGCGCCCAGGGTGGGGGTGCGCAATGGTGCTCCTTCCTGCCAGCGCGTCGCGATGGGGCACGACGGCGATGGACACGAGCCACGGGCGCACGGAACAGGGGACATGGGGACGGGGGCGAGGTGGCCGGATCTGGGGGATCGGCGACCTGCGGGACCGACGCGAACGAAACGGAACGCGGCCGGGACGACGTGCAACACGCCGTGCGACGGGGCTCTTCGGTTTGTCGGGGTCCCTGTGCTGTGACCTGGGGGTCGGTCGGCGCGGTGGAGTGTAGCGTGCCTCGCCGGACCTTGCAGGTTCATGCCAGTTCGCGCGTGGCGGCCCGCGATGCCCTGGCGCCGAAAGCTTCGAATCCAGAGGTTTCCTGGCGGGGGCGGATCGTCTCGCCACGCACGACGCGTGCCGTCGCCGCGCCTGCGAACAGCTTCGAACCCAGAGGTTTCCTGGCGGGGGGCGACACGGTGGGGTGGGCACGCCGCCCGATGACTCGTGCCCGGCCCCGCGACCGACGCCGGATGTGCTGTAATCCGGGTCGCGCGCCGGCGGGTGCGCAGAGGAGGTCCCCATGGCTATCGATGCCGCGTCAGGGGCGATGACGAGCGAGGAGATCGTCGCCCTCAATCGAGCGCACACGTTCTTCTCGTGGTCGGCGCAGGGCGCCATCGACCCCATCGCCATCGATCGCGCCGAGGGCGTCTGGCTGTACACGCCGGAGGGTCGCAAGATCCTCGACTTCAACAGCCAGCTCATGTCGGTCAACATCGGCCACGGCGATCGGCGGGTCATCGACGCCATCACCGAACAGGCCACGAAACTGCAGTACGTGCAGCCCGCGTTCGCCACGGAGATCCGGGCACGCCTTGGCCAGAAGCTCGCCGAGATCATGCCGGGCGACCTCGACAAGGTGTTCTTCACCCTGGGCGGCGCGGAGGCGATCGAGAACGCCATCAAGCTCGCGCGTCACTACACCGGCAGGCACAAGATCCTGGCCCGCTACCGGGCCTATCACGGCGCCACGATGGGGGCGATGACCCTCACCGGCGACCCGCGCCGCTGGGCCAACGAGCCGGGCCTCGTCGGGGTCGTGCGCTACCCGGACACCCACCGCTGGGGAGAGGCGGAGCCCCGCCCCGTGGCGGAGTCGCTCCAGGGCCTGGAAGACGTCATCCGCTACGAGGGCCCGCACACCATCGCGGCGATCTTCCTGGAGACCATCGTCGGCACGAACGGCATCCTCATCCCGCCCGACGGCTACCTCCAGGGCGTCCGCGAACTGTGCGATCGGCACGGCATCCTGATGGTCTGCGATGAGGTCATGGCCGGCTTCGGGCGGACGGGCCGCTGGTTCGCGGTGGATCACTGGGACGTGGTCCCGGACCTCATGACCATGGCCAAGGGCCTGACCAGTTCGTACCTGCCCCTGGGCGGAGTCGCCATGCGCCACCACATCGCCGAGTTCTTTGAGACGAAGATGTTCTTCGGCGGCCTCACCTATTCGTCGCATCCGGTGTCGCTGGCGGCAGCGCTGGCGACCATCCGGGTCTACGAGGAGGACGGCCTGATCGACAACGCCGCGCGCATGGGCGCGCGAATGCGCGAACATCACGAGCGCCTGGCCGCGAAGCATCCCTCCGTGGGAGCCCATCGGAGCCTTGGGCTCTTCGGCATCCTGGACCTCGTCCGGACGCGCGACCCGTGGACCCCCATGACCCCGTTCAACGGCACGTCGGACGAGATGAAGGCGATCGGCAAGCACTTCCGCGACCACGGCCTGTACGCGATGCTGGCCAACAACTCGATCCACACCAACCCGCCGCTGTGCATCACGGAAGACGAGTTGGCGCACGGTTTCGAGATCATCGACGCCGCCCTGGACATCGCGGATCAGGCGGTCACCGGCTAGCGTGGCGGCTGTCGGGATGGCCGCCCGTGTCCGACCGGCCGTCGATGCGGCGGGTGCGGTCGCCGTCGGTCACTCCAAGCGTCGGCAGGCGGTCCAGTTCGCGCTGTTCCTGGTCGCCATCCTGGCCCTCTGGGAGCTCGTCAAGTTCCTGGGCGGCGTGCCGTGGCGGCCGATCGGTGCCGGTCCGGGCTCGGAAGTCCTGTGGGATCCGCCGTTCCGCTGGGCCTTCGCCAGCGACCTCGTGCTGCCCCACTGGTGGAACATCATCTGGAACCTGTTCCAACCGGTCCAGCGTGGGTCGGAGGAGTCGCTCCTGGGCTTCCTTGGCGGCGCTGCGTTCTACACCTGGCGCGAGGCGGCCATCGGCTTCGTCGTCGGCGCGCTGCTGGGCCTGGTGCTCGCCACGGTGTTCGTCCACTCGCGATTGCTCGAGCGGGCGTTCGTCCCGTACGTCGTGGCCAGCCAGACCATCCCGATCGTGGCCCTCGCCCCGATGATCGTCTTCGCCGTCGGGCCGAACGTCGCCTCGGTGGTCATCATCGCGACCTACCTGACGTTCTTCCCGGTGACCATCGCGATGATCCGCGGCCTGCGCTCGCCGGACCCGCGGGCCCTGGAGCTGATGCGCTCGTACGCCGCGTCGCGCTGGGACGTCTTCCGCAAGGTGCGCCTTCCCGCATCCTTGCCGTACCTGTTCACCGCCTTGAAGATCGCGGCCACGGCGTCCATCGTCGGCGCCATCATCGGGGAGGGTCCGGGCGGCATCCCGGACGGCCTGGGGCGAGCCATCATCAACTTCAACCAGTACTACATCACCGGCCCTGAGAAGCTGTGGGGCGCGGTGCTCGTGTCGGCCGTCCTGGGCCTCGTCTTCTTCGCCCTCATCAGCATCGTGGAGCTCGCGGTCCTGCGTGGGCGCTCAGCGGCGCCCGGATGATCCACCCCGTCCCCAACGGAGTCAGCACCCGATGACCGTTCCCGCCGCGCCACAGCCCGTCGTCCGTATCGCCGGCGTCGACAAGACCTTCGTGCGTGACGGCGCGGCCGGTACCCACGCGCTGTCCGGCATCGACCTCGATATCGCCCGCGGCGAGTTCGTGTCCCTCATCGGCCCGTCGGGCTGCGGGAAGTCGACGCTCCTGCGGGTCATCGGCGACCTCATCGCGCCGACGGCCGGCACGGTCCAGGTCAACGGCAAGCCCGCGGATCAGGCTCGCCAGGACCGTGACTACGGGATGGTCTTCCAGGCGCCGGTCCTGTTCGACTGGCGGACGGTGGAGGACAACGTCAAACTGCCGCTCGAACTGCTGGGCTACGACCCGGCCCGCCGGACGGCGCGAGCGAAGGAGATGCTGGAGCTCGTCGAGCTCGGCGACTTCCTCAAGCATCACCCGTACCAGCTCTCTGGTGGGATGCAGCAGCGGGTGGCGATCGCCAGGGCGCTCGCCTTCCAGCCGGCGATCCTGCTCATGGACGAGCCGTTCGGGGCGCTCGACGAGATGACCCGCGAGCGGATGAACCAGGAGGTCCTGCGGATCTGGGAGGCGACCGGCACGACCATCGTGTTCGTTACCCACTCGATCCCGGAGGCGGTCTTCCTCTCGTCGCGGGTGGTGGTCATGAGTGCGCGGCCGGGGCGCATCACGCACGTCATCGACGTCGACCTGCCGCGCCCCCGTGGCATCGCGACGCGCGAGGAGCCACGCTACTTCGCCCTGGTGACCGCCGTCCGCGAGGCGCTCAGACGAGGCGGCCTGGACGCGGATCCCGGCGACCTCGTCGCCGGGGAGCTGGAGGGGACGATCGCCTCCGTGGATCGGACGGCAGCGGAGGGTGGGATCGGGTGACGGTCGCCACGGCAGCGCACATGGGAGCGCCGGCTCGCTGGGCCCGTCGCGTCCGCTGGTATGCCCCCGCGGTCATCGTCTTCGTCGCGACGCTGCTGCTCTGGGAGCTGGTCGTCCGCAGCATCCAGGTCCAGGGGTTCCCACTCCCCGCCCCGAGCGAGATCGCGACGGCCCTGCGAGAGAACTGGGACGCCGGCCGGTGGCCCATCGGCAAGGCGACGTCGGCCACCCTGTTCGAGGCGTTCGGTGGCCTCGCCATCGGCACCGTGGCGGGCGTGGTCGTGGCCGGGCTCACGGCCCGCTTCGTCACCGCCCGCGAGCTGCTGCTGCCCCTGGCCATCGGGGCGAGCGCGGTCCCGATCATCGCCTTCGCGCCGCTCATGAACAACTGGTTCGGGGTTCTCAACCCGCTCAGCAAGATGATGATCGTGGCCGTCCTGGTGTTCTTCCCGGTCGTGGTCAACGTCACCCGCGGGCTCACCCAGGTGGAGCCGGCCGCGCTGGAGCTGATGCGCTCGTATGCCGCGTCGGAATGGGCGGTGCTGCTGCGCGTCCGCGTCCCCAATGCCCTGCCATACTTCTTCACGGCGCTCAAGGTCGGCACCACGCTCAGCCTCATCGGAGCCATCGTCGGGGAGTACTTCGGTGGTTCGAACGACGTGCTGGGACGAGTGATCGTCCAGAGTGCGAGCGCGCTGCGATTCGACGTGACCTGGGCGGCGATCATCGTCGGCGCGGTCACGGGGATCGTGTCCTATCTCGCGATCGCGGCCCTCGAGCGGGTCGTCATCCCCTGGCACGCCAGCGTGCGCGCTGGGGAACCGTAGCGACTGGAGCGCCCGCCCCACGGACGTTCGATCAAGGATCTGGAGGAGGAGTGCACATGCGAAAGACCAAGGGAATCCTGGCACTGGCTGTGGGAGCCAGCTTCCTGTTCGCCGCCTGTTCGAGTGGCGGCGCGAGTTCGGCGCCCAGCACGGCCCCGGCGACCGACGCCCCGACCAGTGCGGAGCCCAGCGTGGCGCCCGGCACGGATGCGCCCGCTGCGGCGGCGGTCCGGCTACAGCTCCAGTGGGTGCCGCAGGCCCAGTTCGCGGGCTACTTCGCGGCCGTCGAGCAGGGCTACTACGAGGCGGCCGGCATCGACCTGACCATCGTCCCGGGCGGCCCGGACGTCATCCCGCAGGCGGCGGGTTCGGCAGCCAACGGCCCGGAGTTCACGATCAGCTGGGTGCCCAAGGTCCTGGAGGCGCGGATCGGCAATCCCGCGTCGGACCTCGTGGATATCGCCCAGATCTTCCAGCGCTCGGGCACCCTGTCCGTGTCGTGGAAGGACTCGAACATCACCGGGCCCGCGGACTTTGCGGGCAAGAAGGTCGGCGTCTGGGACTTCGGCAACGAGTTCGAGGTCACCGCAGCGGCGACCAAGGCCGGCCTCGCGGCCGGGACCGACTACGAGAAGGTCATCCAGCCGTTCGACATGTCCCTGCTGCTGACCAAGCAGATCGATGTCGCCGAGGCGATGATCTACAACGAGTACGCGCAGGTCCTCGAAGCGACCAACGCCGAGACCGGCGAGCTCTACCAGCCGACCGACCTCAATGTCATCAACTACAACGACGAAGGCACGGCCATGCTCCAGGACGCCATCTTCGCGCGGGCCTCGTGGCTCGCGGAGGCGGGTAACGAGGAGATCGCCACCAACTTCCTCAAGGCGTCTTTCCAGGGCTGGATCTACTGCCGCGACAATCCGGCCGACTGCATCCAGTACACCGTCGATGCCGGGTCCACGCTGGGCGCCGGCCACCAGGCCTGGATGATGAACGAGATCAATCCGCTGGTCTGGCCCTCGCCGAACGGCATCGGCCTGGTGGACGCCGCGAGCTGGCAGCAGACCGTGGACGTGGCCATCGGGGCCGGGATCATCACGGAGGCGCCGCCGGCCGACGCCTACCGGACCGATCTCGCCGAGGCGGCCCTCGCCGCGCTCGCCGACGCCGATACCAAGGGCGCCTCATTCGCCAAGGGCACCGTGGAGGTCACCCCAGGCGGCAACTGAGCCCGATCGTCACTCGCCGATGCGCGACGGCCGGCTCCCTTCGGGGGCCGGCCGTCAGCTTGTTGCTTCGGGGCGGCTCCCGGCTCCCGGCTCCCGGCCCCTGGCTCCTGGCTCCCGGCTCCCGGCCCCTGGCTCCCGGCTCCCGGCCCGGCTTACCCTCACCGGATTCTGATCGGACCAGTACTTCGTGGGCAACGGGGCCGACAACAACTCGGTCGAACACTGCGCACGGACCCGGCGGGGGTGCCACTGGCGGCCGCCACGCTCAGGGATCACCAGCCCGGACGAATGACCCGTGCGAATGCCGGGTCCCGGGCAGGTAAGACCCAGGCAAGCCGCGCTTGTTACGGTCCGATCAGAATCCCGCCGCCTACCGAGGCGGAGACACGGCATGGCCACCAGGGTGCGACGTACGGACGACGAAGTCGCGGGACAGGTCGAGGCAACCCGGCTGGTCGCGACACTCGGCCAGCAGGTGCGCTCGGCAAGACGATCGGCCCGGGTGACCCTTCGGACGCTGGCCAAACGGGTCGGCATCAGCGCTGCGCGATTGAGTGAGATCGAGCGCGGCCTTGGCGGCGGCGCCCCCATCGCGACGTGGGTTTCCATGGGGATCGCGCTGGAGCGGCCGCTCTCGATCGCCCTGACGCGGCCCCTGCGCGAGCCGCGCGGACCAGCCGACGCCGGCCACCTGGAGATCCAGGAGTTCGTGCTCGGCCTGGCCCACGCCAGCGGCCGGCACGGCACGTTCGAACTGTCGACCCGCCCGACGGACCCAGCACGCTCGACGGATGTCGGGATCCGCGACCCGCGTCATCGAGTCCGGATCCTGGCCGAGTGTTGGAACACGTTCGGCGACCTCGGCGCTGGCGCCCGAGGCACCCATCGCAAGGCGGCAGAGGCGGCGGCCACCTGGCCGGACGACCGGATCGCCACGGTCTGGGTCGTCCGTGCGACAGCCGCCAACCGCCGACTGCTCGCCCGCTACCCGCACATCCTGGCCGCGTCGTTCCCTGGCTCCAGCCGGGCCTGGGTGCGCGCCCTGGCCCGTGGCGATTGCCTACCGCCGGCCAAGCCCGGCATCGTGTGGTATGACCCCGCCACCGGCCGGCTGAGCGAACACCGCCGCGCTACCATCAGCAGGTGACCAGCCACGACCGCCTGCACGTCTCGACCCACCCGGCGGTCATGCACAAGCTGGCCGTCCTGCGCGACGAGGACACCGAGCCCAAGAAGTTCCGCGAGGTCGTGCGCGAGCTGTCCTGGCTGCTGGGCTACGAGGCCCTCGCGGACGCAGCCGTGCGCTCGCGACGGATCACGACCCCGATGGAGCCGATGGACGCCAGCGAGCTCGGCGAGCGCATCGGGCTCATCCCGATCCTGCGGGCGGGTCTCGGCATGGTCGACGCGATGCTCGAGCTGATGCCCACCGCCCAGGTCTGGCACCTGGGCCTGTTCCGCGACGAGCGCACGCTCCGGCCGGTGGAGTACTACAACAAGCTGCCCGACTCCGCGAGCGTGGACCTGTGCCTGATCCTGGACCCGATGCTGGCCACGGGCGGATCCGCGACGGCCGCCATCGAGGTCCTCAAGAAGTGGGGCGCGGTGCGCATCAAGCTGGTCAACCTGATCGCGGCCCCGGAGGGCGTGGCGGCCGTCCAGGCGGCGCACCCGGACGTCGAGATCCACTGCGCGGCGCTGGACCGCGGCCTCAACGAGAAGGGCTACATCATGCCCGGCCTCGGCGACGCCGGCGACCGCCAGTTCGGGACCGGCCACCGCGACTGAGGATGACCGACCCGCTGTATCCCGCGCCCCTGGACGTGGACCCGACGTGGTCGGCTGACACGGTCGCCGTCCAGGCTGGCCGGCCTGCGCGGGTGGCTGGCGCCCCGATGAATGCGCCCATCACCCTGAGTTCGACGTACGTCCACGACGCGACGCTGGAGTACGGGCGCGATGGCAACCAGACGTGGGGCGCGCTGGAGGCCGCGCTCGGCGAACTGGATGGCGGCAGGGCCGTCACGTTCGCGTCGGGCCTGGCGGCCGCGACCGCCATCGCGTCCCTCGTGCCGCCCGGTGGCGTCGCGGTCCTGCCATCGGTGGCCTACTACGGTGTCCGGACGATCTTCGAGCACATGCAGGCGGTCGGCAGGCTCGTGGTCCGCACGGTCGCAGCCGATGACACCGACGCCGTCCTCGCGGCCGCCGAGGGCGCCGACATGGTCTGGGTCGAATCGATCGCCAACCCGCTGATCGTGGTAGCCGACATCGCGGCCATCGCGACCGGCGCCCAAGAGCGGGGCGCGATCACGGTCGTGGACGCGACCTTCGCGACGCCACTCCGCCAGCGACCACTCGACCTGGGCGCCGACATCGTCTTGCACTCGGCGACGAAGCTGATCGCCGGGCACTCCGACCTCCTGCTGGGCGCCGCGATCTGCCGCGACGCGGCCCATGCGACCTTCCTCGCCACCTACCGCCACGACCACGGGTCGATCCCGGGCGCGTTCGACGCCTTCCTGACGTTGCGCGGCCTGCGCACCCTCGCCGTTCGGCTGGACCGCGCCGAAGCGTCGGCCGATGAGCTCGCCCGGCGACTGGCATCGCATCCCGACGTGGCGACGGTCCACTACCCGGGGCTACCGGCCGACCTGCAGCATGAGCGTGCCTCGCGGGCATTGCCGAACGGTGCCGGCCCGATGCTGTCCTTCGAGGTCGCGGGCACCGTCGAACAGACCGAGGCGTTCCTGGCGCGTCTGAGCCTGGTGACCCACGCGACGAGTCTGGGCGGCGTCGAGTCGCTGATCGAGCGCCGGGCTCGCTACCCCGGCGACGCGTCTATCGTCACGCCCACCCTGTGCCGCCTGTCGGTCGGCATCGAGAACGTCGAGGATCTGTGGGCCGATCTCGATGGGGCCCTGCGCGCCGTGCTCGGCTGACCCCGAGCGGCGCACTCAGTCGCTGGCGATCCGCCGGTAGAGTCGGGCCTCCCAGGGGTCGAGCGCGGCATCGGCCGCGACACCGCCACGCGTTCGATCGTTGGTCAGGATCAGGTCCGCCGACGTCCACGGCGACCGTCGTTCGATCGGTGCGTCCACCGGCGGGCATGACGCTGCGCCGGCTGGCGTCGCGAAGGACGGCCTGGAGCAGATCTCCGAGGCCCTCCGACAGCTCGCGGCACTCCAGGAGCGCATCGTCCCACTCGAGTTGGCGATGCTCGCCGACCCGGAGCTCGGCGCGCAGCGACAGCAGGTCCTGGCCGCCAGTGGCGGCCGTCCGCCTGGCCCGCCCGAGGCGATCACGGCTTATCTCGCCGCCGAGCAGCGCCTGGGCCGGATCCGCGCCGATGTCGATCCGATCGAGGCGGCGATCGTCATCCTGGCCGCCCTCTTCGGCCTGGCGCTGACGCCGGGGCGACTGCCGGTGGCCCTGGACCCGGACCGCGTGGCTGCTGCCGTCCGGTTGCTGGTCCACGGGATCGCCCGCGAAGCGTCCGCCGACTGAACAGATCCTATGGCGCCACCGGGTGTGTGGGTCACCTGCTGGTTGCGCCGGTCCGTCGGCCATTGCCCGCGGCCAACGAGGGGCGCATGCTGCACGCAAGGGTTCTCGTCGCGAGGTGCGTCGGATGTTCCTGAACCAGGTCCACTTCATCGACCGCGAGTGCAGGGCGCCCGGGGATGGCGGCTGGCGGTCATCCTCGGCGGCCCGTTCGTCGTCTTTGCCGTGCTGAACGTTCTCGGGCGGCCGTAGCCGGCCACCATCCGGTACCGAGGCGCCGATCCTTCACCTGGCGGGCGTTGCTCGCTCAGGGCAAGCAAGGCGAGACGAACGTGCACCGTGGTCCGCCTATGCGACCCGGATCGGCGTGTTGGGCCGAGGGCCGTGCTCGTTCGTCGCGGATCGCTTCCTCACAGCACGCCTCGAGTCCACCGGTGGTGCGCGTGGAACGGCTCCGGGGGTTGACACCCGCTTCTCGCGGTATAGATTACCGGAAGGTTATATAACCGTATGGTGACCGACATGCCGATCGACTCGCTCAGCGCCACCTTCGCCGCCCTGGCCGACCCCACGCGTCGGGCGATCCTCGCCAGACTGGCGCAGAGCGAGGCCTCGGTCAAGGACCTGTCGCTCCCGTTCACGATGACCCAGCCCGCGATCTCGAAGCACCTGCGGGTGCTGGAGCAGGCCGGACTCATCGAGCAGGGACGCCAGGCCCAGTGGCGGCCGCGCCGCTTGCGGGCCGAGCCGCTCCGTGATGTGGCGGCCTGGATCGAGAACTATCGCCGATTCTGGGACGACAGCTTCGACCGGCTCGACACCTTCCTTCGCGACATCCAGGAATAGAGGAGATGACCTTGAACGCGACCCGCATGGACCGCGGCAGCACCGAGACCACCACGATCTTCTCGGTCGACGGCGATCTCACCTACGAGCGAACCTTCGACGCCCCGCGCGACCTCGTCTGGCGGGCGATGACCGATCCGACCTGGATCCCGCGCTGGTGGGGCCCGCACGGCACCACGACGACCGTGGTGCAGATGGATGTCCGGCCGGGCGGTGCGTGGCGGTTTATGAGCGCCGCGCCGGACCGCGACGACGTCGCGTTCTACGGCGAGTACCTCGAGATCAAACCCATCGATGGCTATTCCTGGACATTCATGTTCGACGTCGAGGGCGTCGGTCCGATGGGCGGCCCGGAGACGTTCCGCCTCGAGGACGTGGCCGGCAAGACCCGGGCGACGACCGTCTCGCACATGGGCGCGGCGGAGGCCATCGACAGCGCCCTGTCGACCGGCATGGTCAAGGGCGCGATCGAGACCTGGGACCGCCTGGAGGCGGTGCTCGCCGAGGGCTGATCCTGGGCTCAGCCCGGCGTTTCGTTCCCGTCGCGGCCGCCACCGAGCTCGCCTCGGAGGGCGGCCGCGCCGCTCTTGGCGGACCACGCCGTCACGGCGTCGGCCAGGGCCACGGAGCCCGGGCGCACGGCCAGGCGGTCGTCCGCGCCGCGGATGCCGGCACCGAGTTCAGCCAGGACGCCACGGTAGGCGGGCTTGTCGCCATCGGCCCGGGCCTGGGTCGGGTAGACGTCGAAGTAGCCGTCCGAGCTCACGACGACGTGGGCATCCGGTTCGGCGAAGGGCGTTCGAGACATGGGTCGGATCCGATCATTCGCGCGCTTCGGACGGTCAGGAAGACCGCCCGGCGCCTGCGACTCGCGACCCCACCATCGGGCCGCGGCCCGATTCCGTCAAACGACGGTCAGGCCGCCCGGAGGTCGAGGCGCCGCAGGAGCTGGGCGTTGGCCGCCACGATGATGGTCGAGAGGCTCATGGCCACGGCTCCGGCGGCCATCGGCAGGTCGAAGCCCCACGGGACCAGGACGCCGGCCGCGACCGGGATCGCGACCACGTTGTAGCCCGTGGCCCACACGAGGTTCTGCATCATCTTCCCGTAGCTGGCGCGCGACAGGCGGATCGCCCCGACCACGTCGCGCGGGTCCGAGCGAACAAGCACGATGCCGGCCGATTCGACCGCCACGTCCGTGCCGGCGCCGATCGCGATCCCCACGTCCGCGGTTGCGAGGGCGGGCGCGTCGTTCACGCCATCGCCGACCATCGCGACCCTGCGGCCACCGGCCTGGAACCGCTGCACGGCCGCGGCCTTGTCGACGGGGAGGACCTGTGCCGCGACCTCGTCGATCCCGAGCCTGCGCGCGACGGAGTCGGCGACCTCCTGGGCGTCGCCGGTGATCATCGCGACCTTGATGCCCAGGGCGTGGAGACGGTCGACCGCTTCCTTCGATTCCGGACGGATCTCGTCCTCCAGGGCGAGGGCCCCGACGACCTGGCCACCCACGAGCACGTGGAGCACGGTCCGACCCTCCGCGGACCAGGGTTCACTCGAGGCGAGCGGCGCCTGGTCGGCCTCGGCCAGGAGGCGCGGGCCGCCGACCGCGACGGTGCGACCGTCGACGACGGCCCGGGCGCCACGCCCGGCCAGTGATTCGAAGCCAGTCGCGGCGGCGACCAGGCCGCCACCCTCCCGAGCCGCCCGAACGATGGCCTGCGCCAGGGGATGCTCGGAGTCGGCCTCGACCGCCGCGGCGAGGGCCAGGATGTCCGCCTCGGATCGGCCGTCGTGCCCAACGACAGCGGCCACGACGGGCTCACCGCGGGTCAGCGTCCCGGTCTTGTCGAAGATGACGACGTCGAGCTCGCGGGCGCGCTCCAGGGCGATGCGGTCCTTGACCAGCAGGCCGTTGCGCGCCCCGATCGACGTGGAGATCGAGATGACGAGGGGGATGGCGAGGCCCAGGGCATGCGGGCAGGCGATGACCAGCACGGTCGCGGTCCGGATCAGCGCGCCCTCGGTGTCGCCGTTGAGGCTCCACACGATGAGCGTCAGCGTGCCGGCGGCCAGGGCCACGTAGAACAGGAGGGCCGCGGCGCGATCGGCCAGGGCCTGGGCGCGCGACGCCGATGCCTGTGCCGCGGCGACCAGGCGCATGATGCCGGACAGGGCGGTGGCCTCACCGACCGCGTCCACCTGGACGCGCAGGGAGCCGCCGGCCGCCACGGTCCCGGCCACGACCCGATCGCCGGTGGTCTTGGGCACGGACCGGGACTCGCCCGTGATCATCGATTCGTCGACATCTGCCGAGCCGTCGGCGACCAGGCCGTCGGCCGGGACGCGGGTGCCAGGGCGGACCAGGACGACATCGCCGACCTGCAGCGCCGACAGGGCCACGGTCTCGGTGCCGTCGGGTGTGACCCGCTCCGCGGTGTCGGGCAGGAGGGCCGCCAGCGCGGCCAACGCGCCCTGGGCCTGGGCGATCGAGCGCATCTCGAGCCAGTGACCCAGGAGCATGATCGTCACGAGGGTCGCGAGCTCCCACCAGATCTCGACCTCGAACCAGCCGAGCGTCCCCGCCCACGACGTGGCGAAGGCCACGACGATGGCCAGGGAGATGAGGGTCATCATCCCGGGCTGGCGGGCTCGCAGTTCCTCGACCCCGCCGCGCAGGAAGACCAGGCCGCCGTAGATGAACACGATCGTGCCCAGGATCGCCGGGATCCAGTCCGAGCCGGGGAAGACCGGGGCCGTGTAGCCCAGCCACATCTGCGGATCCATGCTCCAGACCACGACCGGGATGGTCAGCACGAAGCTCAGCCAGAACTTGTCGCGGAACATCGCGACGGAGTGCCCGGCGTGCTTGTCGTGGTTCGTCGCGCCGGCGGCATGGTCAGGCGCGTGGTCGGCGGTCGAGGGTGCGTGATGGGAGTGGGCGTCCATCGGTTGGGGCTCCGGGCTGGGATTCATATACTCCCCCCCAGTATGCAACCGCTGTCAAGACCTCGCGGCCGCACCATCGACTCAGGGGCGTTCGACGGTCACCGGGTCGTCGAGTTTCGAGAACCCCAGATCCAGCACGATCGCGATCTGCTGGAGCTCACGGAGTCGCCGACGCGGGCCGTGGCGTCCAGCTCCCAGGTGGCGGACACGGGGCTCGACGACACGGCGATCTCCCGATGGGCGCTGGATCGGACGGCTTGGGGCCAGACGCTACCACCCGGACGTGGCCGCGGTATCCTCGCAGCGCCGCCCGTTGCCCAGGGGCGCCGCCACAGGAGCCTTCCGAACCGTGCCCACGACCCCGGCCCCTCGACCTCCGCGCGCGACGTCAGGTCGGGCACGGTCCCGCGCCGGCAGCCGCACGGATACGCCGATCCTGGTCCGCCTGATGCGCAACGGGATCGAAGAGAGCGTCCATCGCGGGGACATCGTCGAGTCGGACGTCGATGGTCGCCTGATCCGGCAGCTCGGGAATCCGGACCGATTGGTCACGCTGCGCTCCACGGTGAAGCCGTTCGGCGTCGTCGCGCTCATCGAAGCGGGCGGCGTGGATGCATTCGATCT
Organism: Candidatus Limnocylindrales bacterium; assembly: GCA_051306295.1. Classification (GTDB taxonomy): domain Bacteria; phylum Chloroflexota; class Limnocylindria; order Limnocylindrales; family CSP1-4; genus SPCO01. Next base: position 54,265 of record JBPPMZ010000086.1, read on the forward strand.
GGAGCCCGCCGAGCTGGCGATCATGGCCAGCTCGCACAGCGGCGAGGACATCCACGTCCGGACCATCCAGGGGATCTTCCGCCGGGCCGGCGTGAGTCAGACCCTCCTCGCCTGTGGATCGGAGGGGATGCCGCTCGATCCTCTGACGTTCGCCCGACTGGCCCGCGACGGGGAGAAGCCCGGCCCGATCCGCCACATGTGCTCGGGACAGCACTCCGTCTCGCTGTTGCTCTCACGGCTCAAGGGCTGGGAGCTCGAAACGTACTGGCACGCGTCCCATCCGTCGCAGGCGGCCTACCGGGCCGTCGTCGCCCGGGCCTACGGGACGACGCCGGACAAGCTGCGCACCGCCCTGGACGGCTGTGGCGTGGAGACGTACGCCTTCCGCCTCCGCGAGGTGGCCCAGGCGTACGCGCTGCTGGCCGATCCGAGCGCGGTCGGAGCGAAGGACCCACGGCGTGACCTCGCGCCCGCCCTCACCCTCGTGCGCGACGCGATGCTGGCGAACCCCGAGATGGTGGGGGGCCGCCATGACCGGCTGGATACTTCGCTGATGAAGGCCCTGCCGGACCGTGTCATCAGCAAGGCCGGCATGGAGGCCCTCCGGGCGATGGCGATCCTGCCCGGACCTCGGGGCGGCAGCACGACCGTCGGCCCATCCGGATTGGCGGTCAAGATCGAAGATGGAGATGGGCACGACCGCGGGACGTGGGCCGCGTCGATCGAGGCGCTCCGCCAGACTGGCGCGGTCGACGGGCAGGCGCTGCGCATGCTCGCCCGCTATCACCGACCGGCGACGATGGACCCGCATGGTCGTCTCGGCGCCGAGGCGATCGCGGAGTTCGAACTGGCGCCGGTCGGCGAGCTGATCGGCTGACTCTGATGTCCGGCGCTGCGCCGGGCGAACCGCTGGAGCGACTGCCGACCGATGGCCCCCGAAGTCGATCCCTATCGCACCCTAGGCCTTGGTCGCGGTGCCTCCATCGCTGAGGTGAAGCGCGCCTATCGCAGCCTGGCCAAGGCGAACCATCCGGACGCGGCCGGCGAGGCGGCCCTCCCGCGATTCCTTGCGATCCGGGCGGCGTACGACCAGATCATCGGTCCGGCGGGGGACGGGACGGGTGCGGCCGGGCGGAGCGGCGGAGCCGGCCGGCGTGCGTCCGGACCGCGCCCTCCCTGGGACGCCGATCCGAATCGGACGGATGCCACCCATCGCGCCTACGGCGGTCGTCCTCGCCGCGCCCGTCCGACCGGGCCGCGGCCCGCCAGCGAGTCGGCGCGACCAGCGGATGCCGGGTCGTCGTCGCGCACGCGTGCTCCGAGGGATTCCAAGAAGGCCACGCTGGGCTCGACCTCGTACGACGGGGCCGACGCCGAGCCGTTCGAGCCCGATTGGGGAGGCGCCTCGTGGTATGGCACGACGTCGGGCACGTACTGGACGCTCAACCCCAAGGAATACGCCGATCCACGGAAGCACGGGCCGGAGTATCAGGCGCGGGCACGCCGGTCGGCCGAGGCTGCGGCGGACGCCGAGGCCGCCGAGGCCGCCGAGGCCGTCGAACCGACGGGATCCGACCGACCCGCACCCGCGGCGGAGCCGGCGCGAGCGACCGGTGCCGACGCCGCGTCGGTGCCACCGACCCACACGACGACCTCCTGGTGGGATGCCACGGCCGCGGACCCCGCTGCTCCGGTCGCCGCGGCCGCCCCCGCCCCCGACCCGCCCCCCCCGCCGAACGCCCGGCCCGACGGGGGACTGACAGTGATCACCTGGGACGCCACGCGCTTCCTCGAGCCGGCGGCTGGCGGCATCATCGGCCGTGTCGGACGGGGCGTGGTGGGCTGGACGCCGATCGCCCTCGGGATCGGTTGGCTCGCCGGCGAGATCACCGGCTGCGCTAGGTTCTCGGCATCGTGTGACGCCTCGTCGGCCCCCCTCGCCTGGTTCGCCCAGGTCGTCGTCCTCGCGCTGCTGCTCATCGTCCCTCGCCTGGCCGTGGCGGCCACGATCGCCACGATCGGCACCCTGGCGGCCGCGATCCCGGGATCCCTGCTCGTCACCTCGATGGGGGCGGCGGCCGATGTCGGATCGGCGCGCTCGGCGCTCGGCGCGCTCCTGGTGATCGGCTGGTCGGTCGGGATCGTCGTCGGACTTGGCCGTGAGGTGCGTCGGCTCCGAGTGCCGGGAGCCACCTCGCCCGACCAAGGGAGCGGTCCCGTATCCTGAGGGCATGCCCCGTCGTCAGGACCAGCGCGACCTCTCCGCTGCCGCCCAGGAATACCTCCTCGCCCTGCGCGTCGGGGCGGGGGCCGGCGACGGCACGAAGGTGACCGCGGCCGGGGTCGCCCGCCATCTCGGCGTCACCACCCAGGCCGCCAGCGAGATGTTCCGACGCCTCGTGGCCGACGGCCTGGTCGACCATGTGGACGGTGGCCGCGACCTGCGCATGACCACGGCCGGCCGAGCGGCTGCCGACGCGATCTTCCGTCGGCACGCGCTCCTGGAGTGGCTGCTCACCAGCGTCATCGGCCTGGGCTGGGCCGAATCGGACGACGAGGCGATGCGCCTGCAGGGCGCGATCTCGCCGCGCGTCGAGGCGCGCCTCGACGAGATGCTCGGCCACCCCGAGATCTGCCCCCACGGCAACCCCATCGACGCGGCGACCGCGAAGCGTCGTCCGGTAGGCGTCCGGCTCAGCGAGATGGAGGCCGGGACCCACGCGACGGTCTATCGCATCACCGAGGAAGCCGAGGAAGACGCCGGCCTGCTGTCGTACCTGGAGGCCCGGGCCCTCAAGCCGGGCGCGCCGATCACGATCCTGGCCCGCTCGGAGTCGCTGGACTCGTTGACCCTGGAGGGGCCACTCGGCCGGGCGACGCTGGGCCTCCGTCCGGCGGCGCTCGTGCGGGTCCTCCCCGGCGACGCGGATCCGGCCCTCTTCCATCGGGTGCCGCCGCCGCGGGCCTGACTGGTAGCCTTGGGCGCATGACCATCGACCGCGTCCGGATCGCGCCCAGCCCGACCGGGCCGCTCCACATCGGCACGGCACGGACCGCGCTGTTCAACTACCTCCATGCCCGACACGTCGGCGGCACGTTCATCCTCCGCCTGGAGGACACCGACGTCGTGCGTAGCACGCTGGCCTTCGAGAAGGACATCCTCGATGGCCTGCACTGGTTGGGCCTCGAGTGGGACGAGGGTCCGGAGGTCGCCGGCGAACCGGCTCGTGGGCCGCATGCGCCGTACCGTCAGATGCAGCGCTTGCCGTCGTATGCGACCGCGGCGCAGCGGCTCCTCGCCGACGACCTCGCGTATCCGTGCTTCTGCACGCCAGAGGAACTCGACGCGGATCGCAAGGCCCAGGAAGCGGCCAAGGACGCACCGCGCTACGTCGGTCGGTGCGCGGCGCTGACGCCGGACGAGCGACAGGCGCGCGAGGCAGAGGGACGTCGTGGGACGCTGCGCTTCCGCGTTGGGGAGGGGGTCGTCGCGTTCGACGACATCGTGCGCGGCCGGGTCGAGATCGATGTCCGTAACCTCGGCGGCGACTTCGTGATCGTCCGGAGCGACGGCAACCCGCTCTATCACTTCACGGTCGTGGTCGACGATGCGGCGATGGGCATCACCCACGTCATTCGCGGCGAGGACCACCTGTCCAACACGCCCAAGCACATCCTGCTGTTCCGGGCGCTGGGCTACGACGTGCCCGCCTTCGCCCACCTGCCGCTCATCCTCAATCCGGACCGGACCAAGATGAGCAAACGCAAGAGCCAGACCGCGGTCGGTGACTACATCGCCCAGGGCTTCATCAAGGAAGCGCTGGTCAACTACCTCGCGCTCCTCGGTTGGGCGACGGGCTCCGAGGACGAGATCCTGTCGCTCGATGAGATCGTCGAGCGGTTCGATATCGCGGCCGTGCACAAGGGCGGCGCGGTGTTCGATCGCGAGCGGCTCGAATGGATCAACGGCCAGTGGATCCGGCGCCTGTCCGACGACGACCTGATCGATCGACTGCGACCGTTCCTGGAGGCCGAACTGGTCGCGGGGCGGATAGCCTGGATGCCCGCCGACGACGAAGTTCGGGCACTGCTGCCGGTCATCCGGGAGCGACTGCCTACCCTGGGAGCGGTCGGTGACGTCGTCGGCTTCCTGTGGGTGGACACGCTCGACATCGATCCTTCGATCCTGGTCCCCAAGCGCTGGGACATCGCCACGACCAGGGAAGGGCTGACGGCCGCCCGCGCGACCATCGCCGAGGTCGGGGCGGTGTCGTTCGAAGCCGATGAGCTGGAGCCGCCGCTGCGGGCCCTGGCGGAGGCTCGTGGCTGGAAGGCCGGCGACCTGTTCATGACCATCCGCGTTGCGGTCACCGGGCGCACGGCGACGCCGCCGCTGTTCGACACGCTCGTGGCCCTGGGCCGTGACCGGGTGGGCGCCCGCCTGGACCACGCGCTCGAGGTCATCGCCGACGCGTGACGGGCCCGATGGACCCGCTGCTCCTTGTCGTTCCGCGCACATTGACGGGGCTCTAACGCGTCGTTAACACGCGCGGCTATCCTCAACAGTAGATGGCACGCACGATCCTCGTCGTGGAGGATGAGCCGACCCTGCGCGAGACGCTCGCCGACGCCCTGGAGGCGGACGGCTTCCGCGTGGTCACGGCGGCCGATGGACGCGAGGCCCTGGCGCAGTTTCGAGGGGAGCGCCCGGACCTCGTGCTCCTCGACATCATGCTGCCGGAGCTCTCCGGCATCGAGGTGACCCGCATCATCCGCGCCGAGTCCGGTGTGCCGATCGTCATGCTCACGGCCAAGGATTCGGAGCTCGACAAGGTCGTCGGGCTGGAACTCGGTGCCGACGATTACGTCACCAAGCCCTTCTCGCTGCGCGAGCTGACCGCGCGGATCCGTTCCCTGTTTCGGCGCGCGGAAGCGACGGCCACCGCCGGTACGGGACCGACCATCGTGGACCTCGGGCAGGTCCAGGCGGACCTCGCCGGCCACCGCCTGCTGCGCGACGGGCAGGCCCTGCCGGTCAAGCCCAAGGCGTTCGAGCTGTTGGCGTTCCTGATCCGCAATCCCGGGCAGGTCTTCACCCGCGACCAGTTGCTCGAGAAGGTCTGGGGCTACGACTACGCCGGTGAGACGCGGACGGTCGATGTCCATGTCCACTGGCTGCGCAGCCAGATCGAGGACGATCCGGGGCAGCCCGTCTTCATCCACACCGTCCGCGGCGTGGGCTACGTGTTTCGTCGCCCGACGTGACGCAGCGTTGACCCGATACCAACGCCGTGTTGACGTAGCCGCCCGATGATCCTCCCGTGCCGATCCTGACCGCTCAGCCCACAGCCAAGGATCCCGCGGCGTCGCACCACGCCGCATCCGTGCGCTCTGGCGAGTCCGTCGGTATCGGCAGGCCCGCCGCTCCGCCGCCCGAGGTGCTCCTCCCCTCGGGTGGCTCTGATCACCGCGGCGGGCTACCCGACGACCGGGCATGGGCGACGGCCGCCTTCCAGCGGCGAGTAGCGTCGGTCCATCGGCAGCTGGCGCCGGTCGTGAGCCGCGCGGCCCTCGCCGATTCGTACGGTCGGGAGGCGGCCAAACGTCTGGTGCGGTCACGGGCCGTCGGGCGTCGGTCGGTGACGGCGCTGCAGGTCGCGTATGCCCTCCGCTGGCTGGAGCTCGATGGGTCCGTCTCGGATGCGCTGTCCTGGACCGACCTCCTGGACACTCCGACCCGCTGACCGATCCGTCCAGAACCGCGATACGCAGTCCGGGTCGCCAGCCCGCGGAAAGCTTCGAATCCAGAGGTTCTTTGCCGCGGGGTGGCCGGGTCCGCGGCGCCGGGTTGCCGCCCCGCTATCCTTAGCCGGCCATGCGACTCTCCACCCTGTTCTTCACCACGCTCCGCGACGACCCGGTCGAAGCCGAGATGCCCTCCCACCGCCTCCTGTTGCGCGCCGGCTACGTGCGCCAGCTGGGTTCCGGGATCTACTCGCTGCTGCCGCTCGGCAAGCGGGTCAACGACCGGGTCGAGCAGGTCATCCGCGAGGAGCAGGACAGGATCGGCGGGCAGGAGATGGAGATGCCGGTCGTCCACCCGGCCGATGTCTGGCGGGCGAGCGGCCGGTACGACGCCATCGGGCCGGAGCTTGGCCGGTTCAAGGATCGCAACGGGCGGGACATGGTCCTGGCGATGACCCACGAGGAGGTCGTCGGGATCCTCCTGGCGGACGTCGTGAAGTCTTGGCGTCAGCTGCCGATGCAGGTCTACCACTTCCAGACCAAGTGGCGCGACGAGCCGCGCGCCCGTGGAGGTCTGATCCGCGTCCGCGAATTCGTCATGAAGGACGCCTATAGCTGCGACCGCGACGACGCTGGTCTGGATGTGAGCTACTGGGCCCAGCACGGCGCGTATGTCCGGACCTTCGAGCGCCTGGGCCTCAAGACCATCGCGGTCAGCTCCGATGTCGGGATGATGGGCGGCAGCCAGGCCCATGAGTTCATGGTCCTGAACCCGGCCGGCGAGGACGTCCTCGTCCTGTGCGAGGCGTGTGACTACGCGTCCAATCGCCAGGTCGCCGTCGGGCCCAGGACCGCGCCGGCCGCGGAGGACCCACTCCCCCGCGAGGAGATCGCCACGCCCGGCACCACGACCATCGCCAGCCTGGCCGCCTTCCTCGGCATCGGACCGGAGCGCACGGCCAAGGCTGCCTTCTTCATGACCGGCGACGGCCGCCTCGTCACCGCCATCGTCCGCGGCGACCACGAGGTCAACGAGACCAAGCTCGTCAACGCGGTCCAGGCCACCGGCGGGATCCGTCCGGCCACGGTCGAGGAGATCAAGGCCGCCGGCATGGAGCCGGGCTACGGATCGCCCATCGGCGCGCATGACACGGTCGTGGTCGTGGACGATCTCGCGGCGGCCTCGCCCAACCTGGTGGCCGGCGCGAACCGCGAGGGATTCCACGTCACCAACGTGAACGTCGGGCGGGATTACACCCCGGACATCACGGCCGACATCACGAACGTCCAGGAAGGCGACGCCTGCCCGCAGTGCGGGGCGCCGGTCATCCTGCGCAACGGCATCGAGGTCGGCAACATCTTCAAGCTCGGCACGAAGTACACGGATGCCGCCGGTGCCTCCTACCTCGGCGAAGACGGCCAGGCGCACCCCATCGTCATGGGCTCATACGGGATCGGGGTCGGGCGGAACGTGGCCTGCATCGTCGAGGAGCACCACGACGAGAAGGGCATCGTCTGGCCGGCCGAGGTCGCTCCCTATGCCGCGCACCTGGTGTCGATCGGGGCGGCCAAGGAACCCCGCGTCGCGGAGGTCGCCGAGCGACTCCACGCCCTGGCCGCCGAGGCCGGTCCGCGCCACGAGATCCTGTGGGACGACCGCGACGAGTCGCCGGGCGTCAAGTTCACCGACGCCGAGCTCCTGGGCATGCCCTGGATCCTGACCGTGTCGCCGCGCTCGCTGGCCGCCGGCGGCGTCGAGGTCACCGAGCGCGTCACCGGTGAGCGATCCACCCGCCCGATCGAGGACGTCGAGGGCTTCCTCGCGAACGGGTTCCCGACTGCCTGAGGGTCGTGGTCAGCCGCGGCCGACCGAACTCGGGGGCATGGCGCCGGGTGCCGCGGCGGCCTCCTCGATCGCGGCGACAGTCGGTTCGTCGAGGGTCGTCCCGTCGAGGGCCAGGACGAGTTCCCCGCTGTCCGGTGCGGCCTCGATGAGCTCGCTCGAGGTCCGGACTTCGCCGTCGATCGGCTCGGGCTCATCGTCCAGCCGGCCGATCGCGAAGGTGACACCGGGCGGGATGGACGCCGCGATGGAGATCTCCGAGATGCGATAGGGCGAACCCTTGGTCCGGAGCGCCTTGTTGGTCATCTCCTGGAGGGCCGTGGCCTTGATGACCAGATCCGCGAGCGTGCTCGGGTCGATCCGCTCGATGACCGTGTTGACGCCCCGTTTGGCAAGGCCCACTGCGTCCCGCGCGCCCTGGGTGGCGCCCGCCAGCCCGCGGTTCACCCGGTCCGCGGTCGACGGATCGTGGGCCGTTCGGGTCGCGGCCGACGCGGCCTCCTCGACCCGCGCTCGAGCCGCCTCTGCGGCTTCCTGGGCCTTCTTGATGAAGCTCATCTCGGATCTCCCCACGGACCTGGAGCGCGAGCATAACGAGCCGGCCTCGTGACGGCCACTACGATGGACGGCCATGCCGCCTCGCGTCCCACGCCCGACCCTGCCCGACGACGACCTGTACGCCCGCTTGGGCGTGCCGATCGATGCCAGTCCCGAGGCCATCGACCTCGCCTGGCGTGGCCTCCTGCGCAAGCACCATCCGGACGTCGCGGGCCCGGGCGGGCTGGACCTCGCGAAGCGGATCAACGTAGCCCACGACTGGCTCGCCGACCCCGCGATGCGGGCGCGCTACGACGAGGAGCGCTCGATCGGTGGCCGCGACCCGCGCCGTCCGGGCGGCGGGGTGGCTCGGTCCACGGCGTGGGCGTCCGGCGAGTCCATCCGCGCCGACCGCGCTCCACGGCGGCCCCGGCCGGCCAGTACCGCCGATCGCGTGGCGGCCATCGTGGAGCGCGTCGGCCGCCTGGGTCGCGACGAACTGGACCGGCTGGCGCTCGCCGAGCCAGCACCGATCGCCTTCCTGGCGACGCTTCGCCGATTCCTGGGCGCCGACCAGATGGCGGCCCTCGATGCGGCGGAGCGCGCCGTCCTGGATGCCCTCCCGCCCGCCGCGCGGCGGGTCCCGGGGATCCGCGACGCCGTCGTCGGCCGCGTCGCGGAGCCGATCCTGGCCGATACACTCGACGAGCTGCTGGGCGATCCTGCCGGCGATCGGGCCAAGGAGCGCCTGACCCGGGGCTGGGATGCGGCCGTTGGGCAGCCGCGCTACGGACCGGCGACGACGACCGTCGAGGCGCTGCTCGCCCGGGTCCGTTCGCTGTCCGTCGAGGAGTCCCGCTGGCTGTCCGCGACGGGCGCCCGCGACCGTCTCGGCGAGCCGCCCTGGCCGGAGGCCACGTCCCGTGACGAGGACGAGGCTCTGCGCGTCTCGACCGAGCTCGCCGCCGAGGACATCGAGGCGGCCATCCGCGATGCCGGCGGGAACGCTGGCGCGCGCCGGGCGGGCGCTCGGATCGCCCACTTGCTCGTCCTTCGCCACGCCTTCGCCGCGTCCGCCTTCGACCGGCATGCCGCCCCGTGGCTGGGTACGTTGATCGAGCGGACGATGGCCGCGGAGCCCCGCGTACGCTATCGGGCGTAGGCGTCTGCAGGACACCCGGGCGATGGCGTCCCGGGTGCCAGAGCGCCTGGATCCTGGCCATGGCTGACATCTCGACGACCTGCAACGGATCGCCACGACGGCCTGTGCCCGCCTGCGACGAGCAGATCGTCGGTGCGCTGGATCATCGCGTCGCCATCAGCGCCCGACCGGGCGCGCCGCGGGCGCGCGGTATGCGATGCTCGCCCCGTGGATCCTTGGTTCGCCGTAGCCCTCGTCCTGAGCATCGTGGTGGTAGGCCTGATCTGGCCCGCGTCGCAGCAGGCCCGGACGGCCGCTCGGATCCGATCGGCCCTCGGCGCCGGCGGAGCGACGGACCTGGGTGCCGGCGTCGCACGGCTTCGGGCCGATCTCGACGCTCGGAACCGGGAGCTCGCGACCGGTCGTGAGGCGACCGCCCGGCTCATCGAGGCCGTGGGTCCGGGCGTCCTGACCATCGATCGCGACCTGCGCATCGTGGATGCCAACCCCGCCGCTCACCTGCTTCTCGACCGCGCGGTCGGCACCCTCCTGGGCAAGACGGTCATGGAGGCCTTCCTGGACGCGACGGTCGACTCCACCGCGCGCTCCGCGCTCGATGTCGGGGCCGCCGCCACCGAGATCAGGCGCGCCGGCGCTGATGGTCCGGCGATGGTGGTCCGTGCCCGTCGATCCCCGGCCGGCGGGGCCTGGTTGATGCTCGACGATGTCTCTGAGCTGCGCCGGCTCCAGCGCATCCGCGCCGAGTTCATCGACAACCTGTCGCATGAACTGCGCACCCCGCTGACGACGGTCAGCCTGCTGGCCGAGACCCTGTCACGCGAGGCGGCCGTGGCTGGTGCCGCCATCCCGGACAAGATGCGTGATCGCATCGCCAAGATCGAGGTCGAGACGGGCCACCTGGTCCAGATGGTCAATGAGCTCCTGGATCTGTCCCGGATCGAAAGCGGTGGGACCGTTCACCTCACGGACGGGCTGGATGTCGGGACGTTGGCCGCGGACGCGGCAGATCGCCTTCGGTTGTTCGCCGAGCGCCAGGGGGTCGACCTTCGCCTGGAGCGGGGGACTGACCTCCCACTGATCAGAGGCGACGGACCGCGCCTTGGGCAGGTCGTCGTGAACCTGGTGCACAACGCCGTCAAGTTCAGCCCTGACGGTGGGATCGTCACGGTTCGCGCCGGATCGTCAGGTGGCGAGGTCGTGGTGTCGGTCGAGGATCACGGCCTGGGGATCCCGCGGGCCGCGCAGGATCGCGTCTTCGAGCGGTTCTACAAGGTGGATCGGGCGCGCCAGCGACCCGAGGTCGGCGGCGGGACGGGTCTCGGCCTGGCCATCGCGCGCCACGTCATCGAACAGCACGGCGGCCGGATCTGGGTCGAATCGGAGGAGGGCGTCGGGTCGACGTTCCGCTTCGCCCTGCCCGTCGCCGACGCGCCTGGCAGCTGACTCGGCCCACGGGCACCGCGGAGGAACGATGGATCGACTGCACGTCGCCACGCTGAACATCCTGAACCTGGCCGACCGCTGGCCGGAACGCCTGCCGCTCATCCTGGCCGACATGGCGGCACTCCAGCCGGACATCCTGGGTCTGCAGGAAGTGGTGTACGTCATGCAGCAGGACCGCCTGATCGGGGCGGCGGGCGAGGGTCGGTACGCGGCCCACCGCGCCTGGGCCGGCCGACCGGAGTACGGCAACAGCCTCCTGGTTCGGGAGCCGTTGGCCGCGACGGATGTGGCGCGGCTGGACCTGGGTTCCGGGCGATCCGCGCTGCGATCCATCGTGGCCCTCCCCGGCGGCGCGCGGGTCCTGGTGGTCGTGACGCATCTCCATCACGTCGTGGAGGGCGAAGCCGAGCGCGATGAACAGACCCGTCAGCTGCTCGCGTGGTTGGCTGGCGCGCCCGCAGCGGACGTCCAGGTCGTGGTCGGCGACTTCAACGCCGAGCCAGTCGAGGCCACCTACGCGCGGATGCTGGGCGCGGGCTACCAGTCCGCCTACGCCGAGGTGAACGGGGCGGAACCCGAAATGACGTGGCCGTCGGGGCTGCAGGCGCCCGCCATGGACACCGACGGCGACCCCGGTTGCCTCGACTACGTCTGGTTGCGGGGGTCCGTGCGGGTCATCTCGGCCCGCTTGGCGTTCGACCGACCGCACCCCGAGGACGCGACCCTCTACCCGAGCGATCACCTGGGCATCAGCGCACACCTGGAGATCGGGGCGGAGGGGTGACGGAGGGGGGGTCGCGACCGCTCCGGCTCGCCCATCGGGGCGACTGGCGACACGGACCGGAGAACACGTGGGCAGCCTTCCTCGCGGCCCTGGCCGTGCCGGCCTGCGGCGGCCTGGAGTTCGACGTCCGTGTGTCGGCCGACGGGGTGCCGGTCATCCTCCACGACGAGACGCTGACCCGCGTCCAGGGGCGGCCGGAGCGAGCGGACGCACTCACCGAGTTCGAGCTTGCGGCGGCCGGCGTGCCGACCCTCGCCGAGGTCCTTCGCCTCGCGCCACGGGACGCCTTCCTGGACGTCGAGCTCAAGGGCGACCACGGCCAGGCAGTCGCGGACGTGCTGGCGGCCGGACGAGGTCCGACGCTGGTCAACGCGGTGGTCTCGTCCTTCGAGACCGACACGCTGGAGCGGATCGGCGCGCTGGCGCCCACCTGGCCGCGCTGGCTGAATGCCGAGGATCTGTCACCCTCGACGCTGGCCGTGGCCGTGGGCCTTGGCTGTCGTGGGATCGCCGCTGAGTGGCGTGCGATCGACCGGCGCTCGGCTGCCCGGGTCCGTGCCGCCGGCCTGGAGCTCGCGGCCTGGACCGTGCGCCGCCGCCCGACCTTCGATCGGCTGGCGGGGCTTGGCGTCGTCGCCGTGTGCGTGGAAGCGGCCGCCCTCGACGGTTGACGGCCGGCGTATCGTACGTACGATCGGAAGAATACGTACGTTTCGGAGAGCATATGGCGAATGTCGTCGGCGAGCGATTCCAGATCACCATCGACAAGCAGGTCCGTCAACGATTGGGCATCAAGCCCGGCGACCGCGCGGTCGAGCACGTGATCGATGGTCGATTGGTCGTCGATTTCATCCCCGCGCCGCATCGAGAATCACTGCGCGGCATCTTCAAGCGGCCAGGACAGCCGGTCGTCACCGATTGGCAAGCCCTGCGCGACCGGGCGTGGGGATGGCGGTCCGCGGAGGCGACTGACGACCGGTCGCCCGGGTCGGAAGACCGCTGACCATGCGGGTCTTCTGCGATACCGGGGTGCTAGTCCGCTACTTCGTCGATGACGATCCGCCGAGGTCGCTCGCGGCGGCGACGCTCGTCGACTCCGACCACACCCTGATCGTCAGCACGGCCGTCCTCCTTGAGCTCGTGCATGCTCTGCGGACCGACTACGGAATCGCAAACCCCGACCTCGGCGCCGGGCTCATCCGGTTCCTGTCCCGTGAGGACGTCGAGCTGTCGGACGCCGACCAGGCAGCGACCATCGCTGGCATCGACTGGTCCCTTCGAACGTCTGCCCGACGCATCCCGGATGCCATCATCGCCGCGGCGGCCGAGCATGCCCGGTGCGACATCATCGCCAGCTTCGACGAGTCATTCCGATCGCCGTCGGTCCCGGTGCGGCTCCTCTGACGGTGGGCGAGTCGGTGCATCGCGCAGGACGCTCGATCGCTGGGATGGCCGCGACCCGTATCGTCGGGGCCATGCAGCGCGGCGAATGCGGATGACGCTCGACCGGGCGGACCTCGTGGTCGTCGGGGCCGGGACGCTGGGCGGCTGGGCGTCGGTCTTCGCGACGGAGGCCGGGCTCGGGCGGGTCGTGGTCCTGGAGCGCGGTCAGGCCGGGATGGGCGCGTCGTCGCGGGCGGCTGGCATCGTGCGGGCGCAGGGTGGCACGCCCGCGACCGTCGCGCTGGGTCGCTGGTCGATCGACTTCTATCGCGGCCAGGCCGCGACCTACGGCACCGACTCGGGCTTCCGCGAGCTCGGCTACCTCATCCTGGCGATCACCGAGGACGACGAGCGGGCCGGCCGCGAGCGCATCGCGATGCAGCACGCGAAGGGTCTATCCGATGTCGGGTGGCTGGAGGCCACCGAGGCCGCGACGCTCGCTCGCACCCTGGCCACGGACGGCCACCGCGGCGGCAGCTACCGGGCCGGCGACGGCCACATCGACCCGCCGCGCAATGTGCGGGCGTACTCGCTGGCGATGCAGCGGGCCGGCGTCGAGCTGCGCGAGGGCGTCGCCTTCACGGGCCTCCGGACGGACGGATCCGTCGGACGCGTCATCGCGGTCGAATCACCCGCGACCTGGGCCTCCGGCGGATCTGGGCCGCGACCATCGACTACACGCCGGACCACGCCCCGATCATCGGACCGGCTATCCGGCCCGATGGGTCGCGCCTCCAGGGCGTCACGGTCGCGGCCGCCGGTGGCCACGGGATGATGTGGGGCCCGGGCATCGCGCGAGCGGCCGTGGACCTCGTCCTGCACGGCACGACCGACGTCCTGGACGTCAGGGATCTCGGCCTGGACCGCTTCGACGACCAGGGACGGAGCCGGCTCGCGACCGACCCCGTGACGTTGCCCTACCCGGTCGGGGCGGACTGACCCTTAGCAGCAGCCCGAGCCGCCGCAGCAGCCGTTGCTCTCGGCGAGGACCGGCAGGCCCTCGGCGGGGCGCGGCAGGTCCACGGTCCGGATGCGGTCCGGCGTCCAGTCCGTGGGCTTGGTGGCCGCGATGATCGCCCCATGGAGGCCGTCCGCGACCGCATGCGTGGACGTGATGCGGATGCCGGTCAGACCCACGGCCGCGAGGCCCTCGCGGTACTCGGAGAACGACAGCGCACCCGCGATGCAACCCACGAACGAGCCGCGCTCGGCGCGCTCGCTCGGCGACAGGCTGTCGTCCGAGACGACATCGCTGATACCGATCCGGCCACCCGGGCGGAGGACGCGGGCGATCTCGGCGAACACGCCCCCCTTGTCGGCCGAGAGGTTGACGACGCAGTTGCTGATGACCACGTCGACTGACGCGTCCGCGAGCGGGATCTGCTCGATCCGGCCCTGGCGGAACTCGACGTTGGTGGCGCCGGCCGCAGCCGCGTTCTGGCGGGCCAGTTCGAGCATCTCGTCGGTCATGTCCAGGCCATAGGCGAAACCTGTCGGGCCCACGCGCTGGGCGGACAGCAGGACATCGATCCCGCCGCCGGACCCCAGGTCCAGCACGGTCTCGCCCTCACGAAGCTCGGCGACCGAGGTCGGGTTGCCGCAGCCCAGGCTGGCCAGCACAGCGGCGTCGGGCAGGGAGGCGCGATCGCTCGCGTCGTACAGGATCTCGCCGAAGACCCCGCCACTGTTGGGGGCGCAGCACGCGCTCGCGGTGCCCGCCGGTGCGTCGAGGATGCCGCGGGCCGCCGCCGCGTACTTGGCCCGGACGTCGTCGACGATGGCGTCGCTCGTGGCGTCGCCCGCGCCGGGGATAGCGGTGTCGGTGGTCATCGGGTTCCGTTCGTGATCTGCGGGTCAGGCGGGGCAGCAGTCGGGGGTGCGGGTCACCGGCTGCAGCCGCGCGCATCTCCCTGTCGGTTTCTGTTTCGATGGATATCAATATGTCGCACGACATCGATACTTGTCAATATCGAATCTCGACGATATAGTCCGCCCATGGGCCGAACCCGACGCACGGCCGAGTTGGACCCCGACGTCCGATTCCTGGCTGCCCTGGCCGATCCGACCCGCCTGGCGATCGTGCGGCAGCTGGCCGCCGAACAGGACGTCTGCGCCTGCGACTTCACGTCGTGCTGCGATGTCGGCCAGCCCACCGTGTCGCATCACCTCAAGGTCCTGCGCGAGGCCGGTGTGGTCGAGTCCGAGCGCCGCGGCAACTGGATCTTCTACCGCCTCCTGCCCGAGGCCGCGGAGCGTCTCGTCGGCATCGCCCGGTCCGTCACGCCGGGCGCGACTCCCGCCGGCGGGCTTGATCCCGGTCGCGGATCTCGTGGCGCGTCGCCGTCCGGCGACAGAGGTCAGCGCTCCGGTCTGAGCAGGTCAGGCGTGACCAGCCAGCGCAGCGTCCCAGCGCCCGCCTGAAAGGGTCGATCGACCTCGATGCGGGCGAAGGCGCCTTTGCGCATCGGCACCCCGGCCGCGCCGCACAGCACCGCCACCAGCTCACTCAAGTCCGGATCGTGGCCGACCAGCACCGGCAGGACCGGGTCGTGATGATCGCGCAGGATGGCCTCCAGCGCCGACAGGCCAACAGGCCCGCCAAGTCGCTCGTCAACGACGACCGGCAGCGCCAGGTGGCTGGCCACGACCTCCGCGGTCTGGCTGGCCCGTAGCTTCGGCGAGGTCAGGACGGCGTCCGTCGCGAACCGGCGCTCCGCGAGGAATCGCCCCAGCCGCTTGGCCTGGGCGAGGCCCTTGTCCGTCAGCGGTCGGGTGTCGTCGGGGCCATCCCAGGCCACCGCGTCGCCGGCGTGGGCGTGGCGCAGGAGGTGCAGGTACATCAGGTCCGATGGCGGCGGGTGACGGTCGCGAACTGGGCGACCCGCTCGCTGATCTGGATCAACACCTTGCGGAAGACCGCCAGCCGCTCCGCCTCCGTGCCCGTGGCCGCGGCCGGATCCTCGTACCCCCAGTGGAGCGACTCGTGGACGCCCGGGAAGACCGGGCAGGTCTGGCGTGCCTGGTCGCAGACCGTGACGACATAGTCGAACGACTGGTCCAGGAACTCGGTCACCGACTTGGAGCGCGCGAACGAGGCATCGATGCCGGCTTCGGCGAGCACTCGGAGGGTCAGGGGGTTGATGCCCTTGGGCTCGGTGCCGGCGCTGAAGACCTCGAAGTCGCCCCCGCCGCGGTGGCGGAGCATGGCCTCGGCCATGACGCTGCGGGCGGAGTTTCCGGTGCACACGAACAGCACGCGGATCGGATCGGCGCGACTCATGGGTTCAGGTCCTCCACATCCCCCGTGACGAGGTACACGATGTCCTCGGCGATGTTCGTGGCACGATCGCCGATACGCTCCAGATAGTGGGACGCGATGATGATCCGGGTCCCGCGCTCGACGTTGGCCGGGTCCTCGCGCATGAGGGACACGACCTCGTCGAACGTCTCGTGATACAGGCGGTCGATCTCGTCGTCGAGGACGGCGATCTCGCGCGCTGCGACCGCATCGATATCGACCAGCGCCCGAAGGACGCCGTGGACCAGGACGGCCCCGCGCTCGGCCATCGCCGGCAGGTGGATGTAGTCCTTGAGGGGAGCCTCCGGTGCCAGCTTCAGGACCTGCTTGGCGACCGATGAGGCATGGTCGCCGATGCGCTCCAGCTCGTACATCACGTGGTCCAGCGTGAGCAGGTAGCGCAGGTCGCGGGCGACCGGGCTCTGGGTCGCGATGGTAACGGAGATCAGGCGCGTCACGGAGCGCTGCGCCTCGTTGATCACGGCGTCGCCCTTGATGATCCGCAGCGCCAGCTCCGTGTCGTGGGCCTGGAGCGCCCGGCTGGCGTCCCGGATGGCCTCCTCGACGAGGCTGCCCATGCGCAGGACGGCATCCTTGATCAGGTGCTCGTCGCGGTCGAGGGCTTCCCGCTTGGCCGGGACCCGGGTCGGCGACAGCCGGTCCTCGGCCTCGGACATCAGGTCCGCCACCTGGGCGTCGATGCGGGCCTCGGTCTCTTCGTGCTGGTCGGTCATGTCGGCCCCCGGTTCAGCCGAACCGGCCGGACACGTAGTCCTCGGTCAGCTGGTGCTTTGGGTTGGTGAAGATGTCGAGCGTCGGAGCCTGCTCCACGATGTAGCCGGCGCGGTCATCGGCCATGTTCATGAAGATCGTGAAGTCGGACGCCCGTGCCGCCTGCTGCATGTTGTGTGTCACGATGATGATCGTGTAATTCTGCTTGAGTTCGAACATCAGCTCTTCGATCTGTAGCGTCGAGCGCGGATCGAGCGCCGACGCCGGTTCGTCCATCAGGATGATGTCGGGCTCGACGGCGACCGCTCGGGCGATGCACAGTCGCTGCTGCTGCCCGCCTGACAGCGCCAGCCCGGACTGCTTGAGTTTGTCCTTGACGTCGTCCCAGAGGGCGGCCCGCCGCAGGCTCGTCTCGACCAGTTCGGACAGGTTGCCCTTGAACCCGTTGAGGCGCGGTCCGAACGCGACGTTGTCGTAGATCGACTTCGGGAACGGGTTGGGCTTCTGGAAGACCATGCCGATCCGGCGCCGCACTTCGACCGGGTCGACCTCAGGTCCGTACAGATTCTCGCCGTGATAGAGGACCTCTCCCTCGAGGCGTGTCCCAGGGATCAACTCGTTCATCCGATTGACGGAGCGAAGGAGGGTGGACTTCCCGCTGCCCGAAGGGCCGATCAGCGAGGTGATGGCCTTTACCGGCACGTCGAAGCTGATCTCCTTGACCGCCCGGAAGGCACCGTAGTAGATGGAGACATCGCGCAGGACGACCGCTGAATCGCGACGGACCAGATCATCCTCGGTCAGGCGAGAGGTCCGGCCCGAGCTTCCCAGGTCGGTGGCAAGGGTCACGGTCGGCTCCGACGCGCGCTCGGCAGGCCCAGCGGAGAGCCCTGCCGAGCTGGGATCGGTCGTCGTCGCTGGCATCAGGTTTCCTTTCGGCGTGTCCTTCTTCATGTCGGTCCGGCCGGCGTCCTCCCTCGTCATCGGCGGACCTGGCCACGGCGCGCGATGAACCGGGCGAGGATGGTCAGGGAGAGCACGATCACGACCAGCTCGAGCGCGCCGGCCCAGGCGCGCGCCTGACTCGCCTCGAACGGGAGTCGGGCACCTTCGAAGATGAGCAGTGGCAGTGCGGTCTGTGGTTCGCCGACCAGCGACGTGACCAGGTAGGGCGTCCCGAACGCGGTCAGGATGAGCGGCGCCGTCTCCCCGGCCCCACGGGCAACCGCGAGCATGACCCCGGTCACGAGCCCAGAAGCGGCGGCGGGGAGCACGACCTGGATCGTCGTCTGCCAGCGGCGCGCGCCCATCGCCGTGCTGGCGTTGCGCAGGTCCATCGGAACGAGTTTGAGGATCTCCTCTGCCGAGCGAACGACGATGGGCAACATCAGAACGGCCACCGCCACGCCACCCGGAATGGTACCGAACCCGAGTCCCGCCTCGCGGACGAGCGCGGCATAGACGAACAGCCCCACGAAGATCGAGGGGACGCCCGTCATGACATCGGTGAAGAAGCGAACCGGCGGAGCGAGGCGGCTTGTCGAGTACTCGGTCAGGAAGATCGCGCCAAGGATCCCGAGTGGGACGCTGATCCCGATGGCGATGCCCATGATCATCAGCGTACCGACCAGTCCGTGGATGAATCCACCGCCCTCCCGGCTGAACGACAGAGGTTGGGTCGTCGTCAGGAACTCGAGGCTCATCGCCGGGAGGCCGCGCTGGAGCGTGATGAGCAGGATCAGGGCCAACGGGATGAGCGCCACCACGAAGGTGCCGGTCAGGACGGCGCGCATGGCGAGATCCTTGTGTTGCCGAGCCTTGGCGTTCGCGGACGTCGAGCGAAACGTGCTGGGCAGGCCGGACGCGGTCTGATCGATCGAGCTCACAGCGCCGAATCCCCACCGATCGCGCCGATCCGCCAGATCACGAGTCGAGCGGAGATGTTGATGACGATCGTGATCAGGAAGAGTGCGACGCCGAGGGCGATGAGGCCGGCGATCCCCTCAGGACTCGCTTCACCGAAGCCGCTCGCGATCTGCCCTGCGATCGACTGACCCGGCTGGAACAGTTCGAAACCGATCCGGGCCGATCCGCCGATGACCAGCAGGACAGCGATCGTCTCGCCGAGGGCCCTCCCAAGGCCGAGCATCGTTGCGCCGACCATGCCGGCGCGGGCGCGAGGGAGGACGACCTGCCACATGACCTCCCACCGCGTCGCGCCCATCCCGAAGGCCGCCAGCCGTTCATCGATGGGCGTTGTCGCAAAGACCTCGCGGATGATCGCGCTGATGATCGGCATGATCATCAGCGACAGCACCACGCCGGCCGCAAAGACGCTGCGTACCACGGCGGGTGGGGAGAACAGTGGGATCACCTGGCCGATCGTCCCGGCCATCGTCTCCATAAGGGGGTAGATGAAGACCGGCACGAAGAAGGCCACGGCCCACAGGCCGATCACGACGCTCGGGATCATCGCCAGGAGGTCGATGGCGTAGGTCAGGGGGCCGCGCAACCGCGGGGTCGCTACCTCGGTCAGGAACAGTGCGATCCCCGTCGCCAACGGGACCGCGATGACGATGCCGATGAGGGCGGTGACGATGGTCCCGAAGATGAACGCCAGGGCCCCGTAGTCCCCGGTGATCTCCGTGCGGGAACTGCCAGGGCGCCAGACATCGCTCGTGAAGAAGCCCAGTCCTTCCTTCTCGAAGACCGGCCACGCCTCGAGCGTGGTCGAGACGATCATCCAGGCCACGATGACGAGGACCATGGCAGCGGCCATCGTCGCCAGCGAGCGGAAGCCTCGATCGGCGAACCGCCCGATGCCGCGCGCCCGGAGGGTGGGACCGGAGGGCTGGGATGTCGTCATCGCTTGTCCGTCACCAGCATAGTGAGAACCGGCATCGGGAGTCGCTCCGAGCTGCGAAACCCGATGCCGGGGAGGAGGAAGATGCTACGGGTGCGAGGTCATCCCTCTTCGTTGATCCGGCCGATCTGCTCGAGAACGCGGGTTTCGAGCTCGGCTGGAAGTGGTGCGTAGTTCAGGTCGGTCACGTTCGCATCACCCTCGGTGAGTGCCCAGGTCAGCCAGGCCTTGAGCGCGTCGGCCTTGTCGGCCTCCATGCCGCAGGTGTAGGCGAGGATCCAGGTTGCGCCCGCGATCGGGTAGCCCTGGCCACCGACGCCCAGGATCGAGAAGCGGTAGTCATCAGGAACCGTGACGGTGTTCGCGGCTTCGCTGACCGACTCGGATGAAGGCTTGATCGGGTTGCCGTCCTTGTTGGCGACAGCGGCGACCGCCAGGTTGGACGCGACGGCGAACTCGTAGGACACGTACCCGATCCCGCCCGGCTGCTGAGCGATCGCGGCCGCGACTCCATCGTTCTGATCGCCGCCGATGCCGGTGGGCCACTCCACTTCGGAGCCCTTGCCGGGTCCGGCCGCCCACTCGGGACTGACATCGTTGAGATAGGTCGTGAAGATGCTGGTCGTGCCTGAGCCATCCGACCGATGGACGAAGGTGAGTGCCTGGTCCGGTAGCGTGACGCCCGGGTTGAGGGCGGCGATGGCCGGGTCGTTGACGTTGGCGATGGTCCCAAGGCCGATCTTGGCGATCGTGTTGCCGTCGAGGTTCAGTTCCGTGATGCCCGGGATGTTGAAGGCGATCGCGACCCCACCGAACACGGTTGGGATGTGCAGGACGGAGGCGCACGCTCGCGCGGCCAGTGCCGCCGTGATCTCGTCGTCCTTCATCGGCGCGTCGGAGCCGGCGAAGTCCACCTGCTGGGCGATGAACTGCTCGCGACCGCCGGACGAGCCGATGCCCTGATAGTTGATCTGGATGCCCGGCTGGACGCCCTGGAATGCCCCGATCCACTCCAGATAGATCGGCTCCGGGAAGCTTGCACCAGCGCCGACCAACGTGGCTTCAAGGGGCGCCGCACTCTCGGGCGCCATGCTCTCCGGGCCGGTGCTCTCCGGCGCGGTGGTCTCCGTGCTGGAGCTGGCGGCAGGCGAGCTCGACGCGCCGCTGCTGGAACAGGCGCCGATGGCGAAGACCGCCACCAGGGCCAGTGCGCCCAAGCGCTTGGGATTCGAAAGTGTCACTCGATGGTCCTCCTGAGTCGCCGCGGGTCTGTGCCGCGCGGTCGGGCGAATGGGGCAGTCCTCTCCCTGTCTTGCCAGAGGCAGACTCGGTGCGCTGCATCAACGGGTGCTTTGCACTCGGTTAAGGCTCCGTTAACGGGGCATGGGATCCAGTCGATAGCCGACGCCTCTGACGGTCACCAGGTGGACCGGCGCATCGGGCTGGGGCTCGATCTTGGAGCGCAGCCAGCGGACGTGGACATCCACCGTTCGTGGGTCGCCGTCGTGATCGTGGCCCCATACCCGATCCAGGAGCTGGCGCCGGGTATAGGTGCGGCCCGGGTGGGCGGCGAGCATCGCCAGGAGCTGATATTCCTTCGGCCGCAGGTGGATGAGTTCGCCGTCCCGGCGGACCTCGTGAGCGACGGGGTCCAGGATCACGCCATCTGCGACGAGGACGCCCGCGCCGTTGCGCGTCTGCGCACGCTCCTCGAGCAGTTCCATGCGCGCCATGAGCTCGTCGGCGGAGATCGTGTCCGGGAGTGCCTCGTCGAATCCCAGCCGGAGCGCCTCCAGCCGGCCGGCTACAGCCTCGGGGTCGCTCAGGTGGAGCAGCCGGAGGGTCGATCGGCGTCGGCGCTCCCGAACGGCCAGGAGCACGTCCTCGGGGCGGGCGAGAGGCTCGGCCAGGATGGCGAGGTGCGGGCGACCGGCGCACAGCAGGGCGTCGAACACGGCCGGATCGCGCACGACGCGGAGTCGTCCAGGAGGCAGGATCTCGGCGAGTTCGGCGACCGGCCCTTCGGCGGCGAGGGCGATCCAGGAGGGGTGCGCGAGGTCGGCCATGCCGGCCAGCGTGGGCGCCGTTCGCTAACCCGGTGTCGGCGGTTCGTTAACGTCGTGTTGACGAGGCGTCCCACGGTAGGTCTCGACCTCGACCCGCTCGAGCGTCACCAGCCCGTCGCCGATCATCAGGTCGAGCTCGGGCAGGACGGCACGCAGGCGATCCTCCTGGTCCACGATCTCGATGAGCAGCGGTAGGTCCTCCGAGAGCCGAAGGATCCGGCTGGTATGCAATCGCGCATTGGCGCCGAAGCCCTCGATGCCACGGAAGACCGTGGCCCCGGCGATGCCCCGCTCCCGGAGGAGCTCGACGATCGCCTGGTACAGGGGTCGGCCATGATGCCGGTCTGCCTCGCCGATGTAGATCCGGGCGAGGAGCGCCGGTCCTTCGATCTGCATCAGATCACCCTCCCGATCGCCAACCCCGCGACGATCGCTGCGAGCCCGACGGCCGTCGAGCCGGCGAGATTGAGGACGGCCAGGCCGACGGCGCCGGTCTCGACGAGACGCCACGACTCCAGCATGAACGTGGAGAACGTCGTGTAGGCGCCGATGAACCCGATGAGGACGGGGCCGCGGATCTCTGCGGGCAGGATGGCGCGCTCGGCCGTCATCGCGAACAGGAGGCCCAGAAGGAACGACCCGCTGGCGTTGACCGCGAGGGTGCCGAGCGGGAAGGCGTTGCTCACCCGGTCGGCGACCGCGCCATCGACCAGGTACCGCGCGATCGCGCCGGCGAAGCCTCCGAGCCCGATGAGCAAGAGTGACATGAGGGCCTCTCGTGGCAGGCACGTCGTGCGTGAGAAGCAGTGATCCGGGCGCACGCCCGCCGGGTGCGACGGTGTGATCGGCTGCGTGAGGAGCACGATAGTAGTCTGCGGGCGGACGTCGAGGTGGCTTCGCGTCGGCACCGCTGCATGGGAATCACGGGCGCCCGTCGTCGCGGCTCCCTTGATGTCGCGACATCTGC
Organism: Candidatus Limnocylindrales bacterium; assembly: GCA_051306295.1. GTDB lineage: Bacteria > Chloroflexota > Limnocylindria > Limnocylindrales > CSP1-4 > SPCO01. Next base: position 77,148 of record JBPPMZ010000086.1, read on the forward strand.
GACCATCCACACGGCACGGGATCGGCCGGCGCCGTCGATTCATCGCGAGCTCGTCGCCCGAGCTCCTCGACTCGCTCAGGCATGGGCGCAATCGAAGCGGGAGGTCCGAATCATGGCGAAGTCAGGAAGCCGGAAGGCGAAGAGCAGGAGCGGGAATCCCGCTGGCAGTGTCGGCGACGCGGTCGCGAGTGTCATCGGACCGCTCGGCAAGCAGGCGGCCAAGGAGATCGGCAAGCTCGAGTCGAAGATCGCCAAGGCACGGGCCACGGAAGCCAAGCGCCTCCGACAGCTCGCCGAGGCGCAGGCCGCCAAGGGCGCCAAGGCCGTGACCAGGCGTCGACGCCAGGTCGAGGAGGCGGCTGGAGAGGTCAGTGGCCTGGTGGCCCGACTCGCCCAGCGGTCGACGGCGACCGGCGCGGCCGCCGTGGGTGCGATGGTCGAGTCGGCGGGCTCGCTCGTCCGCGAGGTCGGAGCGGCCGCGGTCCAGGCAGCGGAGTCGGTCTCGCCGGATCGTTCGCAACCGCGTCGGGTCCGGGCGTCAGGCAGGCGCCCCGGGACCGCAGCGACCGCGAAGCCGGCCACGGCCCGCAAGCCCGTGGCGACGAAGCCGGCCACGGCCCGCAAGCCCGCGGCGGCGAAGCAGCCCGCCGCCGCGACCCCAGCCGCGAAGCCGGCGCCCGCCGCCGCCAAACCACCTGCGGCCAGTCCTGCGCCGACCCGCAAGCCTCGTGCCAGCGCGGTTCGCAAGGCGCCCGCTACCACGCGCAAGACAGCGGCGACCCGCACCCCGCGTCGCAAGCCGGCCTCGACCGACCCAGGGGCCTGAGTCCGCGTGACCCCGACGCTCGTATCGGATTGTTGCTAAGGGATGTCCGACCGGCCATCCATCGGTGCCTCGGTCGACCTGGGCTCGAACTCCGTCCATCTCCTCGTGGCCGCGATCGCCGGCCATCGGCTACGACCGCTGGTCGATGAATCCGCGTTCCTGGGCCTCGGGGCGACCATCGATCGTCAGGCCCACCTCGGCGGCGAGGGTACGGCACGCCTCGTCGAGCAGCTGGCGACCTATGCCACGACGGCGCGCCAGCTGGGGGCCACGTCCATCGCCTTCCTGGGCACGGAGCCCATCCGCCGCGCGGCCGACGCGGCGGCGGTCGGTCATGCGATCGAGCGGGCCACCGGCGTCCCCCTCCACGTCCTGACCCACGAGGAAGAGGCCTACCTCACACTCGTCGGCGTCACCGAGGGCCGACCCGTGACGCACGAGACCCTGGTCCTCGACATCGGCGGAGGCTCCTCCGAGTTCTGTGCCGTGGGGCCCGGTGGCCGGGCGCGGGCGGTCGGCCTGCGGATCGGCTCGAATCGCCTGACCAGCCGCGTCGGGGCCGCCGACCCGCCGACGCCGACCGACATCACGGCCATGCGGGCCATCGCCGACGCGTCTCTGCGGGACGCCCTGGAGGCCCGACCCGACGAGGTCATCGCGGTCGGCGGGACCGCGACCAACCTGCTGAAGGTGACGGCGGCGGGCACGCTGGATCGTGTCCTGACCCTCGAACGCCTCGGCGAGGCGATGGCTGCCCTGGCGGCGGTGCCCGCTGCGGAGATCACCGCCCGCTACCTCGTCAACCCGACGCGGGCTCGACTACTCCCGGCTGGCGCCGTCCTCATGGATTCGATCCTGCGCCGCTACGGTGCGGATCGGGTCACGATCTCCGATGCCGGGCTGCGCGAGGGCGCGATCTTCGTGGCCGACCACGCCGGCCCAGAGTGGCGTGACCGCTTGCCGGAGCTCGCCCACGGTTGGCGGGCGTAGCCGATCGCGCGACGGCCCTCAGAGCCCGGCGACGACCCGGCCGAGGCCGCGACGGAAGCGCACCCCGGCCACGCCCCGCCAGGCGGGCCCGACGGTGCGGCGCAGGCGCATGGTCTCCTTCTCGCGATCCACGAGGTAGCGCCCGATCGCGGCACTCTCCAGCGGACTGAGGTCGCCGGCGTGCTCGACGAGGAAGGTGCGGGCCATCCCGGCGGTGACGTCCGCATCGTTCATGAGGCCCAGGTGATCCTGGAGGGCGGTGACCTTCGCGATGAGCGGATCCGCCTCCGTGCCCAGCGCCTCGCGCACGAACTCCAGCGAATAGCGCAGCCACTTGCCCGCGATGCGGAGTTCGTGGAGGGTCTCGACGTCCGCCCAGCGCAGGACCGGCTCGTAGCCGCGGACCTGTTCGTACGCCGCCCAGATGCGCGACGGCGCCGTGTCCCGAACCCGGTGCGGCTGCACGGGCCCGACCGGCAGGACCGCCGCGCCATCGGTGCGCACGAAGTCCAGGTAGTCATCGAGCCAGCGCTGGTACCGGCGGCTGTCGAGCTCGCGGATGAGCAGGTCGCGCGCGTCGTCCCGGTGCGCCCGCCAGGCGGACAGCAGGGGCTCCAGGGCTCGCTGCTCGGTCGTCGGAAGGTCGGCCCGATACAGGTCGGCGCCTTCGAGCAGGACGTCGAGGTCGCGGACCGCACCCAGACGGGCCGCGATCTCGCGCAGACCATCGCGATAGCGTTTGGTGCGCCCCGGCCGGAAGGACGCCCCGAACACCCGCCACGCCGCTCGCTGCCGGCGCGTGGCGACGCGCATCTTGTGGATGTCCTCCATGGCCTCGCCGCTGCGCGCGCCGGCTTCGAAGGCGAGCATCCGGGCCAGGTGGAAGCGCATCACCTTGCGGCCGGCCTCCGCGACGTGGTCGTCGGGCAGGACACCCGGGGTCTTACCCACCACCAGGCGGGGCGCCGCGGGATCGGGCGTGACCGCCGGTGGGACGAGCGACGGGGCGCCGTCGGCGATGGCCATCGCCGTCTCGAGCTTGCTCGTCGAGGCGCGCGTCAGTCCGGGCTCGGCATCGAAGACGGTCGCGACCGCGCCGAGGGCGGCTTCGTCGCCCTTGACCAGCTCCGCCTCGAGCTCGACGAAGGTTCCGACCACCGCGCCACCCGCCACGACCTCGACCTCGTCGAGGCTCAGCTCCACGCGCGTCGTCCCGATCCTGGCGATCCGCTTGCGGCGTCGCTGACGCACCGTCACCCGCTCCACGAGGGCGGCCTCGCCGGCGTGCTCGATGACCAGCGAGCGAGCGTCGGACGGGGGCCACGCGCCGGCGGGTGCGACGGGATCGGCTGGGCCCTCCAGCTCCTCGCGGGTCACGGCGCCATCCGACGCGACACTCCGGGCGAGGGACTTCGCCGAGACGATCGTCCCATCCGGGCCCTGGCGGAGGCGGACCGCGTATCCGGCGCGCTCCAGGTCACCCTCGGGGGTGTCGACGTAGCGGTCCTCCATGCGCGTCTCGCGGACGCGACCGCCAGTGGCGTCGGCCGATCCCCAGGTCGCGACATCCAGGAGCCGCTCGCCGGCGGCGAGGTCGCTGACCCGGTACTTGAGCTCGATCTCCTGGTGGTGCTCGGCCGGCGTCGATCCCGTGGGGTCGGTCACGCCCGCGGGTCCAGGGACCCGGCACCGGAGCCCGGACGGTGCGGCGCGGCGGCGACGTAGCCGTGCTCGAGCGCCCGCGCCTTGAGGACCTCGAACGTCTCGATGGTGCCCGCGCGGCCCTCGATCTCTTCGGTGCGGACCCAGCGGGCGTCGGGCAGGAGCTGCCACGATCGTCGGTCGTCGCTGAGCATGAGGTCGATGATCTCGGCGATACGGGCCCTCGCCTCGCTGTCCTCCACCGGGACGACCGCCTCGACCCGCCGATCGAGGTTGCGGTCCATGAGGTCGGCCGAGCCGATGTACCACTCGCCGTCGCCGCCGTTCTCGAACCCCCAGATGCGGGAGTGCTCCAGGAACTCGCCGATGATCGAGCGCACCCGGATCCGCTCGGACAGCCCGGGGATGCCGGGCTGGATCGAGCACGCGCCGCGGATGATGAGATCGACATCGACGCCGGCCATCGACGCGCGATAGAGGGCCTCGATGACGGGCGTGTCCACGACCGCATTCGATTTCACGACGATGCGCGCGCGGCGCCCGGCGGCGGCGTGGGCGATCTCGCGATCGACGAGTTCCAGGAATCCGGCCCGCAGGCTGTGCGGCGCGACCAGCAGGCGGCGGAACGTGCGCTGGCGCGACAGGCCGGTCAGGACGTTGAACAGGTCCGTCACGTCGGCGCCGATCTCCGGCCGGCAGGTGAGCAGGCCCAGGTCCACGTACAGACGCGCCGTCTTGGCGTTGTAGTTGCCGGTCCCGATGTGCACGTAGCGGCGCAGGCCGGAGCCCTCGCGACGGACCACCAGCGCGGTCTTCGAGTGGGTCTTGAGCCCGACCAGGCCGTACACGACGTGGGCCCCGGCGCGCTCGAGCTTGCGCGCCCAGATGATGTTCGCCTCTTCATCGAAGCGGGCCTTGATCTCGACCAGGACGACGACCTGCTTGCCGCGCTCCGCGGCCCGGATGAGCGACTGGACGATCGGTGAGTCGCCCGACGTGCGGTACAGGGTCTGCTTGATGGTCAGGACGTCGGGGTCGTCGGCGGCCTGCTGGATGAAGCGCTCCACGGACGCGGCGAACGACTCGTACGGGTGATGGACCAGCACGTCGCCGGCGCGGATCGCGGCGAACACATCGGCCGGCTCGTCCTCGTCGGGCGGCATCAGGCGCGGCGGCGTGACCGGGGTCCAGGGTGTCGCCTTGAGGTCCGGCCGATCCATGTCGACGATGCGCCACAGGGCGGTCAGGTCGAGCATGCCCGCCACTTCGTACACGTCCTCGGGTTCGAGGCCCAGGCCGCGCATCAACAGCGTGCGCGTGGCGGCCGGCATGCTGCGCTCCACCTCAAGGCGGACCGCCTCGCCGAAGCGTCGACGCCGGAGTTCCTCCTCGATGGCCATGAGGAGGTCGTCGGCCTCGTCCTCCTCGATGTCGAAGTCGGCGTTGCGGGTCACCCGGAAGAGATGGCTTTCGACGACCTCCATGCCCATGAACAGGTCCGCGAGGTTGGCCTCGATCACCTGGTCGATCGGCACGAAGTGGGCCGGCTCCACCTCCAGCAGGCGGGGCAGGATCTGGGGCACCTTCACCCGGGCGAACACGCGCTCGTGGGTGTCGGGATCGCGCAGACCGACGGCGATCGAGAGGCTCAGCGTCGAGATGTACGGGAATGGGTGACCAGGGTCCACCGCCAGGGGTGTCAGGACCGGGTAGATCTCTTCGAGGAAGCGCTGACGGAGTTCGTCGTGGTGTTCGGGGATGGCGGCGTAGTCCACCACTTCCACCTCGGCGTCCGCGAGCTCGCGACGCAGGTCCAGGAAGATCGCGGAGTGATCCGCGACGAGCTCCAGGATGCGGTCGCGGGCGGCCTGGAGCTGTTCGGCTGGCGTCCGGCCGTCGGGCGAGCGCTTGACGGCCCCGGCCGCGACCTGCTGGCGCAGGCCGGCGATGCGGACCTGGAAGAACTCATCGAGGTTGCCCGAGAAGATAGCCAGGAACTTGGCCCGCTCCAGGAGCGGGTTGCGCTCGTCGCGTGCCTCGTGCAGGACACGGCCGTTGAAGTCGAGCCATGACAACTCGCGATTGAGGTACGGGAACTCCGGCACGGCCTTGGTCCGCGAGGTCGCCGGGCGGGACGCCGCTCGCTCGGCGCGGGCTCCTGGGTCGACGGCGGCCATGCGTGCGGCGTGCTCCTGCGGGTGGGCCGGATCGGTCAGCGACGGCCGTGGTGCCGGCGCGCACCGGCGCGCACCGACTGGCGGCCGAGGATAGCACGGCCCCATGGACGGTCCGGGGTCCCACGGAGGTCCCAGTCCGGCGTGGAGAAGGGTCCCCTGCGGCCGGGTCAATCCGCCGAGGCGACGCTCAGTGGTGGTGCTCTTCGTGGGTGCCCGCGGCGCGTGGGGCGGGCGTCGGCGTCGTCTTGGCGCGGCGGGCGGTGCACTCGCCACACGGGCAGCGGTCCCGGAGCAGCGTGAAGGAGTAGAACCCGGTCGAGTGGCCGTCCCCCCAGTGCGGCGCGACGGCGTAATTGCCGACCAGGTGCAGGTCGGTCAGGCGGGTCTGTTCCGCGGTCAGGGTCGGGCCGCTATCCAGCCAGCCGGGCATCCCGGCCTCGCCCCGGCAGTAGGCACACGGGCACAGCCAGCGCAGGGCGGTCAGGTCGAACAACGACAGGTGGCCGTCGGCCCAGTCGATGCGCAGGGTTCTCGCCTCGCGATCGGCGTGGATGGCCGTGGGGGCGAAGGTC
>JBPPMZ010000087.1:0-29755 GCA_051306295.1 Candidatus Limnocylindrales bacterium
GCGTTCTTCTTCGTGGCGGCGGTCGCTGCCCTCAGCGACCTGGCACCCCCGGCGCGGCGGGGCGACGCGATCAACCTGGGCTCGCTGTCGGGCTCCCTGGGACTGGCGGCCGGGCCGTTCATCGGCGAGACCGTCCTGTCCGGCGCCGGGTACGACGCCGTCTGGCTCGTGGCTGGCGGGACGGCGGCGCTGGCCACGTTCCTCTCGCTGCTCGTCCCCGAGACCGCGCCATCGATCCTGGCGGCCGCGCAGAACGTGCGCGACGGCGTGCCGCAGGAACGGGGCCCGCGCGCGCGACTCTTCCATCCGGCCGGCGTGCTGCCCGGGTTCCTCATCCTGACCGGGACGTTCGGGATGGCCGGGTTCTTTGCCTTCGTGCCGCTGCATGCGTCGGCGATCGGCCTCGAGGGAGCCGGCGTCCCGCTGGCCATCTACGCGCTCATCGTGATCGCGCTGCGCATCGTCTTCGCCAAACTGCCCGATCAGGTCGGGGCGGCGCGGCTGTCCGGCGCCGCCCTCGTGGTCACCGCCCTGGGCCTGGGGCTGATCGGGCTCTTGCCCGGCGTTGTCGGTCTGTACGTCGGGACGGCCGTCTTCGCGGTCGGGGTCGCGTTCATGTTCCCGGCGCTGCTGGCCGTGGCCGTGGCACGCGTCGACGAGACGGAACGCGGCTCGGTGGTCGGCACCTCCAGTGCGTTCCTCGATCTGTCGTTCGGGTTGGCGCCGGCGGCCCTGGGCCTGGTGGTCGAGGCCAGCGGTTTCTCCGCCACGTTCCTGATCTCGGCAGCCGTCGCAGCGCTCGGGGCGGGAGTCCTCACCCTGCGCCGCCGCTCGCTTGGACCGCCGATGGTCGAACCGGTGTCGTCGGCCTGAGCGAACGGAACCGTCGGGTCGGGTGCGCGCGCCGAGTCGAACACACCCACTTCTGACGACAAGCGACAGGTTCGGCTGGTCACCTGGTACCCAGCCGTCGCTGGTTCCGAACGTGGAGTCGTATGGCGCCCTGGCCACCGAACTCGCGAGCCTTGGCTACGTGGTCATCGGCCTCGACCATCCGTTCCAGTCGGCGGCCGTCCTGGTGTCGGACACGGTCGCGGTCTCCAGCGGCGACCCCCTCTCGGCCGCGCCGAGGCGACGACCCAGCTCCACCGCCGATGATGTGGTGGCGGTCACGCGTGGTTTCGTCGCCGCCTTCCTGGATCGCGTGCTGCGCGGCGCGCCGGTATCGGTGTTCGGCGAGGTCGTCGCCCCGACGGACGTTCTGGTCGAGGTCTACCCGCGGGACCGGCAGTAGCGCGCGGCCGACGGCCTACACTGGCGGTCATGGGCATCGATCGTCTCTTTGTCGCCGGAGCGGGTCTGATGGGCCACGGCATCGCTCAGGTGCACGCCGCGGTCGGGGCGCAGGTCACGCTCTACGAGCCCGACCGCAGCCGGGCCGACGCCGGCCTGGAGCGTATCGCGGGCAACCTCCAGCGTGCCGTCGACAAGAGCAAGCTGAGCGCGGACGATCGAGCGGCGACTCTGGCCCGCCTCACCCCGACCGACGACCTCGCGGCCGCCGCCGCCGCGGACCTCGTCATCGAGGCCGTCTTCGAGGACCTCGACGTCAAGCAGTCGCTCTGGCGCGACCTGGACCGCATCGCTCGACCCGGGGCGATCTTCGCATCGAACACCAGCTCGATCGCGATCCATCGCCTGGCCGAAGCCACCCGACCTGCGCGCCATCCCACGTTCATCGGCATGCACTTCTTCAGCCCCGTGCCGGTCATGCCGCTCGTCGAGCTCATCCGGTCCGCCGACACGGACGACGCGACCGTGGCCGCCGTCGCGGACCTGGCCGGTCGACTCGGCAAGCAGGTCATCGTCTCGGCTGATCGGCCGGGCTTCATCGTCAATCGGATCCTCATGCCGTTCTTGGCGGACGCGATGCGCGCCTTCGAGCAGCATGTCGGCACGGCGGAGGACATCGATAGCGGAGCGCGGGTCGGGCTCAACCATCCGATGGGTCCGCTCGAGCTTGCCGACTTCATCGGGCTCGACGTGTGCCTCGGGATCATGCGCGTCCTGCATGACGGCCTTGGCCTGGAGCACCTCCGACCGCCGGACGTGCTCGAGGAGCTGGTCCGGGCGGGATACCTGGGCCAGAAGAGCGGTCGAGGGTTCTACACCTACCCACGCGGTTGAGCTAGTCGCCGGTCGGCGCCCCACCGACGCTGGCGACCGTGCGGTCGAGCGTCTCGAGGTCGAACGGCTTCGACAAGATCGTGACGTCGTGGCGGCTGATGAATGTCTCCAGGGCCGGGTTCAGGACGTCGCCGCTCATCATGATGAACCGGGATCCGAGCTCTGGGTGGCGTGCGACGATGGCCTCATAGACCTCAACGCCGGACATGCCGGGCATCTGGTGGTCACACAGGACAGCCATGAACGGTCCGCGGCGGGTGTGCTCGATCGCCTCCTCGCCGGTCGCCGCGACGACCGGCGCGTAGCCCAGGGCGAGCAGCGCCTTGCCGAGGAAGATCCGGATCGACGACTCGTCATCCAGGACGAGGACGCGGCGACGATCGGCAGCTCGGCGCCTGGTCGTCGGCGTATCGGTCGCATCGGCCGCGTGCGACTGTTCCGGGGATGCGGGCGCCACGACCGCCACGTCCGGCCCTGGGATCCTGGGCGTGGCCGCCCCACTCGCCGGCGGGACTGTGACGCGCGGGATCGGGACCACCACATCGTCGCTGCGCACGGCGTGGACCGGCAGGTCGAAGGTGAACGCCGCGCCGCGACCCATCGGCGATGGGCCATAGCGCAGGTCCCCGCCATGCGACGCCACGATCCCGTACGAGACCGGGAGGCCCAGTCCGGTCCCGTCCGCGGGCGGCTTGGTCGTGAAGAACGCCTCGAACAGGTGCTCCACGTGCTCCGGCGCGACGCCCGGCCCGTCATCCATCACCGTCACCCGGACCCGCGGCGCATCGGCCGGCCCCTCCGTCGACGCCGTGATCCGCAGGGTCGTGCCGCCGCCGTGGCGGATGGCGTAGATCGCGTTGTGGGTCAGGTTGACGAGCACTTGCTGGAACTGGGCGCGATCGAGTTCGACGGCGGGCAGGTCGCTGGGGACCTCGACCTTGGTCTCGATCGATCCCCGGCCCAGACTGTAGGACTGGAGCGCGAGGACGCTGTCGACGAGGTCGCGGATCGACGTCGGGTAGCGCTCCGGGGCTCGCTGCTTCGCGAAGTCCAGGAGGTTCTGGACGATCCGCTTGGTGCGCGTCGCCTCCTCGACCAGCAGGTCTGCGTTGTGGCGCAGGTCCTCGGGCAGCGCGGGGTCGCGGCGGATGAGCTGGCTCGAGAGGATGATGGCCGCCAGCGGGTTGTTGAGCTCGTGGGCGACGCCCGATACGAGTTGGCCGATCGCCTCCATCTTCTGGGCCTGGACGAGTTCGGTCTGGAGGCGCTCCTGCTCGGTCAGGTCGCGGACCCGGACCAGGTACCGGCGGCCGCCGTCGATCTCGACCGCCGCCACCTCGATCTCGGCCGGGAACGACGTCGCGTCTTGACGTACGCCGATCACGCGTAGGCGCAGGGTCTGGCCCTGACCGAGCGCGTCGGCTCGTTCACGGATCGGCTCCAGGTCCAGCTGCGCCAGATCAGTCGCCCGACGACCGACGAGCCAGGACGAATCGGAACGGTAGAGGCGCAGGGCCGCATCATTGGCATCGACGACCAGACCGTCTCCCGTGCTGATGCAGATCGCATCCGGACTGGCCTCGAAGATCGACCGGGAGCGCTGTTCAGCGGCCTCCAGGCGCTCGCGCAGGCGGAAGTTGGCCATCGAGATCGAGGCCACGGTCGCGATCCGGTCGAGGGCGTTGCGATCGACGTGCAGGTCGTCCACGGGGCGGTCGAAGTACGCGGCGATGCCGCCGATGACCTCATCGTCGACACGGATCGGGATCGCGGCGTAGGCCGTGACCCCGGCCTCCCGGGCGAGGGCCAGAGACTCGGCGGTCACCCGTCCCGGGGCGAACGCCTCCAGGAAGCTGCCTTCCCCGGCCCGCCAACGCTTGAACGCCGTTCGCTGGTCCGGGTTGGCGACCAGCAGCCACGCCGCGATCGCCGGTCGAACGTCGGCCATGTGGCTGACCGCATAGGACTCGCCGTCGGGGGCGAGCAGCCCGTATGCGGTGCCCGACGCACCTAGCGCGGTGTTGATGAGGCGGGCCGAGCGCTCGGCCAGTTCCTGGAGGGTGGTCACGCTGCCACCGATGCGGGTCAGTTCTTCCAGCGCCCGAAGTCGATGCGTCAGCTGTCGCTCGTTCTCTGCGCGACGGACGATCTCCTCGACGAGGCGCGCGTTCTCGAGGCCACGCGTGATGTGGCCCGCCGCCAGCAGGATGACCGCGTCGGACGGGATGACCGGGTCGTCGCGGTCCCAGCCCAGACTGAGGACACCGACCAGGTCCCCGTCCCGGTGCAGGCCGACGAACACGATGGTCCGGATCCCTGCGTCCAGGATCGCCCGGCGGGTCGCCGGTTCGAACGGGACGAGGGCTACGGGCCCCTTCACGACCCGTCCGACGGGCATCACGGCCTTGACGGCCGGTGATCGCGCCCAGGGCACCGAGGCGATGACCTGGATCGTCTCCGGGGAGGCACCGCGATGTGCGAGGAAGCCGATGTTGCCCTCGGCGGTCGGGACCGCGATGGCCGCCAGCTTCGCCCCGGTGGTGGCGACCAGCATGTCGAGTGCCTGGCCTGCCGCGCCTTGTCTCGTGCGGCTCTCGCCAGTCGCGGAGCCCAGGGACATGACCGTCGTCAGTTCCTGCTCGACGCGAACGCTCGGCGTGACGTCGCGCTTGATGCTGATGACGCCGATGGCCTGGCCATCCGGCCCATCGATGCGCGACAGGACCGTCTCGATGAACAGTTCCTGGCCGACGAGTCGCCCGACCCTGGGGACATCCACGACGCGGCCGCGCCAGGTGCCGGTGCTCAGCGCCAGGGTTCGGGCGCCCGCGGAACTCGTGCCCTCGCCGATGATGGTCGAGTCATAAAGGAGGTCGATGGGCGTGCCCAGAGCTTCGCTATCCGGGACTCCGTACAGCCGGTCAGCGGCGGCATTCCAGATCACGACCCGACGGTGCAGGTCCGTGACGATGACGGCGTCGGCCATCGTGCCGGCGACCGCGGCGAGCCCAGGCAGGACGTCGAGTGGTGATGCCTCCGCGGTCGGATCCTGGGATGAGTCACGTCCTGCCACGTCGCTATCCTACTGGGCGTGAGTCGCGACCTGACCGATGAGGAACGGATGCTCCGGGACACCGTCCGGGAGTTCGCACAGCGGGAGGTCGCCCCGGGGGCCGTCGAGCGCGATGAGCATGAGCGCTACGACCGCTCGTTGTTCCGCGAGATGGGGGCGCTCGGGTTGACGGCGGCCCCGTTCGAGACGGCCGTCGGTGGCGCGGGGTTCTCGTATCTCGCCTGGACGCTGGTCATGGAGGAGCTGGGCGCGGCCGACATGGCCACCGCCGTGTCGCTGTCCGTCCACATCCTGTCTCAGTTCCCGGTCGTCGCCTGGGGCACCGACGAGCAACGGGCTCGTTGGTTGCCGGCCATGCAGGCAGGAGAGGCACTCGGCGCCTTCGCGTTGACCGAGCCACATGCCGGCTCGGACGCGGCAGCGCTCCGGTTGCGCGCCGAACGGGCCGGCGACGAGTACCGGCTCACCGGGACGAAGATCTGGATCTCCAACGCCCCGGAGGCCGACCGCTACCTGGTGTTCGCGACGGTGGATCCCACCGCGGGTTCGCGGGGCATCACGGCGTTCCTCGTGGAGAAGGACATGCCCGGATTCCGGTTCGGGGCGCACGAGCGGAAGATGGGGATCCGGGCGTGCCCGGCTGCGGAGCTCATCTTCGAGGACTGCGTGGTGCCGGTCGCGAACCGGCTGGGCGAGGAAGGGGAGGGGTATCGGATCGCCCTGTCCGCGCTCGGGGAGGGGCGGATCTCGATCGCGGCGGCCTGTGTCGGCCTCGCCCGGGCTGGGGTGGAGGCCGCGGCGCGCTATCTCGGGGAGCGCCAGGCGTTCGGGGCACCGCTGGCGGAGCAGCAGGGGCTGCGGTTCATGCTGGCCGAGATGGCCCGGGACGTGGCGGCGGCGCGGGCCCTGACCAGGGAGGCGGCGGAGGCCAAGGATCGCGGCGAACCCCTGGCCGAGGCATCGTCCCTGGCCAAGTGGGTCGCCTCGGACGCGGCGATGCGCGTGGCGACCGACGCGGTCCAGCTGTTCGGGGGGAGCGGCTACTCGCGCGAGACCGGCATCGAGCGCCTCATGCGCGACGCCAAGGGCGCCCAGATCTACGAGGGCACGAACCAGATCCATCGCGAGATCGTGGCGGGCGAAGTGCTCAAGCGCGCGGGCACGAACCGAGGGTAGGGCGTCCGGGCCGTCGGAGCACGGACCGTCGTACACTCCCGGCCATGCACCAGCCCAACGGCCAGACCTATATCGTTAGCGCCGCGCGGACGCCGATCGGGAAGTTCGGGGGAGCCCTCAGCGCGGTCCCGGCCGTGGAGCTGGGTGGTGTCGCGATCCGCGCCGCCATCGAGCGGGCCGGCCTGGATCCGGCGACGACCGCTCTGGATGACGTGCTCATGGGCCAGGTCCTCCAAGCGGGTAGCGGCCAGTCGCCGGCTCGCCAGGCCGCCCTCAGGGCCGGCCTCCCGGACTCGACCAGCGCCACGACCATCAACCGGGTCTGCGGCTCGGGTCTCAAGGCGATCATGCTTGCGGCGTCGGAGATCCGCGCCGGCGACGCCGACCTGGTGGTCGCGGGCGGCATGGAATCGATGAACGGCGCCCCGTACCTGCTCCACGGCGCTCGATTCGGGCTCAGGCTGGGCAACAAGGAACTCGTCGACTCGACCGTGGCGGACGGCCTGTGGTGCGCCATCGAGGACTGCCACATGGGCACCCACGCGGAGCGCGTGGCCATCAGCGACCACGTCAGCCGTGAGGACCAGGATGCGTTCGCGCTGGCCAGCCACCAGAAGGCGATCGCCGCCATCGATGCCGGGCGCTTCGCCGACGAGATGGCGCCGGTCACGGTCCGCGATGCCAAGGGCCGGGAGACCGTCGTCAGCGAGGACGAAGGACCCCGGCGCGACTCCACCATCGAGGCGCTGGCGCGCCTGAAGCCCGCCTTCGACCTGCCCGATGGCGACGACCGCGGTGATGCCACGAGCGGGACGGTCACGGCCGGCAATGCCCCAGGCATCACCGATGGGGCGGCCGCCACCCTGGTCGCCAGCGAGCGCGCCGTCGAACGCCTGGGCCTCACGCCCCTGGCCAGGATCGTGGGCTACGCTCAGGCCGAGGTCGCACCCAAGTGGTTGTTCCTCGCGCCGATCGAGGGCGTCAAGCGCCTGCTCGAGCGCATCGAGCTGCCCATCGAGGCGTTCGACCTCGTCGAGATCAACGAAGCCTTCGCGGCCCAGACCCTGGCCGACGGCCGAGCCCTCGGCTTCGACTGGGACAAGGTCAACGTCAACGGCGGCGCGATCGCCCTGGGCCATCCGATCGGGGCGAGTGGCGCCCGCATCGTGGCGACGTTGCTCCACGAGTTGCGCCGCCGCGAGGGCCGCTACGGCCTCGCGACACTCTGCCTCGGTGGCGGCGGCTCGGTCGCCATGGCCGTGGAAAGGCTGTGACCATGACCGGGACCCCGACCGAGACCCCCACGTTCCGTCACTTCATCGCCGGGGCGTGGTGCCCGTCCACGGGCGGCCAGACGTTCGAGAGCCACAACCCGGCCGACACGCGCGACGTCGTCGGGCACTTCCAGCAGGGGACTGCGGCGGACGTGGCGATGGCCATCAAGGCCGCGGAGACGGCCGGTCCGATGTGGCGCCGGACCCCCGCCCCCAAGCGTGGCGAGATCCTGTACGCCTTCGCCGAGCTGATGGCCCGTCACAAGGAGCGCCTGGCCCAGGCGATGACCCGCGAGATGGGCAAGGTCCTCGCCGAGGCGCGCGGCGACGTCCAGGAAGGCATCGATATCGCCTACCTGATGGCCGGCGAGGGGCGCCGCATGTTCGGCGACACCGTTCCCTCGGAACTCCCCGACAAGTGGGCGATGTCCATCCGCCAGCCGATCGGCGTGGCCGGGATCATCACCCCCTGGAACTTCCCGATGGCCATCCCGTGTTGGAAGATGATGCCGGCCCTCGTGACCGGCAACACGGTCGTCTTCAAGCCGTCGAGCGACACGCCGCACTGTGCGACCCTGCTCGTCGAGCTCATGGCCGAGGCCGGCTTCCCGCCCGGTGTCGTCAACCTCGTGACCGGTGCCGGTGGCGAGGTCGGAGATGCGATCGTCGATTCGCCGGACGTCGGCGTCATCTCGTTCACCGGCAGCTCGGCCACCGGCAAGCGCATCGCGGCCAAGGCCGGCGCGAAGCTCAAGCGCCTCAGCCTGGAGCTCGGTGGCAAGAACGGCGTGGTCGTCCTGGCCGATGCGGACCTGGATCTCGCCACGGACGGCATCCTGTGGAGCGCGTTCGGCACGACCGGGCAGCGCTGCACGGCCGCGTCGCGGGTCATCGTCGATCGATCGGTCCAGGACGCGCTGCTCGAACGACTGGAGTCACGAGCTCGCAAGCTGCGCCTGGGGTCCGGCCTGGACGCCACGACCGACGTCGGGCCGCTCATCAACGCAGGCGCCGTGCACAAGGTCGCGTCCTACATCGACATCGGGCGTACGGAGGGCGAACTGATCCTCGGCGGCAGTCGGGCGGCAGACGGGGAGCTCGCGCATGGCCACTTCTTCAGCCCGACCATCTTCAGCGGCGTCGGCGCGATGGACCGGATCGGCCAGGAGGAGATCTTCGGCCCGGTCCTCTCGGTCATCCCGGTCGATGGCTACGGTGAGGCGATGCTTGCGCTCAACCAGACCCGCTATGGCCTGTCGTCGAGCATCTTCACCCGCGACGTGAACGTCGCCTTCCGAGCGATGCGCGATTTCGAGACGGGCATCGTCTACATCAACGCCGGCACGACCGGCGCCGAGACGCACCTGCCGTTCGGCGGCTGGAAGGAGACCGGCAACGGCCACCGCGAGGCCGGCCACGTGGCCATCGACACGTACACCGAGTGGAAGTCGATCTACGTCGACTTCAGCGGCCGACTCCAGCGCGCCCAGATCGACAACCAGCCCGGCTGACGCCGCCGCTACGAGCGCGAGCGATCGCGGGCCCAGAGATCGATCGCCGGAAGGCCGTTGACGCCGAGCAGTTGCGAGATCTCGCCGGCGTGGAACGCGTCGTGGCTGAACAGGCGGTTCAGGATGGAGCTGCGACTGTGGTAGCGGGTGACGTCGCCGAACGTGAAGGGCAGCGGTTCCACGAGCGTCGGCAGGGACCAGCGTTCCAGGCACGACGCGATGACGCCCCACGTCGAATCCAGCGCCCATGCGAGCTCTGCACCCGAACGCGGGTGCGATTCGTCGTCCTCCCACCCCGACCCAGACGCCGGATCGGCGAACGGTGTAGCGTCGGCACCTGGCTCGCCAAAGGTCTCGCACAACCAGAACGTGCGTGCGCCAGCGACGTGCGCGGCGAGTTGCCAGATCTGGCCGTGCTCGGGACCGGCGCGGTGCGCGAGCTGCTCGGGGGTCAGGTCGCGGACCGCGACCACGAGTCGGTCGGCGTATTGCGGCCAGTCGACGAACAGCGCGTCGAGCGACGGTTCGCCGGGCGATGTCGCAGGGCCCGCGGTCGACACGATCAACCAGGGATGCTGACGTCCACCCAGACGAGCCGGTGATCCGACGATGGGACCGGGAATCCGGTGCCGGTGAGTCGTACCAGGGGATCGGCGGCGACCGGCCAGAAGATGCCGGCGTCGTGGATGCGCAGGGACTTCGACGGCAGGACGTAGTCCGCGCGCAGGTTGCCGGGTCCGCTGCACGGCGGGAACGCCGGGGTGTCGCAGAAGTCCGCGGTGTCCTGGGCGGGATCGCTCTCATGTTGGGCATTGAGCGCGCCCTGGATGCCGCTCCAGTAGGTGCCACCGGCGCTCTCCGGAGTGACCTTGTCGTTGATCAGCGGGTGGTCCAGGAGCTGCTGTGCCGAGCCCGGGATGCTGTCGCCGTCGAGTGGGTCCGAGTTCTGGTCGCCGGCGATGACGAAGCGCTCTCCGGGCTTGAGGCCGCCGGACGTGCCCGCGTCGTCGTAGAGGTACGCCGACGTCGGGCCGGGCGTGATGTAGTCGGCCCACAGGCGGATCTCGTCCGCGTTGCGGGTGCCGTTGCGATCCTCCGGCCCGTCGAACACCGGCGGCGTCGGGTGGCTGACCAGGAAGTGCACGGTCCGGCCGTCGACATCGATGGGCACGTCCCAATGGCTCTTGGACGAGAGCGGGAAGATGGCGAGCTCGGCAGCGGAGTACCAATCGGCGGCGGCCGGCGTTGCCGGGTCGTCGGGCAGGCGGGCGCCTGGCATGTCCTTCCACAGGAAGTGCTGGAACGTACGGACCTCGGCGATCAGGATCGGGTAACGCGAGTACACGACCAAGCCGAACTGGCCCTCGAAGTTGCCGAATCCCAGCGAGTCATCGCCGTACCCAGCCGCGCCCGGCGTCGTGACCGTCGCGCCATTGTTGTTGAGGTCGAAGCCGCTCGACACGCCGGTGTTCGACGGCGCGACGAAGGCGTACGGGTAGTCGATCGGCGCCGCATCGCCATGGGCGACCGCCAGGTAGTTGGCGCGGAAGGCGTCGACGAGCGGACCATCGGGATGGGCGGCGGTCGGCGCCACATAGTCGAATTCGTTGATGAGCAGGATGTCGGGCCTCGTCCGCTGGATGATCTCGGCCACGGCGTCGGCCTGAGCATTGCCCGGCACCGACAGGTCCGTCAGCGCCTGGCCGGCGGCGTTCCGATTCAGCGAGGCGTTGAAGGTGGCGAATCGGGTCGTCGGAGCGGCGCCGCTGACGCCAGGCACCGCGACCGACGCGATCATCAGGACGGCGCCGAGGATGGCCAGACGGCCGATCGTGCGCCGCTGGCGCGATCCGGATCGATCCATGGGGTCCCTCCACTTCGGGCCGCGCCGGGGGGGGTACGCGGCGGCCATGCGCGAGTGAGCGTGTGGGCTCGAGGTTAGTCCGTCGTCAACGGATCATCAACCGTGGCCACCGTCTCTGGGCGTGCCGGGCGCTTCTGACCGATCGGTGGCGGCAGGGTCTGGATCGCGCGTTCGACGCCGTGCAGGACGGCCGAGACGGCGTCGACCGGGTGGAAGGGGAGGAGGTGCCGCGCGGCGGGCCCCGGCGGCGGCAGGTCGGCGATGGTCCGCGTCGAACCGGCGGGCGACGATGCGAGGTGGAGCAGCTCGGCCAGGCCGGCGCGCGAGGCGACGACGACCACCTCTTCGCCCTCGTCCAGCACTTCGTCGGGCGGCACGTCCCAGCGCGCGACGTCCGACCCCGGATCGGCGACGGCGAGGACCCGCCGCGCGCCCGTCCGATCCAGCGACGCCGCGAGGGAACCCTCCAGCGCGGATCCCGCCGGCACGCGCAGCCGCGCGAAGAGCGCCATCCGTCGGTCCCCGATGGGCACGGTGGCCACCACCTCCGTCCGGGTCGCGGCCGCGGCGAACGCCGGCGCGGCCAGTTGGGAAACGGAACGCGTGAACCGGATCCCGAACCCGCGCTGGACCCGCAGGGCGAAGTCCGGGTCGAAGAGGCGAACCACGACGCGTAGATCGGGCCGGATCGCTCGCCCATTCAGGGCGGCGGAGAGGTTGACGAGGTCGTCGGAGGTCGCGCACACGAGTGCCCGCGCGCGAGCCAGGCGGACCTCGTCCAGGACATCGCGATGACGGGCGTCGCCGATGACGACCGGGATGCCGGCCGCGCGCGTCGCCGATACGAACCGACCGTCGTCCTGCGATTCGACGACGACGACCGGGACGCCACGAGCCCGAATGCCGAGCGCCGTCCGGTAGCCGATGGCGCCGAGTCCCGCGACCACGACGTGCTCGCGGATGTCACCAGGCACGGTCCGTCGGCCCAGGGTCTGGAGGAGTCGCGAGCGGATGAGCGCATCCGTGATGAACGCGTAGACGATGGCCACGAGCGCTGCGCCGACGAGGCTCAGAAAGATGCCGTAGATGCGGAGCGAGGCCGGCGCCGTCGCCGGATCGATGTCGGTCACCAGCGACGCACCCGTCAGGAGCGTGATCGCGTAGGACACCGCATCCAGGGGCGTCAGGCCGGCCGTGTACTCGAAGTACAGGGCGGACACGACGGCCAGCAGCACGAGCACCGTCCCGAAGCGCAGCAGCCGTTGTTCCGGAGCCCGGAGTCGCTCACGGAACCCGGCGATGACGCCGGGCACGAGCCCGCCGGTCGAGGCGTCCGCCCGCGGGGCCACGGTCCGCTCCTCCTCCACGGCCCACTCGTCGGGCGTCGCGATGTCGATGAGAACGAGGTCGGGCTCGCCCGACGACGCGTCGGGCAGGATCTCCACCGAGCGGTCCGCCCGCAACCGGGCGATCGGTACGGAGCGATGGCCGCGCGCGGGGTCGGCGGACGTGCGCGACGACAGGACGCGCCCGGCCAGGTCGAATCGTCCGCCCGTTTCGCCATCGATGGCCGCGGTCACGAACCCCGGCGCCGCCAACGCCGACGAGGAGAGGGCCACGCCGTCCGCGAACAGGTCCGGGATGTGGCCCCCGAGCTCGGTGTCGAACATCCGAATGATGACCCGGATCCCAGGCTGAAGCTCCTGCGCCGCCAGGGCGATGTTCAGGTTCTCGAGGTCCTCGCCACCGGTCATCACGATGGCCGCTGCCCGCTCGATGTCGGCGGCGCGCAGGGTCCTGGCCAGCAGCGGATCGCCCACCACGAGCCGCACGCCCTGCGTCGTCAGCTCTTCCTCGGCATCGGCGGTCGGCCCGATGGCGACCACATCCTCGTCGCGCCGCCGCAGCTCATCGATGGTCCGCAAGCCAAGGTGTTCGACCCCGCAGACGATGATGTGGCCGTGGCCCGGCGGGAGCGCAGTGGCGGGCATGTGCGGCAGTCTACGGTCGCCGACCCACGGAACGTGCGCTATCATCCGCACCTCGTGGGCCCGTAGCTCAATGGCAGAGCAAGTGACTCTTAATCACTGTGTTGAAGGTTCAAGTCCTTCCGGGCTCACCAATCGATCGAGGCGCAGCAGCCCGATGACTCCTCAGGCCTGATCCGGGGATCGGCCGGCCGCGCAACGTTCCTGGCGTTTCGGGCGAGGACATTCGAACCATCGAAAACCAGCTGGCTCTGGACCTGGTCGAACGGCTCTATGCGGCATTACTCGAGGACGATGTCGAGGGCTTTCTCGGAATGTGTGCCGAAGACGTCGTCGTCCAGTACCCAGCCGATGGGCTCTTGCCCTACGGCGGGGAGTGGCGCGGGCGCTCGGGAGTCCGTCGGTTCCTCGAGGTGCATGACGATGCGGAGACCATCGTCGTGTTCGAGCCGAGCCGCATGGCGGCCAGGGACGGGACTGTCTTCGTGCTCGGCGACTTCGAAGGCCGGGCCAGACCCGGCGAGCGTGTCTGGTCCACCCGATTCGTGCACGTCCTCGACGTTGGCGACGGACAGCTCAAGCGGTGGGAGGCAGTCTTCGACACGGCCGCCGCGGTAGCAGCGCATCGAGCAGCCGATCATTCGTGATCGCGGGTCAGTGGCACCCCGACCGCCGCCTGGCGGTGGTACCCTTCGGGCGTCCTTTCATGGCCGGTCCTGTGAGGCTGGCGTATCGGTCCCGTGAGGCCGGCGAAGGAGGCTCTCAGATGTCTGCGCATGCCCTCGCCCACCACGCCCCTGCGGCCGGTGGGTGTTTTGTTGCCTGGGGCACGGCGCCGAACGTCGGATCCGCGATCGCGTGATCGTCCCACCGTCGCCGCGGGCCTCTGCCGTCGTCGATCCGCGGATCGGGGACCTGGGTCCGGCGTTGCTGGCGCTCGAGGACGGGACGGTGTTTCAGGGCGTGGCCTTCGGGGCGCCGATCGCCGCCGGTGGCGACCTCGTCGTCAACACCAGCCAGACGGGCTACCAGGAGGTCTGCACCGACCCCTCGTACGCCGGCCAGGTCGTGGTCATGACCTATCCCCTCATCGGCAACTACGGGCGCCTCGTCGCGGACGACCAGTCCCGCCAGCCATGGTTGCGCGCCCTGGTCGTGGCGAACGCCACCGCGGCCGTGCTGGATGACGCCCGTCAGCTCGCCTCGCTGCTGCGCGACAATTCGATCCCGGCCATCGCGGGGGTGGATACCCGGGCGCTCGCCCGTCACCTGCGGGCCAACGGCTGCCTGCGCGGGATCGTGACCGCGCCTGGCACGCAGGACGTCGCGCAGGCCCAGGCCGCCGCCCGCGCGGTCGCGCGCTGGGAGGACCAGGACTTCGTCTCGCAGGTATCCCCACCGGCCATCACAGAATTCGGCAGCGTCGACGAGGGCGGCCCGCTGGTCGGCATCGTGGACCTGGGCCTCAAGTCGAACATCGTCCACTCGATGCGCCATCGCGGGGCGCGCGTCCGGGTCTTCCCGCACACGGCTGACCCGTCCGACGTGCTCTCTTCGGACATCGACGGGGTGATCCTCTCGCCCGGACCCGGCGACCCCGCGCGCCTCCTCGCCCAGGTGGACCTGGCGCGCGCCGTCATCGACGACGGCCGGCCGTTGCTCGGAATCTGCCTTGGCCACCAGATCGTGGGCCGGGCCGCCGGCGCCGACACTCGTCGCCTGCGCTTCGGGCACCACGGGGCCAACCACCCGGTCCAGGACGTGGACCTGGGCCTCGTCCAGGTGACGGCCCAGAACCATGAGGTCCAGGTCGTCGGCGACTCCCTGCCGTCGGCGAGCGGCTTCCACGTCAGCCAGATCAACCTCAACGATCGCTCGGTCGAGGGGCTGCGCCACGCCGAGAAGCCGATCGAGACCGTCCAGTACCACCCCGAGGGCGCCCCGGGACCGCTGGATGCGCTGGCCGTGTTCGACCGGTTCGTGGCGGCCACCCGCGGGGAGCGGGTCGGATGACGCCGCCCGGCCCCAAGCCCGCGTCGGTCCTGATCCTGGGCAGCGGCCCCGTCGTCATCGGCCAGGCCGCGGAGTTCGACTACGCGGGGACCCAGGCCTGTCGCGCGCTGCGGGCGGAGGGCGTGCGCACCATCTTGGTCAACAGCAACCCGGCCACGATCATGACCGACCCCGACGTCGCCGACGTCATCTACCTCGAGCCACTCACCGTCGAGGCGGTCGAGGCGGTCATCGCCAGGGAGAAGCCCGAGGGCCTCCTGGCGGGTCTCGGCGGCCAGACGGCCCTCAACCTCGCGACGGCCCTCGCCAAGGCCGGCGTCTTCGAGCGCCACCCCATCAAGCTCCTGGGCACGCCGCTGGAAGCCATCCACATGGCCGAGGACCGCGAGGCGTTCCGCGACCTGCTCGACCGGCTCGCGCAGCCCTACGCGCCGTCGCACATCGTCGAGGACGACGAAGCCATCGAAGTCGCCTTCCAGACCATCGGCCTGCCGGCCATCGTCCGACCGGCCTACACCCTGGGCGGCACCGGCGGCGGCATCGTCGAGACCGAGGCGGCCTACCGCGAGCGGGTCCGAGCCGGCCTGCGCGCCAGCCCGATCCACCAGGTCATGGTCGAGAAGTGCCTGGTGGGCTGGCAGGAGGTCGAGTACGAGGTCATGCGCGACGCCGACGACACGTGCATCGCGGTGTGCTCGATGGAGAACGTCGACCCGCTCGGCGTCCACACCGGCGACTCCATCGTCGTGGCCCCCGTCCAGACGTTGCCGGACCCGGTCCACCAGCGACTGCGCAGCGCGGCCCTCGCGATCATCCGGGCCCTTGGCGTGGAGGGTGGTTGCAACGTCCAGTTCGCGCTCTCGCCCGACTACACCGACTACGCGGTCATCGAAGTCAACCCGCGCGTGTCGCGGTCCAGCGCCCTCGCGAGCAAGGCGACCGGCTACCCGATCGCCCGGGTCGCGGCCCAGATCGCGGTCGGGCGGCGCCTGGCCGAGATCCCCAACGTCGTGACCGGCACGACCGTGGCCGCGTTCGAGCCCGCGCTGGACTATGTGGTCGTCAAGCTGCCGCGCTTCCCGTTCGACAAATTCCCGACCGCGGACCGCACGCTGGGCAGCCAGATGAAGGCGACCGGCGAGGTGATGGCCATCGACCGGACCTTCGGCTCCGCGCTCAACAAGGCACTGCGCGGCCTGGAGCAGGCCGGCGTCGGGCCGCTGGCCGAGGATCCGAGCTGGACGCCCGCGTTCGACTATCTCGCCGGCGTCTACGGGGGCGACCCCGCGGCCGACGGTGACGACGACGCGCCGATCCGCTGGGTGGACGATACCGGCCAGGCCTGCGAGAGCACCCGCCACGCCCAGCGCACGGCGGCCCCGATCGTGCTCAAGCGCTTCCTGGAGCCGTCCGACTCACGGCTGTGGCGGCTGCTGGGCCTCCTCCGGCGCGGCGTCCCGGAGCCGGTCATCGGGGAGGCGACCGGTATCTCCGCCTGGTTCCTGGCCGAGATGGGCCGCAACGTCGCCCTGGAACACGAGACGAGCGCGATGGGCAAGCGCCTGCTGGCCACGACCACGGATCCGGATGCTGCCGCGCTGCTGGCCACGGTCAAGCGCGCCGGCTTCGGCGACAAGGAGCTGGCAGGGCTGGCGGGCGTCAGTCAGGAAGCGGTCCGCGAGGCGCGCCTGGCGGTCGGCCTGCGGCCCGGCTACGCGATGGTCGATACCTGCGCGGCGGAGTTCGCGGCCGAGACCCCGTACTTCTACGCGACCTACGCCGCGGCCGGGTCCGTGCCGGAGGCGCCGCCGGTCGCGCGCGAGGCGGCCCTGGTCATCGGCTCCGGGCCCGTGCGCATCGGCCAGGGCATCGAGTTCGACTACTGCGCCGTCCAGGCCGCCGACACGCTCCGCCAGGCCGGCTGGAGCGCGGTGATGATCAACTCGAACCCGGAGACCGTCTCGACCGACTTCGATGCGTCGTCGCGGCTGTACTTCGAGCCGCTGGACCCTGAGAGCGTGCGCGCCGTCATCGACCACGAGAGCCCCGAGGGCGTCGGCCTGCTCCCGGCCGTCGTCGCGTTCGGTGGCCAGACGCCGCTCAACCTCGCGGCCCCGCTTGCCGCCGGGGGCGTGCCGCTGCTCGGCTCGGATCTCGAGGCCATCGACCAGTCCGAGGAGCGCGTCCGGTTCTCCGCCCTGCTCGATCGGCTCGGCATTCCGCAGCCGGAGGGCGGCATGGCCCACAGCGTGGAGGAGGCGCTGACCCTCGCCGAGCGCATCGGCTACCCGGTCATCGTCAGGCCGTCGTTCGTCATCGGCGGCCTGGCCATCGACTTCTGTTACTCCCCGGAGGACCTGGCCCGCCAGCTGGCGATGGCGACCGTGGTGGATCCGGACAGGCCGGTCCGCATCGATCGCTATCTCGAGGGCGTCGAGGTCGATGTCGATGCCGTCAGCGACGGCGTTCGGGTGCTGATCCCGGGGCTCCTGGAGCATGTCGAGCGGGCCGGCGTCCACAGCGGCGACAGCGTCGGCATGTTCCCGCCGCAGACCGTCAGCGAGGGCGACCAGGACCTCATCGTCTCGACCATGGAGCGGATCGTGCTCGCCCTGGGGGTCAAGGGCCTGGTCAATGCCCAGTTCATCGTCCGCGACGACGGCGTGTACCTCATCGAGGTCAACCCGCGCGCGTCACGGACCGTGCCGTTCATGTCCAAGGTCACGGGCGTGCCGATGGTCCGGCTCGCCGTCAGGATCGCCCTGGGCGCCACGCTGCCGGAGCTTGGCTGGGACGGCGGCCTGTTGCCGCCCCCGCCGTTCGTCGCGGTCAAGGCGCCCGCCTTCTCCACGGCCAAGCTGCGCGGCGTGGACCCCTCCGTGGGGCCCGGCATGCAGTCGACCGGCGAGGTCATCGGCATCCATACCGATCCGCGCGTGGCGCTGGCCAAGGCCCTCCTCGGAGCTGCGCTCGTGCCGCCGCGCGCCGGCGCCGACGGGGAGCTGGCGCTGCTGTCCATCGCCGATCGAGACAAGGCGCTGCTGCCCCGGCTGGCGGCGGGCCTGGCGGGAGCGGGCTACCGACTGGCGGCGACCCCCGGCACGCGCGCGGCGCTCGCGGAAGCAGGCTACGAGGCGCGCCCGGTGGCCAAGCTCGGCGAGGCCGCGGACGCGTCCATCGGCGAGGTCCCGATCCTGGAGCTCATCGCCGATGGCGGCGTTCGGCTCGTGGTCAACACGCCGACCCCACGCTCGGGCGCCGTCAGGGACGCCGCGGAGATCCGGTTCGCGGCGACGGGGGAGGGGATCCTGTGCCTGACGGCGATGGAGACCGCGGTGGCCGCCGCGGAGGCCCTGGATCCGGCCATCGCCGCGGAACTCTCCAGCGTCCGCTCCCTCGGCGAGTGGGTCCCGCTCCCCGGTCAGCCGCGAGTCGCCGTCACCGCCTGAGCGAGCGGGGCAACGGCCGGCCCGCTCGCGCCGTCCTCCGGGGTCACGACCAGCGCCTGACCCAGCGACCACAGCGTCAGCGTGGTCAGGGCGACCATCACCACGGCAAGCGGGATCTGGCGGGACCGCACCTGTCCGGGACTCAGGTGACGTGGCGCGTCCAGGGCCGCCACGACGTGCCCGCCCCAGGCGCCGAGCATGTGCCCGCCGACGACCGCAGCCAGCTGGACGGTCCAGACCAGGCCGGGCGGCAGCCAGTCGCCGGTCGGCTCGAAGAAGGCCGTGCCGAACAGGTCCCAGCCGCGCTGGAACGGGTCGGAGATGGCGATCGCCAGGCGCTGGCCGTCGATGAGCAGGTACGTCAGGTAGTGGGCCACGAGGTAGCCCAGCGCGATCGGCAGCAGGCCGGCCGCGGTCGCGCCGACGCCGACGGTCCGCGTGACCAGCAGCGCCGCGCCGACGATGATGCCCAGGAACCCGGCGAGGAGCAGCGTGTCGCCGCCGACGCCCGGGAAGCCGAACGTGCTGTACCAGAGCTGCGTCTGTGACAACCCGTCGTACAGGATCGAGCCGACGCCCAGGGCGATGATCACGACGTCCGCGCGCGTCCAGCCGGGCTCCATGAGGCCACCAGCGAACGAGCGGCGTTTGATACGACCGTCGTCATCGACGAGCCGGTAGGGGGCCAGCCGGCCCAGGATGCGGAACCACACGGTGAAGACTTCCGCCTGCGATCGCCAGGTGTCGCGGCCGAACTGGGCCATCATCGCCACGGTCAGCGCGGTATACCCGGCGAGGAAGATGAACAGGACCTGCGGCCCGGCGCGCAGCACGAGCTCCAGCCAGACGACGACGGCGAAGCCGACGACCGCCGGCCACCGACCGAGTGCGACCGGGTAGTCGGCAAGGTCCCACGGCGTGATGCCGAGGCGGCGGATGACCCAAGCGCCCAGGTCGTGGATGGTCGAGAACGGGTCCAGGAAGTGCCAGATCGGCCCGACGATGGCGGACAGCGCCGCGACGCCGACCCACCCGAACGCCCACAGGAACAGCGTCGAGATCTCCGTGGAACTCGACCCGCCGATGATCCCCTGGGCGATGACCCAGAGCCAGGCGACCAGCCCGATCGCCCGAAGCCCGAGGCGGATCGCCGCCGGCGGCAGGTGACCCACGCCGCTCGTGTCCGGGCGGTCCGCGCGCACATCGCGCAACAGGACGAACACGAACGACAGGGCGACGGTGGCGCCTGCCCCGGCAAGGTAGACCGCGAGCGGGAGCCGGCTCGCGTAGGTGGCGCTCAGCGCATGACCGAGCGCCACGCCCGGGGCCGCGAAAGCGACGAGCGTGGCGGCCGCGGCGGCGGCCAGCCGGTGGCGAGTCACGTGCCGCGCCCAGTCCTTCCACGTCGACCCAGCAGGACGACCCCGGCGATCAGCACGATGGCGAGCCCAGCGATGATCGGCAGGATCGCGTCGCTGTCGGACGCGCCGGTCGGGATCTCGTGGTCGGTCGGCGTGGGGGCGGCAGTCGCCGTCGGCGCGGCCGTCGGGTCGGCACTCGGCGCGAGGGTCGGCTCCGCGCTCGGTGCCGGGGTCGGGCTGGCAGCGGCGGCCGTCACCGTGAAGGTCCAGGTCGCCCGGACGACCTCGCCGTCCTCGGCGGACAGGGTCGTCGAGCGGACCTCGTACTCGCCCGCGGCCAGCGGGGGCAGGTCGGCGATCACGAGCCGATGGTCGTCGGCCGGGTCCACGCCGCCGGTCGCGATGACGGTCCCTCCCGAGTCGCGCAGCTGGAGGGAACTGCCGTCCGTCTCCAGGGATTGGGTGTACGTCCCGGCGACCTCGGCCGGGTTCCCCTCGACGGTCGCGCCGTCCGCCGGGGTCGCGGTGTCCAGGGCGGCGTGGGCGCCGACCGTTGCGGGGAGGGATACCAACAGCAGCACGGTCGCGATCAGGGCGCCGCTGACCCGGCTGCGCAAGTGGGGGATCGTCATGCGAAGGAGTCTACGGACTTGATCGACATCTGGCGGAGGGCGGGCTCCGAACCAGTTGGTGCGACCATCCAACGACACCACCCGAGGTATCCGTGCAGATCCAGTACGCGCAGAACCCATCGACCTACCAGGCCGGCGCCTGCAACATCGGACCCGACGAGATCGCGCGCCGGCGCCGCGCCGGCCTGACGGGCGTCGCCATCGCGGTCGTCATCGCCATCGGCCTGATCGCGATCGGCGCGCCATGGTGGATGCGGCTGGCGATGTTCCCGCCGCTTGCCGGTGGCCTGGTCTCGCTGGAGCAGGCCCGTCGCCACTTCTGCGTCGGGTTCGCGATGGCCGGCATCCGCAACTTCGGCGCGCTTGGCTCGCCCGACAAGGTCGCTGATGCCGCGGACCGATCGGCGGATCGGCGTTCCGCGCTCATCCTGACCGGCTACATGTCGGCGATCGCGGCCGTGATCTCCGTCGTGGTGGCGCTCCTGCCGATCTGACCTGTCGTCAGGCGGCGCGGGCCGTGCCGGCGGGTAGGCACGGGCCGGCGCACACGTCGACCTCGCCGGCCACCGCCGCGCTCACTGCGGCGTTCGGGTGAGGCTCCGGTGTGGTGGTCGCCGATCCACGGAGCTCGCGCTCACGTCGGGCGGCGTCGGCGGTGCGGCGAAGATCCTGGGTGCGGTCGCGAACGAGATCGAACAGCGGGTCCATGCGTGGTGCTCCTTCCATCCTGGTTGGTGAGGGGTTGGTCTTCGTCGTGTTAGACGGTTATCTAACGTTGGGCCGCACGACGATCGAGCCGTGCGCTTGGGTGGGCCTGGTCAGGCGCTGAGGAAGCGGCCGAGTTCGGCGGAGGCCGACTCGATCCGGTCACGGCGCAGGGCGTAGTAGATGACCGATCCGGCCTCGACGACCGTGACCAGTCCGGCCGCTCGCAGCAGGGCGAGGTGGTGCTTGATGGTCGGCTTGGAAAGGTCCAGGTGCTGGGCGATCTCGGTCAGGTACAGGTCCTGCGTGGCCAACAGCTTGAGGATGCGCAGCCGGGTCTCGTCGCCGAGCGCCCGGTGCAGTCGCACGACCGCCGGCGGCGGGGCGAGTCGATCGTCGCCTTCGAGGGCGTCGTCCGACACCGGATATCCGAAGAACCGCCAGTCGCCGCCGGCCAGCAGGAAGTTGTACGGCCGGCTGAAGTACGAGGGCGCCAGCACGACCCGTCGGATCCCGACCTCGGGAAGCCAGCGGATGCCGCCGGTCGTGAGCTCGATGAGTTCGGAGCCATCGAAGGCGCCGCGGTCGGCAGCGCGCAGCGCATGGTCGCGCTCGATGATCGCGCGGATGCGCGGCTCGATCGCGCTGAACACGCCGGCCCAGGCGCGCAGGACGGCGACGATGCGCCGGTGCGCGTCCTCCGGGTTGGACAGCAGGGCCTGAAAGCCCGCCTTGTGCTCGGGCATCGCCTCGCGCAGCGCCGCGAGTGCGTCCTTGTCGCCGGCAGCGGCCTGCTTGACGAGGCCGCCAAGGTCCGCGTCGCGCTCGAGGTCGCACAGGATGGCCTGCATCAGCTCATCGGTGCTGACGGTGTCGATCGCCTCGACGAAGGCGTCCACCGTCCGCAGGTCCGGACGCTGGACCGCGAACGCGGCGACGTAGATGCCCATCTCCGCGGCGAAGACCCCGTCGAACTCCGCGCGGATCGCATCGGGGACGGCGGCGCGCGCGTCGCGCAGCCAGGTCCGGTCGATCTCGGGCAGGTCCTCGGTCTTGCCGGCCTCGCTGGTCAGGCTGAACAGGAAGTCGAAGACCGGGCGAACGTCCCACTCGATCGTGAAGCCGACGGCCGGCGTCGCGAAGTCGCGGACACGCGGCGCGGCCGGCGCCGTCGAGCGGACGGCGGTCGGGCTGGTGGAGCGCGAGGTGGAGGCGGGTCGGGCGGCCATCGGTCGGGTGGTTCCTTGCTTCTAACTTGTGTTAGACGCTTATCTAACATCACGGACTGGCGGGTGTCAAGGGGTCGAGCGCCCGGAGTGTCCATGGCGGTGACGCGCTACGATCGACGCCTTGCGCCGATCCCGGCCACGTTTCCGGGACTCACCCCGCCACCATCGACAACCAGGAGTCGTGCGTGCCCACCAGCGTTCCCCAGGTCCAGTTCACCGACGAGCGTCTGGCCAACGGCCTGCGCCTCATCGTCGCCGAGGACCATCTCGCCCCGGTCGTGGCCATCAACGTCTGGTACGACGTCGGCTCCAAGCACGAGCAGCCGGGCAAGACGGGGTTCGCCCACCTGTTCGAGCACGTCATGTTCCAGGGCAGCAAGCACGTCGCCAAGGCCGAACACATCGCTCTCATCCAGGCCGCCGGCGGGACGATGAACGGCACGACCTGGCTGGACCGTACGAACTACTTCGAGACGCTGCCGTCGCACCAGCTGGACCTGGGCCTCTGGCTGGAGGCGGACCGGATGGCGACGCTGCTCGAGGCGCTCAGCCAGGAGAACCTCGACAACCAGCGCGAGGTCGTCAAGAACGAAAAGCGCTGGTCGTACGACAACCGTCCCTACGGGTCGTGGCAGGAGAAGCTCCAGGCCCACCTGTATCCACCGGAGCACCCGTATCACCATTCGACCATCGGCTCGATGGCGGATCTGGACGCCGCGTCCGTGGAGGACGTGAAGGACTTCTTCCGGACCTACTACGCGCCGAACAACGCGGTCCTGTCCGTGGTCGGCGACGTCGATACGGCGGCGGTCCGGGCGAGCGCCGA
This sequence comes from Candidatus Limnocylindrales bacterium, assembly GCA_051306295.1. Classification (GTDB taxonomy): domain Bacteria; phylum Chloroflexota; class Limnocylindria; order Limnocylindrales; family CSP1-4; genus SPCO01. The sequence goes on from JBPPMZ010000087.1 coordinate 23,289, forward strand.
GCGCTTCTTCGGCGGCATCCCGGCCAATCCGTCGATCCCGCCCCTGGGCGACCTGTCGTTGCCACCGACGCTCGGCGGGGAGATTCGCGAGACGGTCCACGACAAGGTCCCGCTGCCGCGCATCTACATCGGATTCCGAGCGCCGGTCTACGGCGATCCGCGGCTGGATGCCCTGGACGTCGCCGGTCAGATCCTGGCGGGCGGGAAGGGGAGTCGCCTGCATCGCCGCCTGGTCCGCGACGAGCGCATCGCCCAGGACGTGGCGATCTTCACGCTTGGGTTCATCGGTGGCGCATCGGTGTGCGCCGGCTGGGCCACCGTTCGGCCGGGCGTGTCGGTCGCTCGCGTCGAGGCGGCACTGCACGAGGAGCTGGAGCGGCTGGCCGTCGAGCCGGTCAGCGACGACGAGCTTGCGCGCGCGTTCGCGCTCATCGAATGCGACGAGCTGGGCTCGCTGCAGCGGGTCGAGGAGCGGGCGGATCGGCTGTCGATGTACGCGACGCTGTTCGACGATCCGGGGCTCATCAACCGGATGCTGCCGCGCTATCTCGCGGTCACGCCGGCCGCGATCCTGGAGGTCGCCGCGGCCACGTTCCGGCCGGACAACCGGCTCGTGCTGACCTACTTGCCGGAGATGCCACCGACCGAATCGGAGGCGCTCGACGCCTCCGAGGCGCCCGATGCCGAGACCGGCGAGGAGGTGGCCGCATGACGACCCAGGATGCGCCGCGCGACGGCGCGGTCGTGGCCGAGCGCCCGGCCCCCGGGACCCCGCGCCCGTACGAGTTCCCGGCCGTGGCCTCGAGCACGCTGTCCAATGGCCTCACCGTCATGGTCGCCGACTTGCCCGGCCGACCGTTGATCAGTGCCAGCGTGGTCCTGACGTCGGGCGCGGCGGATGAGGCGGCCGCCGCCGGTGGATCTGCGGTCCTCGCCGCCCGCGCTCTGACCGAGGGCACGGAGCGCTACGACGCCGTCGCCCTGACCGAGGCCTCGGAGCGGCTGGGCGCCTCGCTCCATGCCGAGGCTGGCTGGGACGCGACGAGCCTCGGGGTGGACGTGCCCGCGTCTCGGCTGGAGCCCGCGCTGGAGCTCTTGGCCGAGGTCCTGCTGCGGCCGACCTTCCCGGCCTCGGAGGTCGAGCGCCTCCGGGACGAGCGCCTCAACGACCTGCTGCAGGCCCAGGCCGACCCCCGTCGGCGGGCTGATGAGACCTATATCGGCACGATCTATGCGCACGAATCGCCCTATCACCGACCGGCTTCGGGTACCCGAGAGACGGTCCAGGGACTGGATGCCGCGATCGTCCGCCAGGCGTACGAGCGAGCACTCGACCCGAGCCGGGCGACGCTGGTCGTCGCGGGCGACCTCGGCGGGCAGGACGTTGCCGCGATCGCCGAGCGTCTGCTGGGCGGTTCGTGGGGTGCGGCGGCGTCGTCGATGGCGACAGGCGCGGACGTCATCGATGCTCCGGCGTCGACCGGGCGGCTGGTCCGCGTCGTCCATCGAGCGGGCAGCGTCCAGACGGAGATCCGCATCGGTCACGTCGGTCTGCGCCGGCGGATCCCGGACTTCCACGCCGTGTCCGTCATGGGCGCGATCCTGGGCGGCCTGTTCAATTCGCGGCTGAACATGCAGTTGCGTGAGGCCAAGGGCTACACGTACGGGGCGGGCGCCGGCTTCGACCTGCGACGAGGCGCCGGACCGTTCACGGCTCGAGCGGCGGTCAACACCGAGGTCACGGTCCCGGCCGTGATCGACACGCTGGCCGAGTTGCAACGGATGCGCGACGAGCCGGTCACTGAGGTCGAATTGGCGGCCGCGCGCGACTACCTCGTCGGTGTCTTCCCGTTGCGCTTCGAGACGGCGGGTGCCGTGGTCGGCGCGCTTGCGGGCCTTGCGGTCCACGGGCTGCCGATCTCGGAGCTCATCGACTATCGATCGCACATCGAGGCGGTCGACGTGGCCGCCGTCGCGGCCGCGGCACGCGGCCACCTGCTGGTCGACCAGGCGGCGATCGTGCTCGTCGGCGATGTCGAGGCGTTCGGGGAGGCGCTGGAGGCGGCGGGACTGGGCACGGTCGTCATCGATGGCGACGAGGGTGTCCATGCGGCGGGCCCGCTGGCTGTGGCCGCAGATGTCGCCGTGGCCGCCGATGCCCCGGACACGGAGGGACCCACGGCCGGGGCGGAGGATCCTTCCCTGCCGGGCACGGCCGACGAGCCGGTCAGCGCCGATACCACGGCACCGGACGACGCCGGCTGAGGCTTCGGTCGGCGGGCGCGGTTCCGGCGCCGTATCGCGGTTCCGGCCGCGCATCGCTGACTCCCACGCACGGTTTCGGGGCCGACGGGGCTCCGACAGGCCACTTCGGCCCGGTTCCGTGATTCCCACGCATGGTTCGGCAGCGAACGGGCGAGGAAGCGTCTCCTCGGCCCAAGTTCCGTGACTCCCACGCACGGTCGGTGCCGCACGCACGCGCGAAGCTGAAACCTTTCCGTGACGGCACGTCTCAGGGGAGTACAACCGGCCCGACCAACCCTCGGGCGGCGACCCAGGAGATGACGACGATGCGAATGGATCCTCGAGTGCTGCGCGGTCTGGGCACCGGCGTGGTCACGCTGTTCCTGGCCGGTGGCGCGGTGTTTGCCGCCAACGGCCTCGTCCCGACGACCTCGGACGACGCTCCGGCGATCCTCGAGCCGGCCGCCGTGCCGACCGGTACCCCGGAACCCAGCGAGTCCCCGGAGGCCAGCGAGGCGCCCGATGCCAACGAGTCGACCGACGACGTGAGCGGCCTGGCCGCCGAGACCCCGGAGCCGAGCGAGACCCCCGAGGCCGCTGAGACCCCGGAAGCCACGGATGACGACGCCAACGAGACGCCCGAGCCCGCCGAGACGCCCGAGGTCGACGACGACGGCGACGACGACCATGGTGGCGGCGACGACAGCGGATCCGGCAGCGACGACTGACCGCGGCCGCGGACCCACCGCGACGCGGTGGACCACGATGCCGACGCATGGGCCGGCCCGCTCCAGAGCATCATGGAGCGTGGCCGGACCGGCGCGTCTCGCGACCGTGGCCACATCCCACGTGGGAGTGCACCCATCAACACTGAACCGGGGGCGATCGGTCCGACGACCGCCAACCCCGATGAACGCGCCATCGTGGCAGCCGTCCTCGGCGGCGACCGCGATGCGTTCCGACGGCTCGTGGAGCGCGAAGCTCCCGGAGTCGTTCGGGCCTGCCACCGTATCCTCGGCGACCACGCCGAGGCCGAGGACGCCGCTCAGGAGGCTTTCGTGACCGCCTACAAGTCGCTCGCCACGTGGCGAGCCGACGGCCCGTTCGGGGCCTGGCTGACCCGCATCGCGGTTCGCATCGCGCTGCGCATGGTGAGCCGGCGTCGGACCGTGGCCTGGCGCGATTTCGGCGCCCGCGATCACGAGGCCGCGAGCCTGAGTGCCGCCGACCACGCCGCCGACCGCGCGGCCGTCGCCGCCGCACCGTGGACCGATCCTGCCGTCCTCTCGATGCGCGCCGAACGCGCCACCGAGATCCGCGCAGCCGTGACCGCTCTTCCTGAGCCCTACCGTGAAGTCGTGGCGCTGCGGTTCTTCGCTGAAGCATCCCTCGATGACATCGCACGGCAGACCGGCCGGCCCTTGGGCACGGTCAAGACCCACCTGCACCGCGGCCTCGCGCGACTGCGCGCCGTCATGGCGGAGGGCGAGCGATGAGCGGCATGGGCCGCCGGTTCGATCCCGGCGAGCTCCGGGACGGTTCGGCAGATCCGATCGCGGACGCCGAGGCGGCCGGCCTCCTGGCCACGGCCCGCGACCTGGAGGCACTCGCGCAGGCTGAGGGCGCGAGCCCGAGCTCCGACTTCGAGGACCGGGTCATGGCGGCCATCGCCACCGCGGCGCCGCCGCGTGTCGTGGCGACCGGCGGCTTCGCGACCGGATTTGTGGCCGCGCTCCGTGATGCCTGGCGGATCACCTGGTCCGGCGGTCGGCCGATGGCGGTGCGCGCCCAGGCGTTCGCACTCGTCCTGCTCGTGGCCCTGGCCGTCGGTTCCGTGGGCACCCTCGGGGCCGTCGGCGCGGTCCGGCTGCTCGGCGTTGACGTGCCGAATCCGTCCCTCCCGGTCGATCCCAGTCTGCCGCCGATCAGCTCGCTGCCGCCGACGCCAAGGGTCGTCCCGACCCCGTCGCCAAGCGAGCTGCCGTCTCCGTCCACCAGCCGATCTCCGTCGCCCAGCGAGTCCGCGGAGCCGACGGAGTCCGGGGAACCAAGTGGTGCGACCCAACGACCGACGCGCACGCCGAATTCGACGTCGGGCACCGGCGGGACGCCGGAGCCGACCGAGACGCCCGAACCCGACGACACCCCGGATCCCAGCAAGACCCCAGACCCGGACGACACCCCGCGACCGTCCGATACACCCGATCCCGAGGACACGCCGGACCCGGACGACACCCCGGAGCCGACGAGCACCTAGGGGTCGCGCCGGACAGTGGACTTGCGCCTGCATCGGCCTGCGCTTCAGGGTCGGTGGACCGAACGCAGTGGTGACCCGCGGCACCGAAGGTTGACTTCGGATAGGTCTTTCGTACTAGACGCAAGGTAGCCCGCAAGGTCAGGCTGACACCATTCGGCGTCCGACAAGGTCGATGCCGTCCGGGGATTGGCCGCCGCTACTGTTGATTGGAGACCCTGTTGGGGATGATGCGCCGCCCCGACGCCCCAGGTCGTCGACGGACCCGACCCTTCGAGCGAGGGCAGTCCGTGGTCGAGTTCGCGCTGATCCTGCCCATCATGTTGGTGATCTTGCTCGCGGTCCTGGACCTGTCGCGCATCTACACGACGATGTTGACGGTCGAATCCGCGGCGCGTGAGGCGGCGGACTTCGGGACGTTCGGATCCCAGAAGTGGGACGCCGCGGTCTACGCTGTCGTCCCTGGCGGGACCGAAGCGAACATGGAACGGCGGGCATGTACCGCCGCCAGCGCCCTACCGGACTATGTCGGGCCGGACGACGACTGCGCGAATCCTTCGTTCAGCTACGAGTTGTCGGGGAATGGTGGGTCGACCTGGGGTCCCTTCGACGAGGCTCTCGCCTGCGATGACCCGACGCGCTCCACGCCGTGCTGGGTGAAGGTGACGCTCGAGTACGACTTCCGGCTTATCGCCCCACTCAACCTGGACGGGCTTGGACTCTCGATCGGCGTCCCGAGCGAGTTGACGTTCCAGCGTTCGAGCATCTTTGCCATGACCGATCTGAGCCTCCCATGACGGGCTCTTGGGTGTCTCGGAGGGCCGCCAGGCAGCCCAGGTCCGTGGGTCAGGCACTGGTCGAGTTCGCCCTCGTGGCCCCGATCTTCTTCCTGCTCCTGTTCGGGATCATCGAGGCTGGGCGGTTCATCCTGTACTACCAGACGCTGAACAACGCAACGCGGGAAGGGGCCCGCTACGCCATCGTCCATGGCAGTAACTCCTTCTGCCCGAGCGGACCGATGCCGCCTGGACAAAGCGCGCCATCCGGCTGTTACGACGGGTCAGGAGCCAGGGTCGTGCAGCAGGTCAGGGACACGGCATTCGGCGTGCTCGGAGCATCCGTCGTCGTGACGCCAACATGGGGCTTGACCGGCAACGGCCGAGACTCCGATGTCACGGTCCGAGCGACCTACACGTACAACACGATGGTTCCGCTCGTTCCGCTACCGGCCATCACCATCACCGCGGAGTCACGACTTGTCATCAACAACTGACCGGCCCGCCGAGCGCGGTCAGGTCCTGGTCCTGTTCGCCGGCGGCCTCGTCCTCATGTTCCTGGTCGCCGCTCTGGCGTTCGACGTGGGCATGACGCTGCTCGAGCGACGGGATCAGCAGAACGCCGCCGACGCCGCCGCGCTGGACGGCGCGCGGTACGTGACTGGTTCCGCGAACTACAGCGGCACCTGCGCCGGTGGTTCCGGGAATGCGGCGGTGGCTGCCGCGTGCGCGATCGCGCTCGCCAACGACTTCGACGACGCGGCCGCGGACGAAAACGTGTTCGTCAACATCCCGGCGACGGACGGCCCGTACCGCGGCTTTCCCGGCTTCGTCGAGGTGCGGATCGAGTCGAGTCGGTCCGCCATCTTCGCCGGCGTTATCGGCCGCACGAGCTGGTCGGTCGGCGCGCGCGCCGTCGCGGCAAATCAGCAGGGCGTCACCTACTCGTTCGGGATGCTCGCCCTCTCTCCGGACGCATGCAAGGCGATCCACATCTCGGGCACGGGCACGGTGAACGCCGCCTCCAACGTCCAATCGAACTCCACCGGTGACGCCTGCGGCGACGGCAGCAATATCGGCCTGAGCCGGACAGGCGGCGGCATCCTCAACGTGACAGCGCCCGATGCTGTCTGCCGAAGTGCCGGCGAGATCCAGGATCAGGGAAGCGGCACGATGACCTGCACCCCCGCTGA